>JARRLH010000179.1:0-8651 GCA_037387205.1 Desulfofustis sp.
CGCATGATCCTCGAGGACACCGCCCGCAACGTCCAGGGCTGGATGTATGCCACCGGCACCAGTGATGAAATGGCCCTGCGCGGCAAACTGGCCGAGTCGATGGAGGTCAACGTGGCCGACCGTGCGGCTTTTGTCGAAGCAAGCAAGCCGATCTATGAAGAGTTTGCCAAGGAAGTCGCGACCGGCAAGCAGATGATCGATCTGGCTATGCAGCTGGCTGAATAGCAGGACCTGCTTACCACTATTCGGACAGGTCCGGCCGACTGGAGACAGTCGGCCGGACCTTTTTAAAAAGGTTTTCCCTGCCCGTGTTCCTGGCGCTATCATGCTGAATACTATAAAACGCTGGTTGGAAAGAATCCTGGAGATTGTTTCGATCAGCCTGCTGATCACCATGGCGGTCATCGTCGTCCTCGCGGTCATCTTTCGATTTCTCGGTAAATCACTGATCTGGTATGACGAGGTGGCCTCGGTTGTCCTGGCCTGGCTTACCTATTACGGTTCAGCACTTGCCGTAATTCATCGCGGGCATCTGGGTTTTCCCGGTTTGTTCCTAAAGCTGCCGAAACAGCTGAGAGCCGCCGCGTTCGTTACCGCTGAGACGGTGGTAATCAGTTTCTTTACCCTGGTCGGTTATGCCGGCTGGTACCTGCTCGGCATCTTCGGCGAGGAGACCCTGGTCAGCCTGAATTGGGTGCCGCTCAGTTTCACCCAGTCGGTAATACCAATCGGCTCGGCCCTGTTCATTATAGCAGAAATTCTCAGCATCCCGGATGCATGGCGCAAAGCGATGGCCGGGATCGACTACGAGAAGGAAATGATCGACCAGGCGATAGAGGAGGCAAGCCAGTCATGAGCGCAATTCTCCTGATTATCGGGCTATTTCTGCTGGTCATGATCAATGTGCCGATTGCGGTCGCGCTCGGTGCGGTGGCCTTGATCGGCATGCTGGTGTCAAAGGGGTTCAGCAGTGTGTACAATGCCGCGCTGACCATGTTCGACGCCGCCACCAGTTTTCCGCTTTTGGCCATTCCGCTGTTTATCCTGGCCGGGGCATTAATGAATACCATGTTTTTTGCCGAGATCTCAGGTTCTGCCGTGGCCGACGTGGCGGCCATTGGATCGGTGCTTATCCCGGCCATGAAAAGGCGTCGTTATACGCCTGAATTGTCCGCTGCGGTTACCTCATCGTCGGCCTCGATCGCCATCATCATCCCGCCCTCGATCGCCATGATCCTCTATGGTGCGTTGTCCGACACTTCGATAGTACAGTTGTTCGTCGCCGGCATCATACCGGGCGTGCTCGGCGGCTTCTCGATGATGGGGCTCTGCTACTGGTACGCGGTGCGTTACGATCTGCCGCGGGAGGAGGCATTTTCCCTGCGCAAGCTGTGGGTTGCTTTCAAAGAGGCGGGCTGGGCCCTGACTCTGCCGGTGATAATTCTGGGGGGCATTTTCGGCGGCATTGTTACCGCCACCGAAGGCGCCGGTCTGGCCGTAGTCGCAGCGCTTTTCATCGGCGGCGTTATTTACCGGGAAATCAACTGGAAGCACCTGCGCAAGGCGATGATCGAAGGAGTTACCCAGACCGCGGTGGTCATGCTGCTGGTCGCCACCTCGGCGGTACTCGGGCTCTATCTCACTGAGATACAGGTGCCGCAGAACTTTGCCAAGTGGGTGATCGGCTTTACAAGCAACAAATTGATGGTGCTGGCCATGCTCAACGTGATGTTGTTCGTGGTCGGCATGTTTCTGCACGGGGCGGCGGCGATTATCCTGATTGTACCGATCGTCATGCCGCTTGTGAATCAGATCGGCATCAACCCGATTCAGTTCGGGCTGATCATGACCCTCAACATCGCCATCGGGCAGCAGACGCCGCCGGTGGCGAGCGTGCTGGTCACTTCCTGCTCGATCGCCAAGACCGATATCTGGGAGACCACCAAGGTCAACATTCCCTTTATTGGAGTACTGGTCTTTGTACTGTTACTGGTCACCTATTTTCCGCCGGTCTCCTTGACGCTGGTAAACCTGTTTTACGGATAGAGCTTATGAATGTGAGTGAAAAGCCCAGAGTTGCTCTGGTGCTGGGGGATCCGAACGGCATCGGCCCGGAATTGGCGGCCAAACTGGTGGCCGAGCAGGAGACCTCAAAAAGAGCCCGCCTGGTTATCGTCGCCGACAAACAAGTGCTCGATGAAGGCATGAGAGTGGCCGGAGTGCACTTCGATTACAAAACCGCAGATCACGGCAGCGCAGATTTGTTCACCGACGACACTCCGGTGCTGCTTACCAGACCGGTGTACGAGGGTGATTCAGGTAACAAGGGGCAGGTGTCCAAGATTGCAGGAAAGTATCAGCTCGACTGTCTTACCAAAGGCATCCACCTGTGCCTGCAGGGGGTGGTTGACTGCCTGTGCTTTGCGCCGCTCAACAAGGAGGCAATGCACCTCGCCGGTCTAAAACACGAAGACGAGTCGGGGTTGTTTCTCGATCTCTTGGACCATAAAGGCGATTTTGGTCTTCTCAACACGCTTGGTAACCTGTGGACCTCGCGTGCCACCTCGCATGTCTCGCACCGCCAGGTGAGCGAACTGCTGAACGAGGAGTCCATTTTGACCGCCGCCAGGGTTCTCGACAAGGCCTTGCGAGCAAGTGGCAACGACGATCCCCAGATTGCCGTTGCCGGCCTCAATCCCCATGCCGGAGACGGCGGCATGTTCGGCACTGAGGAGATAGACATCATCGAACCAGCAGTCCGGAAGGCCCAGCAGGAAGGGATAAACGTTTCGGGACCGTTTCCTCCCGATACGATTTTTCTGATGGGCAGAGACGGAAAATACGATGCGGTTGTGACCATGTATCACGACCAGGGCCAGATCGCCATGAAGCTCATGGGCTTCGACCATGGCGTCACCGTGCATGCAGGACTGGACTATCCGGTTACCACCTCGGCGCATGGCTCGGCCTATGACATTGCCGGTCAGGGGATCGCCAATGTCAGGGCACTGAGAGAGGCCTTTCTGCTTGCCTGCTCAATGTCCTAGCCTGGGCCGGCAAAAGAGGTTTTTGGGGGGAGCGCATGAGAGAACGTATCGGTTTTGTCGGTCTGGGAATGATGGGTCACGGTATGGCCGCCAATATCTTGAAAAACGGCTATCCGCTCAAGGCTCTGGCCCACCGCAATCGCGCACCGCTGGAGGATCTGCTCAGCCACGGGGCTACAGAAGCCGCCTCAATGGAAGAACTCGTGTCGGCAAGCGATGTCGTCTTCTTCTGTGTAACCGGCGCACCTCAGGTCGAAGATCTTGTTTATCGAAAAAATGGAGTGATCAATCACTGTAGACCGGGCTTTATCCTGGTCGACTGCACTACCAGCAATCCGAATTTGAGCAGACGCGTTGCCGAAGATCTGGGTGCTGCAGGGGCACATTTCGTCGATGCTCCTGTGACCAGGGCCCCGAAGGATGCTGAAGCGGGGCGGCTCAACAGTCTGGTGGGAGCGGAGAACTCGATATTTGAGCGGATCGAACCGCTTCTGGCCTGCTATTCTGAACACATCGTCCATTTCGGTCCGCCAGGTGCCGGCCACAGCGCCAAATTGATCAACAACTTCATCTCCTGCGGCTATACGGCCCTTATTGCCGAGGGCATCAGCCTCTGCTTCAAGGCGGGAGTCGATGCCAGGGCGCTCTATGAGGTTATGTCCGCGGGAGGTGCCGACAGCGGCGTGTTGCGAAAAATGGTTCCGCCGCTGCTGCAGGGCGATCTCACCGGCCACAAATTTACCTTGAACAATGCCTGCAAGGACGTCGGCTATTTCAAGGAATTTGCCGACGGCTTTGGCTTTGAGAGCTATCTGGCGGAATCGTTGCTCACCACCTACAGGGCTGCAGTCGAGGCCGGGCTGGGTGAGAAAATGATGGCTTCTCTGGTGCAACTGCACGGCACCATTCCACCACATAAATAATCGCTGGAGGCGCCTATGAGCATGGTCGGAGTTGTCCATACGACCCGTCTGGTTATCGATCCAGTGCACCGGTCGATTAGTGATTCCGCGGCAGAGCTGCAAATCAATCATGTGCTCGATGAAGGTATTCTAAGGAAGCTGGCGGCGCTGGGCACGATCACTTCCGAAATCACCGATTGGCTGACCAGAATGGTGGCCTCGACCGAAGAAATTGGAGCCGATCTCGCCGTGGTCAGCTGTTCCTCATTATCCCCCTGTGTGAATGAAGTTCGCCGCCGAGTTAAAATTCCAGTGCTCAAAGTTGATGAGCCGATGGTGGAGTATGCCGTGCATCACGCTGAGCGCATAGGTTTGATAATGACCAACCCGACCACCGAGATGCCGTCTCAAACGCTCTTTTCAGAAGTTACCCAGAGGCTGAAGAGCAGGGCGGTACTGATACCCGAATTGTGCCCGGAAGCCTTCGCCAAACTTACTCGGGGTGATATCGAGGGGCATGATCAGGAAGTGGTTGAGGCCATTGAGAGGATGTTCGACCGGGTTGATCTACTCATGCTGGCCCAGATCTCCATTGCCCGGGTGCGGGATAAGCTGGCCCCGCGCGTGGCAGGACGGGTTCTCTCCAGCCTCGATTTTATCGGCCCGCGGCTCAGCGAACTGCTCAACGATTCCTGAGTTTAAAATCACTTCTATCATCCCTCTTGAGGACCATACCAATGAGCGAAGGCTTCTTGCTGCTCGGAATTGACATAGGCGGAACCGGCACCAAGGCCGGTGTGTTCGATCTTGACGGAACGCTTATTGGTTCAGGCTACGGCGAGTACCAGATGATCAGCACCGTTCCGGGTCAGGCAGAGCATGATGCGGAGCTCTGGTGGCAGGCAACCGTCAAGGCAGTAAGAGCTTCGCTCCAGGGGGTTGACCCCGCACACATCAAAGCCATTGGCGTGGGCTGCACCAACGGGCTGATCGCTGTCGATATCCAGGCCAAACCGATTCGACCGGCGATTATGCTCTGGGATCAGCGGGCCCTGCCCGAGGTCGAGCGCATCAAAGAGCAGCTGGGGGCGGAGACGGTGTTTTCGATAACCGGCAATCCCCTTGCCCCCGGCGCCTATTCGCTGCCGACCCTGCTGTGGCTTAAACACCATGAGCCGGACTCGTACGAGGCCGCCCATAAATTGATGGTACCAGGCGGTTACCTGGTGGCCCGTTTGACCGGGGAGTTCACCATCGACCACTCCCGCGCCTCCACCACGCTGCTCTTTGATATCCGCAGACGTCGATGGCATACCCCATTTTTAAACGGGCTTGACATCGATGAAGCAAAACTGCCCAGGCCCGTGGCCTGCGACGAAGTTGTCGGTAACGTCACCGCTGAAGCAGCGAAATTGACCGGCCTTGCCCCCGGCACCCCGGTGGTCGGCGGATGCATGGACACCATCGGGGCCTCCCTGGGGACCGGTGTCCTGGATGAAGGCCAATGCTTTATCATCATGGGAACGGCCGCCAGGGTTGCCGGACCGGTGCGGACAGACCGCTTTGATCAGCGCTTCATGAATTGCACCCATCTCAGTACCGACTGCTACCAGTATATCGGCGCCATCAACGGCGTCGGCTCGACTCTGCGCTGGGTGAGGGACAATTTCGGGCACCAGGAACAGCAGGCAGCCGAGCGCAGTGGCGAAAACGTCTACGATCTCATAACCGCTCAGGCGGCCGCCTCTCCCCCGGGCTCCAAGGGGCTGCTCTTTCTGCCCTATCTCGCCGGAGAACGCACGCCCATCTGGGACCCCTACGCCCGCGGGGTGTTTTTCGGGGTCACTCTGGGCCATAACCGCGGAGATTTCTTCAACTCGGTGCTGGAGGGTGCGGCGTTTGCCATCAGGCATGTGGTCGAGCTGCTGGAGCAGGATATGGAGCTGACGATCAACGATCTGCACATTGGCGGTGCGGCGGCGTCGAGCCGCGTCGGGAACCAGATTATCGACAACGTGGTGAACTACAGTGTCGTCAGTCTCACCCAGAGCCACACCGAGGTGCTCGGCGCCGCCTTGCTGGCCGGGGTCGGGCTCGGACTCTACGGGGACTACCGCGAGGCGGTGGCGAAGACAGTGGTTACCGGCGCAACCTTCGAGCCGGATTATAACGCGCATCAGACCTACTCAAAACTTTTTCCCATGTATAAGCAGCTCTATCAGGACACAAAACATCATTTCCGCCAGCTCGTAAAACTGGATCTTCCCCAGGGCTGGGTACGCAAAGGTGGCCGCTAATGACCAACGATGACCTCAAACAGATACTGATCGATTACGCCCGGCGCACCTATGATCGCGGCCTGGTCGGCGGCACGGGCGGCAACTTCAGCGCCAGACTGACCGATGGCCGCATGGCGATCACCGCCTCGGGGCTGAACCTGGGCGATACCTCGATGGAAAACCTCATCGAGATGGATATCAGCACCTACGAATACCGACCGAACGGTCCCTATGTACCGTCCAAGGAGTACCTGTTTCACGCCGACATCCTGCGGCTGAGGCCAGATGTCGGGGCGGTGCTCCATATACACCCGCCCTATGCCACCACTTTTGCAGTGCTGAAGCGGGATATCCCCATGGTCACCGATGCGGCCTTCAAACAGCCGCCCATGCCCCGGGTGGAGTTTCAGCCGTCCGGGACAACGGAACTGCAGGCCAATGTGGTCAGGGCCATCAACTCCAATCCGGGCTGCAAAGTATTGCTGCTGGAGCAGCACGGCATCATCTGCCTCGGCGAGGATATCAGGTGGGCCTATGATATCGCCGATCTCACCGAAGAACTGGCCCGCATCGCCTATCTGACTGAGAAACTCAGATAAACAGGCTCAGGCGGCGCGGATTGTCGAAGACTTTTGCACGTGCAGCGCGAGCAGCACCCACGCAGATGAGCAATACCATTGCAGTCCACCTCCTGACGCCGCTTTTTGACCTGTCGGCAGAATGTCGTTTTTGCTTTTGTTCCGGAGGCGATGGCGTTTCAGCATCCATGGAGAGTTCCTGACAGTGGTGGTTATTTCAAGGACTGTTCCTGTCTGTCGGCAATGAAGTTGCCCACCAGCCAGGCGACCACCACCGCAATATAGAACTGGCCGGCGATGGCTTCGATCTGGCAGAGGGCGCCGGCGGCATGGGTCTGCGGGGTAATGTCTCCATAGCCGAGGGTGGTCAGGGTGACCATGCTGAAATAGTTGAAGGTGGTGAGCAGCGATACATGCGGTGGTTCCAGAAGCTCCCCGGAGAAGCTTCCGGGACTCAGTTCATAGAGCAGACTGTAGAGCGCCCCCCAGAAAAGACCGAGGATCAGGTAAAGGCAGAGTGTACCGTAGATCACCTGCAGATCGATGCGCTTTGCCCGGATCAGTTGGCCGCCGAAGGCAATAATAAGAAGGATGTAGAACAGGGCGAGCAGCGCATAGGCGGAGAGCAGGTCAAAGGGTACGATCTCGTAGAGGCCGAGCCAGTAAAGAGCCACTACCGGTATGAGCAGCACCATTGCCAGCGAACGGTAGTTTTGTCGCTTCCGGCAGCAGAAGGTCGTTCTGATAATCGATATCCCAGCCTCCGCCGAAGGCCTTGTAGAGGCCGATGGCATTGGTGGCTATTTTCCCTTTGGTCTGGGCATACGCATCCTGTCGCAGGGTCAGTGATCTGATTGAGTCGAGGACACGCTGGTAATCGATCAGCCCCTCCTCGTACTGCAGCAGTGAGAGATCAGTGGAACGCTGCGAGGTTTCCACACTGGCCTCGACATATTGGGCCTCCACGTAGGAATTGACCAGGCTTTTCATCGCATCTTCGACTTCCCGGGCGGCATTCAGTACCGTATTCTGATAGTTGAGAATGGTCTGTTGATAGCGGGCGTCCTGAATGCGCACTTCGTTTTTCAACCGTCCGTAGTTGAACAGGTTCCATGTGAACGTGGGGCCGAAGGTATAGGAAAAACTGTTGGATTCGAAAATATCGGCGAGGCTGCTGTCGCCGATATCGCTTGCCGTCCAGCCGATGGAGCCGAACAGCGAGAAGCTTGGGTAGAGTTCGGTTTGGGCCACCCCAATCTGGGCACTCTGGGCGGCGGCCCTCATTTCCGCCCTGCGGACGTCGGGGCGTCGCCTCAGCATTTCCGCCGGCAGCACGGTGGCCACCTGGTTTGTCACTTCGGGAATCGGCAGGTCCGGTTCGAGCAGAGCATCGATTTCTTCGGGCAATACCCCAACCAGCACCGCCAGACCATACGTGGCGCTGGCCAGCGCCGCCTCGAGATTGGGAATCGCGGCTCGAGTGGTGGACAGCAATGTCTTGGCCTGGAGCACGTCAAGTTCGGTGACCACGCCGGCCTCGAACTGCAGGTTTACCAGATCCAGCGAATTCTGCTGCAGTTCTTCATTTTTCCTGGCCAGGGCGATACGCTCCTGCAGGGTCCTGATATCTACATAGGTCCTGGCTGTCTCGGCGGTCAGGCTCACCAGAATATCTTCATAGTCGGCAATCGTGGCCAGAAGATTGGCGTCGGCCGATTCGATGGAGCGCCGGAATTTACCCCAGAAATCCATCTCCCAGTCCACATCGAAACCCAGTGAGGCAACGTTGTAATAGCGGTCGATGGTCACCTGGGTCTGCTCATCGCCGATGGTGAATAGATCGCC
>JARRLH010000180.1:0-18092 GCA_037387205.1 Desulfofustis sp.
CAGCCGACTGTCAACATTGGTCTTAAATGTAAGATGAGTGAGTTCTCCTGAGGTGACCAGAGATGTGTACAGATCCGGCGCAATACCGAAACCGTACAAATCAGTGCCGACCACATGGGCTCGCCGCCCGCTGTTGGAAAGAAGCGTGACCTTTTTGTTGCCGCCCTGCAGCTTGCGGAGGCAGTCAATTATCCCTGGATAGGCTTTGGCCCCATCGTGCAGCACCCCCCAGATATCGATAATAAATGCATCATAGCGATCTTTGATATCTGATATACCCGCTATACATTTCATGATAATAAAGGGCTAAGGCCAGAAGCCGCTAGACGCTTAGGTGATCCTGGCCCTGGCTTTGATGGAGAGATATTCGCTGAGGATCACCACACCAAAGATAGAAATCAGGATAACCGACACTTCGTGCCAGGCAAAAAGGTTGATTGAAGAGTAGAGCACGATGCCGATTCCACCCGCTCCGACGAACCCGAGTACAGTTGATTCACGGATATTGATATCCCAGCGATAGATGATTGTTCCGAGAATGACAGGCATAACCTGGGGAAGCACCCCTACCAGCAGAATCTGCAATTTTGAAGCACCGGTAGCCTCGATGGCTTCAACGGCCCCGACATCGATTTCTTCTATGGCCTCGGCAATGAGCTTGCCCACAAAGCCGATCGACCGGGCGGCCACCGAGAAAATTCCGGCAACGGGTCCCGGCCCAAAAATGGCGACGAACAGAAGTCCCCAGACGACGGTATTGACCGACCTCGAAGTAACCAGAATAAGTCGGCCAAGAAACCAGGTGGTCTTATTAAAGGTGGTGTTTCTCGCTGACAGGATGGCCACGGGAAAGGCCAGGAAAATAGTGAAAACGGTACCCAGAGTCGCGATATGCAGGGTCTCCACAAGGGGCGGAATGATGTCGAGGAAAAATGGCCAGTAGGGCGGTATCATTCGGGTAAACAGGTCTGCTGCCTGGATGTGGGCATCCAGGAAATAGAACCAGGGTATGTCGAGATTGCTGACTGACCAGACGGCTATAAAAACGATGCCGGCATACCAGATATAGCGAATGAGGGTCTCTCTGGGAGTAAAGCGTTTCCAGATCTGAGGGTATTTCTCTTGAAAATCGACCTGGCTCATCTCAGTTTCGCCCGTATCCAGTTGCTAAAAAATTCCCCCAGAAATACCAGCGACACGATGGTCATCAATATGGCCAGGCTAAAACCATAGTCGTAGCGCGAAAAGCTGGCGGCCAAGGTTTGTCCGATTCCGCCGGCACCGACAATGCCGACAACCGTAGAATGCCTGATGTTGGCGTCGAGTCGATAGATTGAAACGCCGATATAGCGCGGCAGGATGTGGGGCTGGACCGCATAAAGAAGCAGTTTGGGAAAACTGGCGCCGGTGGCCCTGATGGCCTCCAGTTTGCCTGGCCTCATATTCTCGATATCTTCTGCTATCATCTTGCCGATGAAGCTGAAACTGGCCACGATCAGGGTCAAAACGCCGGCCAGAGGACCAAAACCGAATATTTTCACAAAGAAAATCGCGACGATAACTTCATGAAAGGTTCTGCTAATCCCGAGAAAGGCCCGCCCGGCGTAATAGACCGGTTTGGGAACCAGATTATTGGCGGCACAGAGACCCACAGGTATGGCGATGATCATACCGAAGAAGCTCGCTGCGAGGGCCATTTGGACGCTTTCAACTACCCCGCGCACCAGGATTTCCCAGCGGCTGAAATTAGGCGGAAACATCCTCTGGAATATATCTATCGCCCGGGGAATTCCCTTAAGCGTCCTCTGCCAATCGACTTCCAGGGTGAGGTAGGAAAGAAGAAAGTAGCAAAGCACACCCAGAATAACGCCATAGCGAACGTATGGATTAGGGAAAAAACGCGGGGGCTGCCAGGTCGTCGGATAACTCATCCCGCTGACGATTCCTTATTAATTCTGGAGAAAATACCCTCATCTCCATTGAGATCATTTTCATCTTTCTTGATGGTGGCGCTCCAGTCCTCTTCACCATATATCTCTGTCAATACCTGATCAGAGACTTCCGCCGCTGTTCCATCAAATGCAACCCTTCCCCCGGCCAGCCCTATTATTCGATCGGCAAACGATCTCGCCAGGGCAACATCGTGAATATTAATCATTGCAGGTGTTCCCCGTTCCGCTGCCAGTTCGACTATAAGCCGCATAATCTGCCTGGAAGTCTTGGGGTCCAAGCTTGCCGTCGGTTCATCTACCAGTAGAAGATCCGGCCGCTGCATCAGCGCCCGGGCAATACCGACACGTTGTCGTTGCCCGCCAGACAGGGCATCGGCCCTGGAGTTGCAATTGTCAGTCAAGCCCACTCTATCAAGTAACTCATAGGCGGCTGATATGTCTTCCGGGCTATACTTTCTGCGATAGGCCTGCCAAAAGCTGACGTAGCCAAGACGCCCCGAGAGTAAATTTTCCATGACGGTCAACCGATCAACCAGATTGTATTCCTGGAAAATCATCCCCATACGCCGCCGGGCTTTGCGCAAACCGTTTTTCCCGAGGGTCGTGATTTCCATGTCATTGAGTTTCACGCTCCCCGTCGTAGGTTCGATCAGCCTGTTGATGCAGCGTATCAAAGTAGATTTACCTGCCCCTGAGGAACCTATGATCATTACCACCTGTGGCTGTAATATCTCCAGGTTGATTTCCTCCAGTGCGGTAAAACCACCTGGGTATGTCTTTGAAAGACCCTTGATGATGAACATTATCTACCTAGCAATGGCGGGCATTAAAATCATTTTTGGTCGGAAGTGAATCAGAACATAACAAAGAACAACCTGCCATCCTGGGGGAAAGCGCCAGCCTCATTAAAGCTGCCCCGATTTTAAAAACCTTTCAGGATGGCAGGTAGAGTTTTGATTTGTGATGAAAATTATTTCTTCTTCTACTTTTTCACTTTCATCTGGTTCAAGGCTTCCTGGCTGTAGACCGTGTTATTTTCTTTCTGGATAATGCGAATAGGTTTCCATTCCTTTTCGAAAGTAATTGCGCAGAACTTGTCTGCCTGTTTACCAAATTCCTGCTCCAGACCGGTTCCCTTCCAATCAAAGGTCAAGAAGGCCTCTTTGATTTGCTCCTGAAGTTCCGGCTTCAGGTTGTAGGCGAAACCGTATGAGGTTGTCGGAAACGGGTCTGACTCCCAGATTATCTTGAGATCATCCTTGTTCACCACGCCTTTGGTGACCATTCGGTCAAGGACGCTTGAGGCGATTGGTGCGGCCTCGTAGTCACCGTTCGCCACACCCATGATCGAGTTGTCATGCTTGCCGGAATAGTTTACCTCATAATCAACATCAGGGGTTACCCCCATAGACTTGAACAAGGCCCTGGGGGCCTGGTTGCCGGAATTGGAAGAGGGAGTCACGTGTGCGACTTTTCTACCTTTCAGATCCTTCACTTCATTGATATCACTGTCTTTCTGGGTGATAAGCTGAAGCTTGTAACCAAAGGTGCCGTCTCCTTTACACATAATCGACATGGGCACGTAACCGGCAAGGTTGACGCCAAAAACTGTCGGCCCGGTAGAAATGCCTGCCACATGCAGCCGTCCTGATCGCATGGCCTCCACCTGAGCGGCGTAGGACTCGGCTCCGTACCATTTCACCCGTTTTCCCGTCTTCTCGGAAAGGTACTCCATGAATTCGGTGAACACATTCTCATAAACAGTAGGATCTTCGACCGGTGTATAGGAGAACACCAGTGTCGAGGGATCCAGCCACTCGGATGAGTCTTTGGGCGTGTCTGCGACAAGATCCCCGTTCTCATCACAAAACTGGACATCCAGATCTCCTCGATTGCTGCACTCAGCAGCCCACGATGTCAGCGCATAAAGCAAAACCAAACTCAACACTACTGCAATGGATGATGCTGCTTTACAGAATTTCCTTCCCATAACGAACCTCCTCCTGTTGATTTCCTTTAGCTGAACACCCAACGGTACAATTCCATTGGACTGACCAGACCAGAAAGGCTGCCGCCCCTCACCTGCCCACTGGGCACGCGAGCAGAGCCTGCAAAAAGAATCCCAGCCATACTCTCCAGCCAAACCCTATCTTATTTAGGGAGGTATTTCCATATATTTCCTCATCATTTCCTCATCATTTCCTCATCATTTCCTCATTGATTCAGATGCCAAGCTCGACCTTGCCAAAGGGCATCAGATGACCTCAGTGACCCTGCAGCTAGGTGGAAGTTTTATCTCCGTCTTCGCTTGAGATTCGGCAGAAACATTGGAGTTCTTTTTCGGTATTCGATGTAGTCACTTCCCAGACGCTTGATCAGTTCAGGCTCTTCAATCTGCTTAACCTCCCACACGATGAAGATAATAAAAAGCGGTGTGAAGAAAAACACCAGAGAGATCGAGTTCAGCCACACACCTGTTCCAAATAAAAATATGAAGACTCCCGTAAGCATGGGGTTTCTGGAAAATCGATAAGGCCCAGTCTCTACAAGTTGAGGAGGAGGATTGAAAGGCACCGGAGTTCCTCTTGCCTTTAAAAAGTAGAAAACAGACCAAAAGGTAACGGCAATCCCTATCGCCATCAGAGGCAATGACAGCAGTAATCGAGCTCCCTCCGGAACGAATCGAGGTAAATGCAGCAGTTTGTCGCAAACCAGAGCGGCAATCATAATTGTCGTTATGATCAAACTGAAAATTATGATACCGAGCGGTGTGAGAAGGATCCTGGTTTTCCTGGAATGTGTCGCCATCCTGTTAAATAGGCTGATTATCTTTTCACGAATTTTCATCTCCGTCCACCTATCTGCGTGCAACAGCAGGCACGCCGCCTAACTGGTATACCCGAATGAGCCATTTGTTGTTCAAACCAAAAGTTATTTTTCTGATAGGTAAACGAAGAGAGAAGGGGTTGATTTTATAGATTAGACGTCTCGCAGTGACAATGAAATCCGCCCTCGCCTCTCATCAACCTCGATAACCCGAACCGTCACCTGTTGGCGCACCCTCACAACTTCAGAAGGATCCTTGACAAATCGATCCGCCATTTGACTTATATGGATAAGACCGTCCTGGTGAACCCCTATATCTACAAAAGCGCCGAACTTCGTTACATTGGTGATAATTCCCGGCAGTCGCATCTCCGGCAATAAATCACTGATCGTGTGAATCCCCTCAGCAAAGGTGAAAGTGGTAAATCTCTTGCGGGGATCGCGACCAGGCTTGGCAAGTTCCTCCATGATATCCTGCAGGGTGGGCAGGCCCAGGCTGTCACTCACATATTTTCTTATGTCCACCTTTCTCCTGGCTTCTTCCCGAGCCATGAGATCAGCCACCGTGCAGCCGACATCCGCAGCCATCTGCTCAACGGTTGAATATCTCTCCGGATGGACGCCTGATTCATCCAGAGAATTGTCTGCATCATGAATACGCAGAAAACCGGCACTCTGTTCAAAAGCCTTGGCCCCAAGGCGAGGAACCTTCATAAACTCCTTGCGGCTTGCATAAGGACCGTTGTCATTCCGATACTGGATGAGAGAAGCGGCAAGCGACGGACCAAGTCCGGAGACATAGGTGAGAAGTTCAAGAGAAGCGCTGTTGACCTCTACACCAACTGAATTTACGCAGCTGACAACCACATCCTCCAGGCTCTTCTTCAGCTCCGCTTGATTAACGTCATGCTGATACTGTCCCACACCAATGGATTTCGGTTCCAGTTTTACCAGTTCCGCGAGGGGATCCTGTAATCGCCTTCCTATGGAAATTGCCCCGCGAACGGTTAGATCCTGGTCCGGAAACTCACGACGGGCAACCTCAGAGGCTGAATATATGGACGCTCCGTCCTCATTGACCAGGGTCACAATGATCTCAGCCCCCAGGTTGAGATCACGGATAAAAGATTCTGTCTCTCTTCCGGCAGTGCCGTTGCCGACAGCAATTGCCTCTATCTTATATTTCCTGCACAGATCCTTAACAATCCTGGCCGCATCATCTTTTTTGCCGCCCGTGATTGGGTAGATTGTCGTCGAGTACTGAAGCGTCCCCTGTTCATCCAGGCAGACCAGCTTGGCTCCGGTTCGAAAACCAGGGTCCAGGGCCATGATGCGCTTTTGTCCCAGTGGAGCAGCAAGCAGCAATTCTCTCAGATTGTCTGCAAAAACGCTGATCGCTTCCTGGTCTGCCCGCTCTTTAAGGTTGTTCCGCAGCTCGTTTTCCAGAGAAGGACCGAGCAGCCGTTTGTAACTGTCACGCAAAGCCAGTTCAACCTGTTTCCTGTCTCCTTGTAACGCAAAATGGTACTTCTACAGGGGCAGAGCCAATTCATCAGACGGCTTTACCGACAGAGAAAGTACCTTCTCTTTTTCACCCCGAAACATGGCTAAGAGACGATGTCCTGGTGCTTTTTTTACTTCTTCCCTCCAGTCAAAATAATCGCGTGTTTTGTGTGAAAAGAGCCCGGGCCAGCGGCTCCAATCCCTTTTCACAGGCAGTCATGGCCCTTGTTCTTCTCTTGGGTTTATAAGGAAGGTAGAGGTCCTCCAGACTTGTCAGGTTGTCCGCCCTGTTGAGACTGGCTTTTAACTCACCAGTCAACAACTCCCGCTTGACGAGCGATTCAATGATGCTTTGCCGCCTCTTGTCCAGCTCGGCGAGCCCGGCAAGACGGTCCCGTATAGCGGTGACCTGCACCTCATCAAGAGAGCCGGTGGCCTCCTTTCTATACCTGGAAATAAATGGAACGGTAGCTCCATCTGCCAGCAAATCGACAGTGGCGGCAACCTGGGGAATAGCAATCCGAAGTTCTTGTGCAATAATAGTGTGATGCTGTTCATTCATGTAAAGTCACTGCCTGTCTATAAATCTGGGAGGAAAGCCTTCTAGAGCTGCAAGCCAGGGTCTGACTAAAGAAAATCATATCAGGTGAGCCTTTTGCAAAACTAAGATTTTCGTTCAAAATCAAACCATCGAGAAATTTTACCACAGGCATATGATTGATATTCCGAGGATAAAATTTTGAGCATAACGCAGAGTTTGGGCGAAAAGATCGTTTTGCAAATGGCTCAGGTAATATATTTCTATGCAGTGGCATCTGAGATCCGTGTGGTGTGCGGATGGACTGGGCGGAGTATTCCATGCAGGGTGCACGGTCTTGCTCGTTTTGTCAATCGGCGGATAATGAGTAAATAAGGCTCTGCTGTTCAGCTACATCAGTCGTGGCAACCATAGTCATAAGAGAGGTTGAATCAGATTGATCTTCCTGAGCATGTGAGAATCTGGGCAAATACGCCCAACGAGAGGATTCTTCTGGCAAGGCTAGATTTTCAGAAAAAATAGAGTGCGAGGGTGAGCAGGGAAGAAGCTTTTGCCTGAGATAAACCTGAACAAGGTTGAGGATTCCATCGGCACTCCTTTTTTCTCAATATTTCAGGTGCCGCTTTCCTCAATCAATGAACTCAATTATGCTCCAGATATAATTCCTTTGTGGCAAAGTCAAGGTTTTATCATTTAACAATTCTAGTGGTTTTTCGGGAACTTCTATGTCGTTTCTCAGACACCACTCATGAAAGTGATGTTTCATGGTTTCTTTGTTAGAAATCTCAGTTTCTGCTGGTACGACCTTTCTAGTCAAATTCGTGCCTCTGGCTCAAGATCCAACGTCTAGTCTATCTCATTAGTACTGTTTCAAGCTTACTGCGGCTCAGATTGTATCAGTTCAAAATTATCGCGCGGAGGCAATAATTTAGAGCTCTTGGGATGGATCGACCAAGAAAGAATGTTCCGATATCGCAACAAGGCCTGAAGAAAACATCACCCGATATCTTTTCTGTACTGAGTCGGTCTGCAAACCATCTCAATTTTACTTGACATCTTGTCTTGGTGCAGACTTGGGATCGAAATTTCAATCCCTACAGCACGTGCCGTTTTTAAGTGAAAATGCTCCCACTCTCTACGAGCTTTATATGTCGACTTCTCTTCGTGCTCGGTGGTGCACAATCCTCGCCGCATCATCTTCATTAATAATGCCGGGCTGGATGCGTAGATCGGTTCATTTTTAAGCACTTCTGGATGTTTTCGTAAATAAATAAGATATGCCTCATTCCTGTCATCTCTTTCCATGGCCAAACCTCAGCTAGGAGTAACAAAGAGCAGAAAATGCTTACCCCACGACGACATTGATTCAGTTAAACAAAAGAGTTGGTCCCATAAAATGCGAAAGTACCACACCACATTCATAGCAATATCAATGCCAGCAGTTTGTATCTAAGGTGTTTCTGAAAGAGTATTTAATAACAAATAGATAGGGTAGCAGGGTGACTGGAAACTACAGATAAATAGAAAGTAAATACTCGTTTCTGGGATATTTATTCTGAAATTCTGGATTCCATTTATTTCTTTTAACTCATAGTGGAATTGATCGAACCGCAACATCGGGAATTTATATTTTCAGCCATTTACAAATTCAATAATAATCGGTTCATTCCTATGTAAGAATGCTCTCATTTAAGACGCCCTTTTCAATCATTTGGTGGAGAATTGCTGTACACTTTTCTTTCAATTTGTCTCTGAGCAGCCTGACCGCCGGTGTGATCAATTGCCGACTCGGGCAGACAAGCCATAGCTCAGTGGGAGTAGGTTTGAACTCGGGCATGAGGCCTACAACATTTCCTGATAGCAAATCAACGGACATATCGAGGCTAGATTTAACCGCCAACCCCTTGCCTGCAGCACACCAGCGTCTTACAAGATCTCCATCATTGGAGGCTCGATTGCCGTTCATCCTGATTTTATATGCTTTTTTACGATCTGAGAACTCCCACACGTCATGGGTTATGTCATAAAGCTGGTAAAAAAGACCGTTATGGGATTGTAAATCATGAGGATGTTTGGGGGTGCCATATTTATCAAGGTAACCCTGAGTGGCACAAAGTACCCGTGGAACATTGCAGATCTTAAATCCATATAGATTCGCAGCATCTGGTGAGCCATAGCGTATTGCAATGTCCACAGCGTCCCGATACAGATCTATGTTGCTATCGCTGACATTCACTCTAAGGCTTACCTTCGGGTGGATTTCCATAAATTCATCTAGCCAGGGGGTAACCAAATTCCTACCCAGATCCGATGACACGGCGATTCGCAGTTCTCCATCGACAATATCCAGATGCCCTTTTGTTCTCTGTGAGGCCTGATCCAGTATAATCAGGGCCTGCTCGCATTGGGGAATAAACCTTTCACCCGCACTAGAGAGCCTAAGGTGGCGTGTTGTACGAATAAACAATTCAACACCCAAGGTGTTTTCTACCCGTTTCACAGCGGCACTGGCAGTTGCAGTACGCATATTTAAGTGGGTGGCCGCAGCGGTGATGGAGCGAAATTCGGCCACCTTGAGAACTACCTGAAGATCTGCTGTTTGCATATTGTCAAAAATAATTTGAAAATTATTCAATCATTATACATCTTAAATAAAGGCAATTAAAACCTATTATATCTTTAAGCCAAATCACCAGATTCAAAATGCTTGTGCTATTCGAGGCGATTATTGGGACTCTAGTTGATTGTAGATTTTCCAGAATAATCCAGATAGAGGATGCCATGAAATAACTCGATTATAGTCTCTATTAGACTATCGCTCAGAACTGCAGAACAAGAAGACCAATCTATATGTTAGACGGACAATGAAAACCCGGCGCACTTCTTATTCTACGAGAATTGGGAATCCCGAGATCTGTGGCAGGCGCATATGGGCAATCAGCATTTGAAGGATTATCTGGCGGCTACAGAAGGTGCTGTAGCTGAGTTCACGGTCAATGAGATGACGCATATCGTCTGAAGAATTTATATCAACCTATTATGAAGGACAGCTTGACCTATTGAGTTATTCTGTCCCCAGCTTTGCAGACTACTCCAAATAGCTAGCATTCATGCATCAGGACTTTTCACCCAATGATTTCAGGTCAATCACTTCACTCTCGCTGACTGGATACTTATCTGGCGGACATACGTAATTAACCAGATCAACAAGGTTATTATAACGCTCTGCCATAAGCCTGATCATCTGAATTGCAAAAGTGGGATACTCCTGGAGCATAAACTCTACTTGCTTGTTATCAATGAGAACGATTTCGCAGTCGGTAAGCGCCACACAGCTATGTCTGAAGGCCCTGCCAATAGGCACGGTCATCAGGCCGATTAAAGTTCCTGGCTCCAAATCAACAAATCCCTTTCCGTGGACCAGCTCGAGTCTAGCCTCACCGGACTTGAGAATCCTTACGTTATTATCGTACTTTCCCTTCTCGATAATACACTCGCCGGCTTTTATTTGAACGATGTTGTCGTGCTTTGTGAAGAAATTCAAAAAATTAGAAATGTCCGATGACATATTGTGACCTCCCTAATTGATATGGGTAATTCCCCGATAGTTCAACGCATTTTTTAGGTCATAATTAGGTTTATTTTAAAAAGCTGCATTGTAGCTGAAATCATTTTTCATGGGAGAAAATACCTTATGAATCGATTAGCCCAGAGAATGTTGCCCATAGATCCTCAAACATCAAGATGTGGGCCTATTGGCTCATCATGATTCATATTGATTCATTACTGCTACAAATAGGCCACATGCTGCCTTTCGGGATCAAACCAACAATCGTAATATTTAGGTTAAAACTAATCAGAGAAATATAGGATAGCCACCTCCAACCTATCATTTGTAACAGGCGATCGAGATTGAAGTTGATCTGCAGGCTGAATCGTACGCACCAGTCCGATGGCAGAAAACGAGGATGTAAAGGAAGCGGCTCTATTCGCCTATCTGATCACACACGTCCTGTTCTGGCTTCTTTCTCCTCTAGAGGAGCAATATAGATTATATCTTTGTCTATAGAGTCACTCACAGCCATACACGCGGATGCATCTGGTAGAGGCAGGTACAGCATGTTGTTATCATAAGGTAACAGGCTGGTCACTCTAGTTCCCTTGGAATCCATAGCAATCAGTAAAGTGGTAGTAAGTCTTATTTTCTTACCCATTTATGTCCCTCCCCCCTCTAATCGGCTAAAAAAACAGCCGAGTGCCTGCTACTCAGGCAACCCGGCTATCTATTAAGGCCCGTGGCTTTCCGTCCCAGTCTTGCGGCTGGTTTGGCTTTATCTCATGAGAGGTCTATAAATATACAATAAATTAAAATCATTTTCAATCTCATTACGTGTTAGGAAGGCGGTGTTTAGGCGGCATAGATCGAATTGAGCAAGTGTGGCGAGAAAAAGTGATCGAGGGCGCCAGAATTTGATGGCAACGGATTAAAGATACAGTAAACATCTAGGGTTTTGCCAATAGCCTATATTGCTACGATTTGATTGTGCAATTTTAAGCTGTTGCCACTCAGCAATACGTTTTTGGTATAAATAGAGAAAGCAGGGCAATGAAGAACCCTGCTTTGGATGACTATTACGCAAAGGTTTAAGGGATTTTCCAAGAAATATTAGCTATGGCCATATTCTGATAGGAGCCGGCTCCTGTGGATGTTGTCACTTTTGGTCGAGGAAGAAGTTCAATCTCTCCTTGCATGCCACTGCATTCACCTGTGCCACCAATAATCTTAAGGGTCCCTGATTTTGCTCCGCGATAGGAACCACTGCCTTCCTTAGCCATTTCCGCATAAGCTGAACTTGTGAATAAGATAAATGACAAGGCCAATACTACTTTCGATAGCTGTTTCATTTGAGACCCTCCTCCGGTTCGGGTTGTGGACGACAGGAAATCGACCATCAGAAATTCAACGCAAAGAGAGAAAACAGAGGTAAGATCAAAAAAATTAACCACCATAATTTAACCAGTAAACGGAACATTGTGGTGGTGTTGTAAAATCAAGGTTGTTGGTGCAATAGGTACCCATTAGATGCATTTGAGGAGACTTGTATTGGCAGCAGCAAGTTCAATCCATCAATGCCGCTGGCAGCCATAGACTGAGCGCCGGAATATAGGTAATCAGGATCAAAGTGATGAGGTTGGCGATCAGAAAAGGCAGTGCGGCTTTGAAAATCGCACCTATCCTGACTTTGGAGATAGCCGAGCAGACATTTAGACACATGCCGACGGGAGGTGTTACCAGTCCCACTGCAAGACCGGTAATAAGGATAACACCGAATTGAATACCATTAATCCCTAAAAGTCTCATAGCCGGCAGAAAGACAGGGGTCAAGAGCAGGATCGCGGGACTCACATCCACAAAGGTCCCGACCAGCAGGATAATTAGCAGTACCACAAGCAGAATCACGAAAACCGGCAGTTCGAGCCCTGATACAAACATGGCCAGAGACTGTGGAATCCTTTCAAGAGCAAGAATCCATACGTAGAGCTTTGACAGAGCGATGATGATCATTACCGTGGCGCTGGTCTGAATCGCATCTCGAAGCAGTTTTGGAATCACCTTCAGTTCCAGTTCTCGCAAAAGTATTAAAGCCCAGCACAACTGCCCCGACTACGAATACTGGCATAATCAATGCCGGAAAAGCCCTTCCGGTAAGACTGATCTTTTCTCTGGGTGACAGAGTAATGGTCTCTTTTGGATATTTTTTATAGTAGGAGACCCCCAAAGTTATAATCAGCATCAACAGCCCGATCATAACACCCGGAATCAGTCCACCCAAGAACAGGCGGCCGACGCTTTCCTCCGAAATATAGGCATAAATCACCATTGGTACGCTAGGCGGAATTATCATTCCCATAGTAGACGAAGCCACCGTAATGCCGCTGGCAAATTCAAGCGAGTAGCCTTTTTTGTTCATCTCGGGAATGAGCACGGCCCCGACTGATGCGGTATCCGACACGGAGGAACCGGAGATGCCGCCAAAAATCATACTGGCAATTACGTTGACCAGTCCCAGCCCTCCCCTAAGGCGGCCGACGAACAGCAAGCTGAAATCAATCAGCCGGGCAGTAATGCCGCCGGAGTTCATCAGCAGTCCCATGAATACGAAAAGCGGCATGGCGATCATTGCATACGAATTCATGCCGGCATAAAATCTCGCCGGCAGGATAGAGATCAGTTCAGGGTGCACCACCCAGAAATAGGCAAATGCGGAGAGCCCTAGCGAGTATGCAATAGGGACTCCGAGAACAAGGAAAAAAATCAGGCTGGCAAGAAGAATCAGCATGACTCATCCCCTTGGGCCGGCGATTGGTCCCAGATAATGAGTAATATCATTACCAGGCAATAGGCAATGACGAGGCTGCAGCCAATCGGAATGCTGACCTGAAAGATCCACTCAGGAACTCGCATCACTGGTGACTCGTTAGAACCGACTTTGCTGATCCAGCGAATGGAGTAGGAAATCATAACACCGTTGAGAAAGGCTATCATTACGTGCACCAGCACATCATCGAGGCGCTGCAGAAATTTCGGCAGTTGCTGGACGATGTAGCTGATGTTGATATGCTGCCGGCGCCTCACTGCCACGGCCGCGCCAATCGCCGTCGTATAGATGAAGAGCCCTTCCATCAATTCGTTGCCGCCAATGATCGATTCATTAAACACATAGCGCAGGATCACCTGCAGAATAGTTATCAGCAGAATGACGGCAAAAAAGGAGGCGATAACCGCGTCAAGAATCAAAGTCAGTAGGTTGGCCACCCGTTTCAGCGATTCCATGGATCATCCGTTTTTATTGAACACTGCAGTGCCAGTCCCACGGGGACGAACGCTGCAGTGTTGCGTTGTCTTAGGCTGAAAATTATTCTTTGGCTATTTTCTGAGCTGCCTTGATGTCATCCCAGGAAAAATAGCCATCATCCACATACTGCTGCCAGACCGGTTTGGCCGCTTCGGCGAACTGAGCAGTAACCTCGGGTGTCAGGGTGTTGGTCTCCAGCTTGGTCTGCAGGAAATTATAATAATTGTTTTCCGAATTCAGCCAGATAGTGTCGCTGTATATCATAGCTGCTTTGGCCGAGGCGTCGAAGATCTGCTTGAGATCGTCAGGCAGGGATTTGTACCAGTCCGGATTTACATAAAACGGGTCAGGATGGATTTGCCAGTTGACCACGGAGAGGTATTTTTGAGCTTCGTAAAACTTCATGTCCACGGTGTTTGAGAACGGGTTTTCCTGGCCGTCCACCACATTGGATTTCAGGGCCATGTACGTTTCCGTGTAGGCAACCATCTGCGGGTTTGCCCCCAGGGTTTTAAAGGTCTTGATGGTCATGTCGATTGGCGGAGTACGCATTTTCAAACCCTTAACGTCGGCCGGTGCCTTGATCGGCTTGACGTTGTTGGTAATGTTGCGAAAACCACCAGCTACGCCGCAGGCCGGAATATACAGGCCATTGTCAATAGATCCTTCATTCACTTTTGTACCGAACTCGCCGCGCATCAGTTTCAAGACCTGGTCGGTATTGTCAAAGAAAAAGGGCAGCGTATAAAGCAGGTACATTTTGTTGGCGCGCTCGAATAAACCGCCGCGGCATCCCTGCAACTCACCGGTCTTGACCATATCCAGCACCTCGGCCTCCTTACCGAGTACTCCGGAAGTGTAGAGTTCGACCTTTACCCTGCCGCCGGAGGCCGCCTCAACCAGATCCTTGAAATAGTACATTGATACCGACCTGGGGTGGGTGTCGGATTGAGAGTTGGAATACTTGAAGACAAAGCTTTGCTCTGCCAGTGCCTGACTGATCGGCAACAGTACAAGTAATCCCAGTAATACAGACAGCCAAACTACTATTCTGCTTCTCATGTCGATTCCTCCTTCACAATCAGGGTTCAGAACTTACGGCAGTGTGCCTGCCGCCTAGCGACTTAGATATCGATGCCGCATATTTCTTTATTGCTGATATTTCCGGATCGATGGTGCGATCGTGTTTGAGATAAGCGGGAAAGGCGATACTAATCGCACCCAGGAGGTGTTGCTCGTAGTCGAAGATAGGGCCGGCAACACACATTATACCCCTGGTTATTTCTTCATCGTCCACTGCATAACCTTGCTCGACGATGCGTGACAGTTCTTTCCTTAGATCCTCAGGACTGGTGATTGTCTTTTCGGTTTCAGCTTTAAGTGGCTGCTCCAGCAGTTTTTCAAGAGTGGAGGCCGGTGAAAACGCCAACAGGATTTTCCCAAGGCTGGTGCAGTGCAGCGGGAACGGTTTCCCGATTGCGGAGAACAGCTTTATACCAAAATCTCGAGACTCGATTTTATCAACAAACACACCCTGTGTTCCATCGAGGACTCCCAAATTGGCCGTATGTTGAGTGTCATGTTGAAGTTCTAGGAGGAATGGATGAATGTAGTCCTTTAGCTTGAAATTGGCCATTACTTGCGCACCGAGTGCGGCAAAGCGCAAGCTGCCGAAATATCGTTTTGTGGCAGGATCGTAATTGAAGTAATCGAGGCTGGTAAGATCTTTTAATATTCTATGAACGGAAGATTTCGGCAGGTCTGATTCTCTGGTTATTTCAGAATAAGTGGCGCCCTTGTTTTGCCTGCTCACCACCGTTTCAATGATGGTGAAGACCTTGCTCAGAGGGTTCATATCTCTCCATATATAGAATATATTCCTATATATGGAGTAATTATTAAACCAAAAGATGTCAATATTTATTACAATTATAATTTATATATAACATATAAATATATTTTTACTTTATTTAATAATACCATTTAATTTTATATATTTATATACCAATAGCCGTGGCATGAACAACCGGCGTTCTTTGCTATATTGGGTTGACGGCTAATTATGAACATAAAGAGCATTTGTTCATAATTAGCTGATTATTACTCCCAGAGTCAAAGTGCGACCTGTGTCCGCGGAAACAGATGTTTGCTTGTGGCCGAACCGATTGTCAGGTCAAGGAAGAACTAGAGATGCCCCCTGCTGCATTAACGTCTGCACTGCCAGGAGATGCCTTAGAGAGGGATATATGGGGTTAAAATCTATAATTACTCAGGCCTGATCTTATTTATTCAGCATCCTTCAAACTACGGTACAGTCGCAGCTGATCCAGAAGCTTGGTCATCTGCTCCGTGGTCTGATAGCGGCCGTTGGCAAACACGCCATAATCTCCGCCACCAGCCATTGCTGATGCAAAACGAGTAGAATTGGCGTAGAAGAGCCAGATAGTGGTCCACATTCTCTCAGTCTTTTCATCGAAGATATTTTCACCCTGTGGAAGTCCCTTTTCGAAGCCGCCGGCCCAGACATCGCTCAGTATTTTGGTTGCTTCATGGGTCATGCGGTTGGTTCTGTGTATCGTGTTGTCGAGCCGTAAAAAGTGATTCTCCACCCACTGGGTGCTGTGGCAGCTGAGACATACGGCCTTCATTCTGCCATTGTTCTCTCGCTGCTGCTCTTCATTCAGCACAAATTCAGCAACGGGCTCTCCATTGAGTTCCACCGCCAGCGGCAGCCCTTCAGAATTGACCACATTTATCAGGTTGGCATCGAGTGGATGGGGGTGGGCATATGGTACTCCGAAAAGGCGCCAACTGAGCCGATCATTGTATTGATGGGTTCGTTCGGCAATGACAGTCCCTTCTGGTGAAATGAGTAAGCTGGCATGGCAAGCAGCGCATGTCGGCGCGGTAAAATCGGTTCCCACCCGCCAGGGAACTCCAGTGAAATCAAACTCGCTCTTTTTTGAGTTGTATATATTGCCGTGCTTGCTGACTTCATAGACTTTGTAGGCCGGTACATCAGGCCCCTTGTGACATTCTGAACAAGTCGACGGCTTGCGGGCCATCTCGATCGAGAAAGAATGCCTGGTATGACAGGCAGAACACGATCCTTTGCTCCGATCGGGATTAATGCGGCCAACCCCCTGGTTCGGCCACCCTTCCAGGTCGGGAAATTCAAGTTCCCCATAGTCGGTATCCCTGGTGATGAACCCCTTTACCCCGACTTTGGTGCCATGGCAATAAAGGCATGACTCGTATTCGGTGAGCATATCGCCTTGGCCGATAACCAGTTCTTTATTTTCGTAGGTGTAGTGGTTGTTCACTACCTTGGTGAAGTCTTGGTAGAGCGTATTGTCGACAAGATTTCCATAAGCATGGGACATGATATTTCTGCTATATTGCTCAGCTTCGGCACTGTGACAGGTAGCACAGTCGGCAGGACTGACAATCACGTTTATTTCGTAGCCATTGTGCTCGAAGGAATCCTCATGCGCCTCGATACGGAGACCATGACACTCATAGCAGCCAACCGCAAACTGCTGCAGTTCAGTGGGAATGTCGGGAGAAGAAACCCGACGCTCAAGTTCGGGCTTGGCTATGCCCTCGGCTGGAGATGTCTTGCTGTGACGGCTAGCCATCCATGAGGAGACAAGGCCAGGATGAAGTTCGGAGTGGCAGCTGAGACAATCTTCGGTTTCTTCGCTGATATTGAGGTCTTCACCATAGAGATTCAAACTAACCAGGCACACCAGTAAAAAAGTCATGAGTTGTAAGATCGACTTCATCATATCCTCCGTTCGACACGCATCATCAGGCCCCAATTTCATTGGCAGCGATACCACATTGTGACCACCCAAGAACCTGATAAAACATAATTTAATACTCATTGCTGTTTAACTTAGAGTGGTTGTAAAAAGCAAGGCGAAAGGGTTGCCAGATCAAAGCACAACAAAGAGCCTAGTTATTAAAGATTGACGTCATTCCTGATAACCTGAGAATTGAGCAAACTAGACCTAACGGGAGGGTTCCTCTGGCAAGGTTAGATTTTTAGAAATATTGGATCGCGAGGTTACTCAGGAGAGTCTCAGTTATTTAAAATGAACAATCGTTGGATAATGGTATATCAAATCTTCACATTCGATTCACGATTTACTAATGTTTATGCCCTGATCCCAGTAAGGAGGACTACCATAGCACTCGGCAAAATAGTTAATAAACCCCCTTACTTTGGGAGCGAGCAGGTGTGAACTCGGATAGACGACCCAGATAGCTGCCTCGGAAACAAGGGGAAAATCCTGCAGCACTTGCACCAGAGTCTTCCGCCGCAGGTGATTATAGACGTTCTATGTTGAGGACATTGCAATACCTGTCCCTTCGACACAGGAATCCCTTACCGCCTCTCCATGATCGGTTTGC
>JARRLH010000181.1:0-13941 GCA_037387205.1 Desulfofustis sp.
GCAGGAGGCGCTCGACACCTACAGGTTGACCTTTCAGGAAGAATGGCAGCGGACGCTCAAGGCCAAACTCGGGCTGCACTCCACTGAAAAAAACGACGATCAGCTGATCTCATCCGTGCTGGAGTTGCTCACCAAAACCGAGACCGACATGACTATTTTCTTCAGGAATCTTGGCCATGTGGAGATGTCCGAAAAGAACGGCGACAGGCTTCTGGAAATTGTCTCGGACGCTTTTTATTCCCCCGGCGACATCGCTCAGGATCATCTCAACGACCTGAAGAGCTGGCTCCACCTCTACCGGCTGAGAATGGGGCGCAACGAGCTGGACGATGAGGAGCGGCGAAAACGAATGAACCTGGTCAACCCCAAATACGTCTTCAGAAATTATCTGGCCCAGCAGGCCATCGACAAGGTTGAACAAGGAGACTACTCAGAAGTGGAGGAGCTTCTCGATTTGTTCAGAAATCCCTATGACGAACAGCCCGAACGTCAGCGCTACGCCGCCAAAAGGCCGGAGTGGGCCCGTAACAAGCCCGGCTGCTCGATGCTGTCCTGCAGTTCCTGATATTTTCTCTACTCTTCGGGCACTTCCAGAGGCCAGGGAAGCGACTCCAAGTGCTACGCTCCGGCCTTATCCTCCGGCCGATGATGCACTCTCCGCCGCTTCCCCCGCCCTACCCAGAGACATAATGAGGTTCCGTTCGAGCATGGATGGGTTGGCCGGGGCTGCATTGTGGAGGCCCGACTGAGCGCTGAAAATGATTACCGATCGTTTGAGGCCGTACAGCGGCCGATATCCGGTCNNNNGTGCGCAGTCGACCAGGCCGAGCATCGCAGCCGTGGTCAACCTATCCATGTTTCAAATCATCAATGGTAATCAAAGCTCTTACAAGAGCAGCGCCACCGAGAGGGAAATGAAGGACAGCAGGGTGGACACGACGATGGAGGCCGAGGCCAGCTCCGTGTCGCTGTTGAGCTGGGAGGAGAGCACATAGATCATGGTCGAAGCCGGCAGGCACAAGAAAATCATACCGGTCTTGAAGGCTATGCCATCAATATGAAATAATTTGTAGAAGAGAAATCCAAGACAGGGAAACAGAGCCAGCTTCAAGCCGGCGCCCAGCAGAGATAGTGGCAGATACTTCTGTACCCCTTTGAACGAAAGGGCTCCACCGACCGAAATAAGAGCCAAAGGCAAGGTCACCATCGACATGAGCGCCAGGGTGTTGTCGATGAATTCCGGGAACACGCCCACCAGGCGCGCGTAGAGTGCACCGGCGAAGCTGCCGATGATCAGGGGATTGCCGATCAGCGCCTTGAGAAAAATCTTGCCCCGTGTTGAGGCGCTGCCTTCATAACCTGAAAACCAGATCAGGGTTGCCACCGCAAAGACGTTAACCAGCGGGATGGTGATCGCGATGAGAATGCCGAAGTAGGCGATCCCAGCCTCACCCAGGGAGTTGAGGATCACTGCGACGCCGATATAGGTGTTGAATCGATAACAGCTCTGGGAAAACGAGCCGGCCTCGAACGCTGAAACCGGGCCGAATTTTATCACCAGCCCACTGATGACAAACATCGAGGCAAGTGCCAGCAGGGTAACGGCGACGAAGCTGAGCTGATCCCCGCCGCCTTGAGGTGCACCGCCGACCTTCCAGAAGAGCATTATCGGAAAAAATATGAAGTAGACCAGTTTATCAGAAACTTTGAGATAAGAGTCGCTGGTGAGATTGAACTTTTTGAGCGCGCCGCCCAGAATGAGCAGCCCGAAAATAGGGAATAGAGCGTTGAGTACGATCACGACTCAAACCGCTGCTTGAAAGAAGGCTAGAGTCGGTGTCTCAGACCAAGCATCGTGCTCACGCCTTGGCATAGCGGTCATAATAACTGAGAACCCGTTTGATGTAGCGCTTTGTTTCGTTGATTCGCGGAACGCCGCCGGCTTTTTTGACCTGACCCGGCCCGGCATTGTAGGCCGCCAGGCTGAGCACCAGGTTGCCGTTGAACATCCTCAGAAGTGTGCGCAGGTAGCGAACACCACCGGCGATGTTCTGCTCCGGATTGAACGGGTCCGAGACTCTCATTTCCCTGGCGGTGTCCGGCATGAGCTGCATCAGGCCCTGGGCGCCTTTCTTGGAGACGGCATAGCGGTCAAAACCGGATTCCGCCTTGATGATTGCCTTGATCAGGTTGGGATCAATGTTGTAGCGCTTGGCCCAATAATCGATCTGCTTGTGATAGCGGACATTTTTATAGGAACTGCTCGAATAGCCCGGCCATTTTCCTGAAAAGGAAATAACGCCCAGTTTCCTGGTATTGTAGGAAACGCAGCGCCCCGATTCGGGCATGTTGGAAAAATATTTTTTCCCCCTGGCATCCTTGCACACATAGAGTGAGGCCACGGCAGTCTGGCTGATGAGCAGCACCATTATCGTCATCGTCAATGTCGATAATGATCTAAGCACTCTGGCTTGGCTGGCCTCCATGGTATCCATCCGGCAAATCACCACTCTCATTGTTGATCGGGCGATCCATCTGGACCGCTTTTCTCCCGGTCGGCGGTAAACTTGTCGGCGCACTCTTTGCCGCAAAAATGGTGGACTCCGTCCTCTGCCTCCAGGGTATAGGCCTGCTGCTTGGGCACCAGCTTGTGGCACACCGGATCTTCAATGAGCACGTCGGTGATGGCGCCGCCGTGGCGAACCTCCTGATCCTCACTCTTTTGATCTTCGCCTGATTTGCTGAAATTGGACTTGATCAGGCGGTAGCCAAGATAGAAAAGAGCTGCCAGAATCAGTATTCTCAGTGGACCCACGTACGTGCCTCATTTAAATGTATGCTACAACAGGCTTGGATGGCGTAAATCACCCCTTCACCATGCTGTATTATAGTCGCTTTACGGAAAAAGTAAAATATTCTCGACGGTTGTGGGCACCTTCCCTGGATTTTCGCAGATAGCGACATACGTCTAAAGCAGCCGGTCAAACAAGGCTGGCGAGCAGCCGCCAGAGGATGTGAGGGCCATCCCCGCAGCCAACACCCCTGCCGGCGGGGAGGGGCCAGGCCCCTGCAGAGATTTCCTGCGCTGCGATCTTTCCCGATTCGATCCTCTGCGTCAGCCGCCGATGCATCTCCGCGATGGGGTGCCCGGTCTCGGGATCGATGAATTCGGGGGCGATTGCTGCCATCGGCTCCAATACAAAAAGCCGATCTTTTCTGTGTGGATGGGGTAACGTCAAGCGCGGGGTATCGATGACTGCGGCGCCGAAATAGAGAAGATCGAGGTCAATTTCTCGATCCTGATACCCCTTTTTCACAGCGTCCCTGGTTCGCCCAAGGCGCCTTTCGGTATCGAGCAGAAGATCGAGAATTTCACCGGCAGTGCGCGATGTCGTCAGCTTGCCGACGGCATTGGTGAACCAGAAGTTGCTTGCCATTCCCACCGGTGAGGAAAGATAGGGAAGAGAGATGGTGTCCAGGCTGATTCCCTGGCGCCGACCAAGCAACTCCCAACCCTCCCGCAAAAGTTGGGCACTGTCACCGAGATTGGAACCCAGGCCGATAAATACCGTTTCGGTCGTCTCCATTGCTGCTGTCAATGGCGCTGGATTTTAGAAGTTCTGCAGGTCGAGAACATCGAGAACATCCCGTTGGCTTTGCCCTCGAGCCAGGCCGCAGCCACCGTCGCCCCTCGGGCAAAATGGTCCGGGGTCTGAGCCCGGTGAGTAAGTTCGATGCGCTCTCCGGGACCGGCAAAATAGACCGTGTGCTCCCCGACGATATCCGCGGCCCTGATGGTCTGAATGCTGATCGACCAGATAGCCGATCCTTCTTCCCATTCTGCCCGCCGCAGCGGCCACGATTACCTTCATCATCGTCTACTCCTCTAACGAGGGGCACGATAAGTATTGTGTCCCCAAAAATGATTCAGGCTCCTACGCCTGAAACGAGCCATTTTGTTTCAAGATCGAGACGCACGAGGAATTTTACCGTAGGCATATAGCTATGATATTCCGAGGATAAAATTTTCCCGTGCAACACAGAGATTGAGTGAAAAGGCAATTTTTCAAGGTAGCCTAGAGCATACCCAGCCTGCTCATCTCCTCCACCAACGCCTGTGTAGTCTGATCGTCGGCAGGGGTCATCGGCAGCCGCGGACTCCCGTCCTGAATGCGGCCGAGCATCTCCAGCGCTTTTTTGGCCGGACCGGGGCTGGGCGACTTGAACATCAGCTTCATCATGGTAAAGAGCCGGTAATGTTCCTCATTGGCCTTGTCCAGGTTGCCGCTCAGGGCAGCTTCCATCATTCTCGCCATGCCGGCCGGATCGACGTTGGAGATAACCGAAATCACCCCCTTGCCGCCAATCAGGGCGGTGGGCATCGAAGTGAAGTCGTCGCCGGAGAGGAGGATAAAGTCGTCGGGGCAGAAGCGAATCACGTCGCTGATCTGCTCGAGACTGCCGCAGGCCTCTTTTATGCCGATGATGTTATCAATGTGTGCCAGTCTGGCCACCGTTTCGGGCAGAATATGAATCACCGTCCGGCCTGGCACGTTATAGAGTATCACGGGGATATCCACTGCCTCGGCGATGGTTTTAAAATGGAGGTACAAGCCTTCCTGACTTGGCTTGTTGTAATACGGGGCCACCGACAGCACGGCGTCGGCGCCGCTGTCTTTGGCACTCTCGGTGAGTTCGATCGCCTCGAGGGTGTTGTTGGCGCCCGTGCCGGCCACCACCGGCACCCTGCCGTTTACCGTTTTGACCGTCAGGTCGATTACCCGTTTGTGCTCATCGAAAGCGAGGGTGGCGGATTCTCCGGTCGTGCCGCAGGGAACGATACCGTGAATGCCGTTCTCGATTTGAAATTCGATCAGGTCGACCAACCCCTTCTCATCCAGCTTGCCATCGATAAATGGAGTTACCAGGGCGGTTAACGCGCCGTGAAAGCGTTCCATGGCTTCACCTCCTATTAAGTTATCGGCTGCTTTGAAGAGACGTTTCCCAAGCGAGCCTGTTGTCATTTATTAGATCTTATTCAAATAAAACAAACTGTTATCACAAAAGTGCTTCTGCCGACAGTTCCGCCTCGTATATGATTCTGGCCGGCCCCTGCAGATGGACGTCGTCCACGGTGCTTTCACCCAGGGTGAATTGGACGACAAGCTGCTCGCCCCCGGTGGTCGTCACGTCCACGGGCGACTCAACCAACCCTTGCCGGGCGGCCACAATGGCGGCGGCCACCACCCCCGTGCCGCAGGCCATGGTTTCGGCCTCCACCCCGCGCTCATAGGTGCGCACCAGCAGCTCGTCATCCTCCAGTATCTTGACGAAATTCGCATTGGTGCCGGCCGGTTCGAATTGCTCGTGATAACGCAGCGTCCGACCCCAGTGTTCCACCGGGGGATTCTCAGAATCGACAAAAACCACCGCATGGGGAACACCGGTGTTGATGAAAAACACCTCTTTCTCGCTCCCCCCCAGTGTGATCAGCAGGGAATCCTGATAATCGGAGGGGTCGGTCATGGTAACCCTGACATGCTCCTGCTCCCCGATAAGCTCCGCTTCGATCACCCCGGCCAGAGTCGCAAAACGCATCCGCCGGCCGGCAATCCCCTTGCGCCAGGCAAAACGCGCAGCGCAGCGGGCGCCGTTGCCGCACATTTCGGCAACTGAACCGTCTTTGTTGTAGAAGCGCCAGGAGAAATCTTCGCTACCATGTTCCTCGATCAGGATCAGGCCGTCCGCCCCCACCGAGAAGCTGTGCCTGCAGACGAGCTGGGCGAATTGAGGCTGGTATGGTTCAGGAATGAACCCGGACCGATGGTCGATAACAATGAAATCGTTGCCGGCCCCGCTCATCTTGGTAATCGTAATCGGGAAATCCAGCTTCATTACTGCAGCACCGTCTATAGTTTATCTGACCGTCGCCTCGGGAGATGGTTGTGATTCGTTGGCCGGTTCAGCGTCGTCAAAAGCTGTCACCGAATAAAACGGTCTGCTGCCTTCAGGTGCCGACTTGTCGACGAAGATAGATGAAGGCATCTTGACTTCACCGATCATTTCGGCAGTTTTCTGCCCCTCGTTCCGGCGATAGACCCGGTGACCAGCCACGGTCGGATCATCGGGACGATCCCAGAATACTCTGATTCCCGCAGCCGTCGCCGAGGCCCGGACGCTGGTGGGCGCGTCCGGCGGAGTGCGGTCCATCGGTGTCGCCTCGGCAATGTCGGTCACCCCGCCGGAGACTTTGTCATTGCCCAGCATCATCAGGCTCTGCACTTTGTAAAAATAGGTCCTTCCATTGATAACCCCGCGGTCCACATAACTCGTCGCTCCGCTCGGATCGCCAAGGGGGGCGAATTCTTTACCTCCCTCGCTGCGCGCTACCTGGTAGAGGACCTTTTTCTTGGCTGCAGAACCATCGATCAGCGTGGTCACCGGCTGCCAGCTCAGCGCTGCCTGGCCGTCGCCTGATTCAACTTTGAACCCTGCCGGTACAGACGGCGGCGTCTGCCAGACGAAGGACACGATATTGGAATCTGTACTGGCCGCCCACCAGCTGATCCTGGAGGTCATTTTAAAGAAGTATTTGTGATCGGGCCGCAGCAGCGAGGTATTGTACTCGCCGACCCTTCTCGTGCCGCCATCGGCCGTTGCCCCGCCGGGTATTTCAGTCGGCTCGCCAAAGGGAATCGGGCAGGTCTCGCACAAATCGTCGAGCGGCACCACCGCCCGGTAGACGTCGAAGGAGTAGATCTCGGTCAGTTCGTCCCCGTTGACCGACTTCTCCGGGTAGGTCCAGCGCAGCGTCACCCCGGTCTCATCGATCGCATAGGTCAGATCGTCGATCGGCCTGGGAACCACGTTCTGAGGAGGAACAGGATCGGTTTTGAAACCGCACCCGGCCACGCTCAAAACCACCGCACACAACACCGCTGATGCAAATCCGAATCTCATCATGCAATCCCCACTTGTTTTTCGGCGGCGCTCAGCGCTTCCTCGACGCGCTGCAGGCTTGTGCCCCCGGTTGATATGCGGCTCTGCACCGAGCCATCAATGCTGATCACCTCGTACACATCCTTGTCGATGGCAGGGGAGAAGTCCTGCATCTCCTGCACCGTCAAATCCACCAGCTCACATCCCTTGTCGATGCAATGACCGACTATTCTGCCAACTATACCATGAGCCTCCCGGAATGGTACATCTTTCAGCACCAGATAATCGGCCAGATCGGTGGCTGTCATGTAACCGCTTTGAGTGGCAGCGAGCATCTTGTCAGTATTGAATTGCAGGTTTTCCAAAAGTTCGGCAATGATCGACAAAGAGGCCGACACGGTGTCGACGGCGTCGAAAACCGGTTCCTTGTCTTCCTGCAGATCACGGTTGTAGGTCAGCGGCAGCCCTTTCATAATGGTCAGCAGGGTCATCAGCGAACCGACCACGCGGCCGCTCTTGCCGCGCACCAGCTCGGCAATGTCGGGATTCTTCTTCTGCGGCATGATCGACGATCCGGTGCAGAATGCTGCCGGCCCACAGGACCAGCTCCTCGCAGAGTCGTGAGAGATGCAGCTGGATCTGGGTGCAGCAGCTGACGAACTCGATGGCAAAATCGCGGTCGCCGGCGGTATCCATGGAATTGGCGGTGACCCCGTCGAAGCCGAGCAGCTCAGCTACCTGCTGCCGCTCGATCGGTAGACCGGTGCCGGCCATGGCCGCCCCGCCCAGCGGACATATGTTGATCCTTTTGCGGCAGTCGAGCAGCCGCTCGCGGTCCCTGGAAAACATTTCGAAATAGGCGAGCAGATGGTGGGAAACCAGGACCGGCTGAGCCCGCTGCATATGGGTGTAGCCCGGCATGATGGCGCCCAGGTAGGTCCTCGCCAGCTGGGCGAATCCCCGACGGACAGTGTCCAGCAGCTCGACCAGCAGGTCGCATTGGTCGCGCAGGTAGAGTTTAAGATCCAGTGCCACCTGGTCGTTTCTGCTTCTGGCGGAATGCAGTTTGGCGCCTGCCGGACCGATCCTGTCGGCCAGCGCCTTTTCGATATTCATATGAATATCCTCAAGTTCCTGCCGGAAATCAAACTCGTTGTTGTCGATCTCTTGTTCAATCGCCGAAAGCCCGTCGATAATTGCCTTCAACTCACCTTTCGACAGCAGCCCGTTGTCGGCCAGCATGGTCGCATGGGCCTTGCTGCCGGCGATATCATAACGGTAGAGACGGGAATCGTAATCGCTCGAAGCGCTGAAGGCCTCCACCGAAGCCGCGGTCGATTCCGCAAATCTGCCGCCCCAGAGCTTGGAAGAGGGGCTTTTCTTTGAAGCGGGCTTGGCTGCCATTGTCCTTCTCAAATTTTCTTATTCTGCAACGCCTGAAGCCGCAGGCGCAATCCGTTGAGCCTAATGAATCCGGTCGCATCGCCCTGATCGTAGACATCGTCTTCCTCGAAGGTGGCAAAACTCTCCTGGTAGAGCGACTGATCTGATTTGCGGCCGACCGGGATGCAGTTGCCCTTGTAGAGCTTGAGCCGTACCGTGCCGTTGACCGTTTTCTGGGTCTCATCCATGGTGGTCTGCAGCAGCTCACGTTCCGGGGAGAACCAGAAGCCGTTGTAGATCATGTCCGCATAGGTGGGGATCAGGCTGTCGCGAATTTTCATCACCTCCCGGTCCAGGGTGATGGTCTCAAGGTCGCGATGGGCGGTCCGCAGCACGGTGCCGCCCGGGGTTTCATAGACGCCGCGGGATTTCATGCCGACGTAACGGTTTTCGACCATGTCCAGACGGCCGATGCCGTTGGCGCCGCCCAACTTGTTGAGCCTGGAGAACAACTCAAAGGGCACCATCCTCTCGCCGTCGATGGCCACCGGGTTGCCGCCCACAAACTCAAGCTCCACGTAGGTGGGCTTGTCGGGCGCCCGTTCAGGAGAGACGGAAAACTTGAACATCTCCTCCTCCGGCTCCTTCCAGGGATCTTCTAGAATGCCCCCCTCGAAACTGATATGCAGCAAATTCTCATCACAGCTGTAAGGCTTTTTCTTGGTAACCGGCACCGGGATATCATGGTTTTTGGCGAATTCGACCAGTTTCGTCCGTGAGTCCAGAGCCCAGACCCGCCACGGCGCGATGATTTTCAGGCCGGGCTCGAGCCCGATATAGCCAAGTTCAAAACGGACCTGGTCATTGCCCTTGCCGGTGGCCCCGTGACTGACCGCATCCGCTCCCTCGGCCCGGGCGATCCTGACCTGCTCTTTGGCGATCAGCGGCCGGGCCAGTGAAGTGCCGAGCAGGTAGGATCCTTCATAGATGGCATTTGCCCTGAAAGCCGGAAAAATGTACTGCTCGACAAACTCTTCCTTGAGATCGGCAATCACCACCTTTTCCGCCCCGGTCGCCATGCCTTTGTCGATTACCGCCTGCCAGTCCTCTTCCTGACCGATATCGGCGCAGTAGGCAATCACCGGGCAGTCATACTCCTCGATCAGCCATTTGAGAATAACCGAGGTATCGAGCCCGCCAGAATAGGCAAGCACTATTTTATTCACACTCATGCACTTCCTCTTGCGTGTAGATGGGCCGCGCTCGTTGAGAGGCTCACGGCTTGATTGTTCTTCAACCACTAAAACTCAGGGAAATATTTATTTTTACTTGATATAAGGCGATTTGCAAAGAATTTCGGCCTCCGCTCAAGTGAACCGCTTGAATGGAGGTGGGCTAAGGGTACCTTTCAAAGAGACAGTGATGCCAACACCCGGTCGAGCACCGCAATGACCCGGTCGATATCGGTTCTGTCGACAATCAAAGGCGGGGCAAAGCGAAGCGCACAGTTGCCGGCAAAGTTGATCAGGATTCTCTCATTGTAAAGTTCATTGACGATTTCCGTTCCCTGTTCAGCGCCCGCCTCGGTGAGCACCAGGCCGTTGAGCAGCCCCATTCCTCTAACATGGGAGGCAACCTGCGGATGCTTCTGCTGCACCTCTGCCAACCGGGCCCTGAAATACTCGCCCTTGGCCTGGACCTCGTCCAGAAATCCGTTACCAAGTATGACCTTGAGGGTCGCCACCGCTGCCGCGCAGGCCACCGGGTTGCCGCCGAAGGTGGAGGCGTGGGTGCCGGGGACAAAGGCGGAAGCCAGCTTCTCGCTGGTCAGCATCACCCCGATGGGCATGCCGTTGCCGAGCGCCTTGGCCACCGTCATGATATCGGGCACCACACCGAGTTGCTGATAGGCGAACAGGGAGCCGGTGCGGCCCATGCCGGTCTGCACCTCGTCAAAAATCAGCAGCAGATCGTGCCGGTCGCACAGCTGTCTGAGAAAGTGCAGGTAATCTTCAGGCAAGGGCCTCACTCCGCCTTCGCCCTGGAGCGGCTCGCACATGATGGCGCAGGTCTGCGGGGTAATGCATTGTTCGATCGCCTCCCGGTCACCGAAATCGGTATACGCAAACCCTTCGGGCAGCGGTTCGAATCCCTGATGAAATTTCGGCTGGGCGGTGGCCGCCAGCGTGGCCAGGGTTCGGCCGTGAAAAGAACCTTCCAGGGTGATGATCTCATAGCGTCCTTGGCCCGAGGCGATGCGGGCCAGCTTGATCGCCGCCTCGTTGGCTTCGGCGCCGCTGTTGGCCATGAAGACCTTGTCGGCAAAGGTATTGTCCACCAGCAATTCGGCCAGTTCGGTTTGCGGCTCCGTGTAGTAGAGATTGGAGACATGCACCAATCTGGCGGCCTGCTCAGCAATCGCCTCGGTGACCGCCGGGTGGCAATGGCCCAGGGCACAGACGGCGATGCCGGAGAGGACATCGAGGTAACTATTGCCGTCCGCATCGATGAGCTCACAGCCCGCTCCGGACACAATCGCTGCGGGATAGCGCAGATAGTTGCCGTTAAACACTTTGTCTGCTCTGTTCTTTATAGACTCGTTCGTGTTTTCCATCTGACTATTTCCGTACCCACGCCTTCGTGGGTAAACATCTCCAGGAGGATGGCGTGCTCGACCCTGCCATCGACGATATAGGTTTTGTTGACTCCATGCTGCAAGGCCTCTCGGCAGCAGTTTACCTTGGGTATCATGCCGCCGCTGATGGTGCCGTCCTCGATCAATCCGTCAAGTTCGTCCCTGTTCAGCGAGCGCAGCAGTTGTCCATCTTTTGATTTGACGCCCTCCACATCGGTGAGCAGGATCAGTTTCTCGGCTTTCAGGGCACCGGCAATGGCGCCGGCTACCAGATCGGCGTTGATGTTGAGGGCCTGTCCGTCCTCGCCGACGCCTACTGGGGCGATCACCGGGATGAAGTCTTCCTTCTTCAGGGCCTCCAGGACTTCGGCGTTGACCCGGGTTACCTCTCCTACCCGGCCCAGGTCGATCAGTTCCGGCGGGGCATTTTCGATCATATCACCGCCGCCGACATTGACCTGCATCTTTCTGGCGCAGACCAGATCGCCGTCACGGCCCGATAGGCCGACCGCCCGGCCGCCGCTGTGATTGATGAGGCTGACAATCTCCTTGTTCACCCGGCCCACCAGCACCATCTCGACCACATTCATGGTTTCACCATCGGTGACCCGCATGCCCTGCACGTAGCTCGGCTTGATCTCCAGGCGGTCGAGCAGTTGATTGATCTGCGGTCCGCCGCCATGGATGATCACCACGTTGACGCCTATCTGGTTGAGCAGGATCACATCGAGGGCAAACTGTTTCTTCAGGTTCTCGTCCACCATCGCATGGCCGCCGTATTTGACCACCACCGTTTTGTGCCGGAACTCCTGAAAATAGGGCAGTGACTCGATCAGGACCTTGGCCCGTTCCATATTTTCTTTCATGGGTTTCCCTCTGTGATTATTGAACAGGATCAATAGTAATGACATGTCCAATCTTAGTAAAGGACTCATTTCCAAGCGTTAATAGCGCTTTGCTTTACATTCGGTGCATGGTACGTTATAACCGGCTCGTAAATTGCATATCTCTTTTGTTTCAGACCCGGAGAACATCATGGGAAAAATTAAAATATTCAGTATTTATGCCACATTACTGTTCATCATCTGCTGCGTTTTTCAGCCTGTGGCCGGGGCCAAAGAAAAGGAACCGCCGATCGTGGTGGAAGCGGATCAGATGTCCTCAACCGAGGAAAGCAACACTGTTCTTTTCCTCGGCAACGTTGACGCCAAGCAGGGGGATCTGAGGATATTGTCGGATGAAATGACCGTCTATTACCATGAAGCGGCCACCAAGGATCAGGAAGCAGACACCGAGCAGAAGATCGAGAAGCTGGTGTGCGTCGGCAACGTCGAGTTGAGCTCAGCCGAATGGCTGGGCACCTCAGACCAGATGATCTACTACTCGGGCAACCGAAAGGTGATGCTGATCGGCGACGCCAAAGCCTGGCAGGGTGAGAATATGATAGCCGGGGAAAAGATCGTCTATTACATAGACGAGGGCAGGTCGGAGGTGGTTGGCGGCACTACCACGGTTATCGGCGAAGGGGAAAAGAAGGAAGAGAAGAAACAGCGGGTTAAGATGACCATTATGCAGAAGTAATTGGTGTCCACGGAACCCGAACCAAAACCATGGCGCAGCTCGAAACACGAAATATCGTCAAGATCTACGGCAGCCGCACCGTCGTCGACGGCATCAGCCTGAAAGTCGATACCGGTTACGTGGCCGGTCTGCTGGGTCCCAACGGCGCGGGCAAAACCACCACTTTTTACTCCATCGTCGGCTTTATCAAGCCCAACGAGGGCCACGTCCTGCTCGATGGCGACATCATCACCGATCTGCCGATTCACAAACGGGCCTTGAGAGGAATCACCTACCTGGCCCAGGAACCTTCGGTCTTCAAAAAGCTGACCGTCGAGGAAAATGTGCGTATCGTGCTTGAACCGCTTGGCCTGACGACCAACGAAATCAACAACCGGATCGACGAACTGCTCGCCGATCTGAAAATCGAATACCTGCGCGACAACAAGGGGCATGCCCTGTCGGGAGGAGAGAGGCGGAGAGTGGAAATCATGCGGGCACTGGCCACCAGGCCGCAGTTCATTCTGCTCGATGAACCCTTTGCCGGTATCGACCCGCTTGCGGTCGGTGAACTGCAGAAGATAATTTACGGATTGAAGGACCGGGGGCTCGGGATTCTCATCTCCGACCACAACGTCCGGGAAACCTTGCAGGTCTGCGATTTTGCCTACATCGTCAACAACGGCACAATCCTTACCAGCGGGGTGGCCAGCGATATCATCGAGAGCCAGATCGCCAGGAAAATGTATCTTGGTGAAAATTTTTCGATGTAGCGTTGTGTTATGATATTAAACAGATGGGGACACAATACGTTTCGTGTCCTCTGTGAGCTTGATTTGAAACTATATAGGAAAAAACCACTTGGGACACGATACGTATTGTGTCCCCCGAATGAAATGAATCGATCTTAGACGATGGCATTGGAATTAAGACAACAGCTGAAGCTGGCCCAGAAACTGGTGATGACGCCACAGTTGCGTCAGGCCATCAAGCTGCTGCAGCTCAACCGCCTCGACCTGACCCAGGCTCTACAGGAGGAGATCGAACAGAATCCCGCTCTTGAGATCGACAGTGGCGCAGAGGCCGGCAGTGAAGAGAAGGATTTCGGACTGTCCTCTACGCTTGAACCGGACAGCTCCGCCAAGGAGCAGGAGATCACCCCGCCGGTGTCCCAGAAAGACGCGATGGCGGAAACCAACTGGGAGGAATACGCCAACACCTATGAAACCCAGTTTTCCTTCTCGCGGGAGAGGCCCCAGGAGGACGCCCCCCGCCAGTTCTATTTCATCTCCGAAAAACCAGGTCTTTCCGCCTACCTGCACTGGCAGCTGGCCCACGATGAGCTGGACCCGGACGAATGGGAGATAGCCCGCTACATCATCGGCAATCTGAATCGCTACGGATTTCTCGAGTCCAGCCTCGTT
>JARRLH010000182.1:0-6404 GCA_037387205.1 Desulfofustis sp.
GCCAGCAGGTCGATGAACTGTTTCTGGTGAAATCGGTCCGCTTGGCCGAGACTCGCGCAGGCAAGCCCTATCTTTCCCTGGTTTTTGCAGACCGAAGCGGCGAGATCGGCGGACCTGCCTGGGACAACGCCGAAGCCCTGGAAAAAATCTGCACCCCGGGCAGGGTCGTCCGGGTGTGCGGGGCGGTTCAGACCTATCGCGACCAGCTGCAGTTGAAAGTGGACCATATCGAAGCCGTGGCGCAGCAAGACCTTAATATGAGCGACTATATGGCCGCCAGCAGCCGGCCCCCGGCAGCGATGGAATCGGAGCTCGCCCAGCTGCTTGGTGCAATTGCAGACCCGTTTCTCCGCAGACTGCTGCACAAGATATTTCATGACACAGAGGTGGGCGAACGGTTCCAGCATGCTCCGGCGGCCAAGGGCATTCATCATGCCTACCGGGGCGGCCTGCTCGAGCATTCACTCTCCATGGCCAAGGTAGCCACCCTGTTGGCCGATCACTACAGCGCCGTAAACAAGGATCTGGTGGTTGCCGGGGCCCTCCTGCATGATATCGGCAAAACCGTGGAGCTTCATAGCGAGGTGGGGGTCATCGATTATACCGATATCGGCCGGCTCAAGGGACACGTGGTGATCGGCAGCGAATTCATTGCCGGGGTGGCCGAAGAGATAGAGGATTTTCCCACGGATGTGCTGACCCACCTGCAGCACCTGGTGCTGAGCCATCATGGGAAGCAGGAGTTCGGATCCCCGATTGTGCCGATGACCGCGGAAGCCATTTTGCTGAGTTTCATCGATGATATGGATGCCAAGATGAGTCTGGTCGACCAGCTGAGCAACAAGCTCAAGTCGGGCGGCCCCGCCTGGAGTGATTATCAGCGCAGCCTGGAGCGATATATCCTGCTTAGACCGGCAGCCAGCAACAAAGAGACCAGTGAGATCAAGGCCGAGGACGGCGAGCAGAATTCGACCCGGCAGCACACGCTGTTTTAACTGATGCTGAACGATCTATCCTTTGCAGCGCTGGCAGGCCAGCAGAAAGTCAAGACGGTACTCGGCCGCAGCCTGGATTCAGGCAGAATGCCGCATGCCTACCTTTTTCGGGGACCGGACGGGGTCGGTAAAAAATTGACCGCCCTGCTCACTGCTGCCCGCCTCAACTGCCTTGCTCCGGAGGGTGGCAACGGCTGCGGATTGTGTTCATCATGCCGCCGGCTCCGGTCAGGGAATCATCCCGATGTGGTCGTCATGGCCCCGGAAAATGGCAGTATCAGGATCGATCGGGTCAGAGAGCTGTGCCGCTCACTTTCGTACCCTCCCTACGAGTCCGCAATCAGAGTGGTGATCATTGAGGACGTCCACACGATGACCACGGAGGCGGCCAACAGTTTGCTCAAGACCTTGGAGGAGCCGCCCGAGAATAATCTTCTGATTCTCACCGCAGAAGCAAGCAGAGAGTTGCTGCCGACCATTGTGTCGCGCTGTCAGGCCGTGGCGTTTTATGGCCTGCCGATCGACCAATGCACCCGATTGATCGAGCACAAGCTGCCGGGAATCGGCTTCGACGAGGCTCGGCTGCTGGCCCAGCTGAGCGACGGCAGCCCCGGTATCGCCCTGGCCTTGAAAGAGAAGGAGCTGGTGGCCCGCTACCGGGCGGTGGTGACCTTGCTGGAAGCCGGGGTGAGCACAGACCAGGATAGCGTTACCCCGGTGTTGGAGACCGCCGCCGAGCTTGCCGCCTTGAAAGAGGATCTGCCGCTGTTCCTGGGGTTGTTGAAGATCTGGGTGAGAGATCTGATGAAGGCGGCAGCGGAAGCCAGTTTCGATGTCCAGAAACAAAGACTTGCGGCACTCGACAGGGCGCACCGCCAACTGGAAAGAAACTGCAACCGAACCCTGGTTTCCGAGGTCCTCCTTTTTAATTTACAATCATCAGTGGCTGAAGTATCCTAATTCGTTTGGTCAGCTACAGAATCGGCTGGATTAATTGATAGAATTATGAGTGAGCAGAACGCAGAACAGCACACCGGGGCTCCAGAATCGGCAGGTCATTTTTACCGTATCCGGTTCCGGGCCGACGGCCAGGAATTCACCGCCATGGCCAAGATACCGAACCTGAGGAGGAATGAGACGGTCATGGTCAAGACCGACCATGGACTCGAACCGGCTGTTGTCTATGGCTTTGCGCCGCCCAACCCCCAGTCTGAAGCGCTCCGTCGGGCTAGTTTCGACATCTCCAGGCGACCCACATCCGATGAAGAGAACCGTTATAATAAGCTCGCCGCCCATGAGGAATCGGCCTCCGAGATCTGCCAGAACCTCATTGACAAGCATCAGCTGATCATGCGCCTGATCAGGGTGGAAAAGTTCTTCAACGGCAGCAAGATGATCTTCTATTTCACTGCCGATTCCCGGGTCGACTTCAGGGCTCTGGTCAAAGATCTGGTCCAGGAATTCCGCACCCGGGTGGAGATGCGCCAGGTCGGAGTACGCCATGAGACCAAGATGATCGGCGGCGTCGGGGTGTGCGGCAGGGAGTTGTGCTGCTCTTCGTTTATGAAAAAATTCGATTCCGTGTCAATCAAGATGGCCAAGGAACAGGATCTGCCGCTCAACCCGACCAAAATTTCAGGAGTCTGCAACAGGTTGCTCTGCTGTCTCACCTATGAGTATGAGACTTACAAGAATCAGCGCCGAAAAATGCCACGGGTAGGGCGCCGACTGAAGATAGACGATGATATCTTCCGGGTTAAACGACAGATCCCGCTGCAGGAGGCCATTGTCGTCAGTACCGGTGACGGTGAGGAGAAGCTGCTTCTCAAACCTGATTGGTCGGCGGCGGAAATCCTCAAAGCGGAGAAGGCGCCGAGGAAAAGCGATCAGAAGGGTACTGGTGAGACGGCAGAGAAACCCGGAAAAAAGGGTTAAACAACCATGAGCAAGAAAACGACCTATATCACCACACCGATTTACTATGTCAATGCCCAACCCCATCTGGGGCATGCCTACTCAACGGTGGTTGCCGACACGTACAGCAGGTTCTGCAAGCTTCGGGGAGACGACGTCAGGTTTCAGACGGGCACAGATGAACACGGGGACAAAATCGTTGAAGCAGCCGCTAAAGAAAATATCGAGCCGCGCCAGTATGTGGACCGGATCGCGACTATGTTCAAGGACACCTGGCCTCTGCTCGACATAGATTACGACCGCTTTATCAGAACCACCGATGAGGATCATGTGGCGGTGGTCAAACATATCCTGCAGACCGTCTATGACGGCGGTGATATCTATTTCGATGAATACAGCGGCCTCTACTGCACCGGCTGCGAAAGGTTTCTGATCGAGCGTGAGCTGGTGGACGGAAAATGCCCCGATCACCTGGTGGCGCCCAAAGAGATCACCGAGCAGAACTATTTTTTCAGGATGTCGAAGTATCAGCAGCAGCTCATTGACCACATCAGAAACAACCCCGATTTTGTCACTCCCGAGCGCTACCGCAACGAGGTGCTTTCCTTTCTGAGCGATCCCCTCGACGATCTCTGCATTTCCCGCCCGGCGAGCAGACTCAACTGGGGAATCAGGCTGCCGTTTGACGTGAACTATGTCACCTATGTCTGGTTTGATGCGCTTATTAACTACCTGACAGGTATCGGATTTCCGGAAGGCGAGCAGTTCGAGCATTACTGGTCCGGGGCCGAGCATCTCATCGCCAAGGATATCCTCAAGCCTCATGCCATCTATTGGCCCACTATGCTGATGGCAGCCGGGGTGCCGCTCTATCAGAAGCTTCATGTGCACGGCTACTGGAATGTGGATGAGACCAAAATGTCCAAGAGCCTGGGCAACGTGATCAAACCGGCACAACTGGTCCAGGACTATGGGGCTGACACCTTCCGCTATTTCAGTCTGCGGGAGATGTCTTTCGGGCTCGATGCCTCGTTCAGCAGCGCCGCCATAGTTGCCAGGAACAACGCCGACCTGGCCAACGATCTGGGCAATCTGTTCAGCAGATCGGTGTCGATGATCGACAAGTATTGTGAGTCGATCCTGCCCGAGCCAGACAAAGCCGATCAGGATGATGATCTGCGCCACGCCGCTGCGGAGATGATCAGCGCCTACCGCACCCACATGGGCGAATTCAAATTTCACCAGGGGCTCCAGGCCGTCTGGGAGTTCGTGGGCGCGGCAAACCGCTACATTGTGCAAAATGAGCCGTGGTCGCTGGCCAAGGACGAGAACAAGGCGGCCCGGCTGCACACCGTTCTCTACAACCTGGGCGAAAGCTTGCGGCTGCTGGCTCTTCTGCTCAAACCGGTGATGCCCCAGACAGCCCTAAAAATGCTGAAGGGACTTGGTATTGACCCCGGCAGCGCAGCGATGCAGACCCTGGAAGAGGGCGGCAGCTGGGGGGTGTCTGTCCCCGGGACAAAATTGCGCAAAGTCGGCAACCTCTTCCCCCGCATCGATGCCAAACCGCGGACCGACGGGCCGAAAAAGCCGTCTCAGCAGCCCCAAAAAAGCAAGACTGATCCACCTGAAACTGGACCACAGATCAGCTTTGAGCAGTTCCAGGAGGTCGATCTCCGGGTGGCGAAAATCGTGGCTGCCGAAGCGCTGCCTAAATCGAACAAATTGCTGAAACTGAGCGTCCTGGCGCCGGAGGAGCGAACCATCGTTTCCGGCCTTGCGGGGAGCTATCGCCCCGAAGACCTGGTCGGCCAAAGCGTGATTATCGTGGCCAATCTTAAACCGGCCAAACTGATGGGAGTCCTCTCCGAGGGGATGGTGCTCACCGCTGAACTAAAAGATGATGAAGGCCGTGATCGTCTCGCCCTGGTAACGGTGCCGGGGCCGGTGGAAGCGGGGACGAAATTAGCTTAATTTGACGGAGTTGTTATGTTCGTAGCCTCTAATTTTCTTTTGGCCCTGGCCGGGATCGTAGATTTTCTGCTGACCGCCTACATGTGGGTTATCATCGGCCGGGCGGTGATATCCTGGGTAAATGCCGACCCTTACAACCCGATCGTACGCTTTCTCTACGAAATCACCGAACCGGTTCTGGGCAGGATCAGAAGAGTCATCCCGGTGAGCATGGGATCCATAGATTTCTCGCCAGTTATAGTAATTGTTATTATTTTGTTTCTTCAGAGTTTTCTGGTGCCGACCATGCAGCAGATGGCCCGCGGTATTGGTTGACCAAAAGCAGCAGCCTCGAAGCTCCATGGATAAGTGACTATGGCTTTGACACCCAATGACATAACCCAGAAATTTTTCGCCACCCGATTCAGAGGGGTCGATCCTGAAGAAGTAAAGGAATTTTTAGGACTTGTGGCGGCGCAACTCACTGAACTCCAGGGTCGGCTCAAGCAGCAGAGCGAGCACATAGCCAGGCAGGAGAAGGAGCTGGCACTGGCCGCCGATGATAAGAAATCGTTTGACGATGTGCTCGACGTGTTCAAGCAAAAAATCGACACGCTCACCGCTCAACTGGGCGAAGCCAGGCAACGAGAGACAAGCCGGGCGGAAGAGCTTGAGCGGGTCACACAACTGGTCGACGGGGTGCAGCAGGAGCGCGACAGCCTGAAGGCTGAACTGGGCCGGGCCCAGACTACCCTGTCCGAAGCCGAGAGCAAATCGAGAATGTCCCGGGCCGCCATCGAAGGACTGCGCAACAAGATTGTGGTTATCGAGGCTGAAAAGGCTGAATTGCTGTCCGAGGCTGAGCAGGTTCAAAAGGTTGCCGCGGAAGCCAGGCACCAGTCCGATGAGCTCCTGGAGGAAGGCAAACACCAGGCCGAACAGATGATAACCGCGGCCAAAGAAGAAATCGCCCGGCTGCGCGACGCCGCATCCCATGAGCTGCGCGGGATCAGAGAGGATATCGACAAGCTCAATGCGCAGCGCAGACAACTGCATACCGATCTGAGGGACCTTCTCCACGGGCATCTCGACCGGCTTAGCGAGTATGTCACTGGGGCGGCCGGACCCAGCAGGTCCGAATACGACGAACTTTTTCAGAAAATCGATTTCGCCGAGCTGTCGGAATTGGAAGAGATCGGGACGCAGGGTGAAAATAGCGAAGGCCCGGCATCTGCTGAAGAACAGGCCGGGGACAACGAGGAAACCCTGCGCTCCCAGTTGCACGACGGCGGTATTGCCTACCTGAGTGACGACTAGTGGCGCACCCTGCGATTGGCCGAACCAAGGATGGCTATCCGACCCTGGAGGTCTATGTCCAACCGCGCTCATCACGGAACAAATGTTGCGGAGTGCATCAGCACGCCTTGAAACTCATGGTGACCGCAGCACCGGTCGACGGCAAAGCCAACAAAGTGGTCAAGGCCTACCTGGCAGAGCTGTTCGAGGTTAAAGCCAGCACCATCGTTCTGGCATCAGGTGAGC
>JARRLH010000183.1:0-6374 GCA_037387205.1 Desulfofustis sp.
AAAGATCAGGAGGTCCAAGATTGACCCGGAATAAATCAGAGCCTACCTGTGAACAATAGAATAAAGACACTTTTATATACGCAGCACTACCTGCGCACCGATCGAAAATATCCACAACCACCGGACCATCAACCAGACCATGAGAATAGACATCGAATCTCTGAGTTACGAGGAACTTCTTGAACTGCACCATCTCATTTCGCAGAGGCTTAAGATCCTCGAATCAAGCAAAAATCCTAGGGACAACAGGAAATTCAACCAGGGCGACAAGGTAAGCTTCGCTCACCCTACCCTCGGACTGCAGACAGGCACCCTGTTAGCCCACAAGGAAAAGACGGTCACCGTGGTTACCCGCTCGGGGCAGAAATGGGATGTTTCACCCCATCTTCTACGTAAAGTTGTTTCCCGGGACAAGCAGACCAAGAAGGTGTATAAAATTCCCAATCGCCCTGAAGAATAGGTGCTCTGCAGCAGAATAATATCAATACGAAAGGAAATTTTATCATGGTCAAAGGTCTGGAAGGGATCAAAGTGATAGAGGTAGGGGGAGCCTTTGCCATGCCGCTGGCCGGCATGCTGATGGGAAGCTGGGGTGCCGAGGTTATTCATGTTGAACCGCCGGGCCGGGGCGACCTGCAGCGCCATTTGCTCGCGGCAGGTATGGCGGGCTGGGCACGGCCGCATGAGATCAACTATATCTGGGAGCACGTCGACAGGAACAAAAAGAGTGTCACCGTCAACCTGAAATCTCCTGAGGGACAGGAGATCATCCACCGGCTGGCCGCTGATGCAGATGTGTTCCTGAACAATCTCAGACCGTATGAGTTGGACAAATTCAATCTCAGCTATGAGACGATCGCCAGCCACAACCAGAGAATAATTTACGCAAATCTTACTGGCTACGGGCAGCGAGGACCTGAAAAAAACACCGGCGGCTATGACTCGGTCGCCTTCTGGGCCCGCAGCGGAGTAATGGATCTCATGCATGAGCCGGACAGCGCCCCTAACATTTCCAGACCGGCCTATGGCGATTCCATAACCTCGCAGAGCCTTCTCGCCGGCGTTATGGCCGCCCTTTTCATTCGAGAGCGCACCGGAGAAGGACAAGAGGTTGAGGTATCGCTCTATAACTCCGCCATTTTCGCTCTTGGCACCGACCTGTCCGGCTGTCTGATATCAGGAGAAGACGCGGTTCGCCCGACCAGACAGACCATGTCGAATCCCATCCGCAACATCTATCCGACCAGTGATAATCGCTGGATCATGCTCGGCATGACCACCTCGCAACCCTATTGGCCGAGCTTCTGTAAGGCTATAGAACGAGCGGACCTCACCGATGCCCCCAGGTTTGCAACCCCTGAGGCCAGAGCCGAACACGCCGGCGAACTGGTTGATATAATAGAAAACGTTTTCCGCATGAAAACCTACCAAGAGTGGAAAGAAATTCTGAGCCTCAACAAGCTTATCTGGGCGCCGCTGCAGACACCGCTTGAGGTGACGCAGGACGAGCAGGCAATCGCCAACGATTATTTCTGTGACTGGGACCATCCGGATTACGGCAGCATCAAATTGCTGAACAACCCCATAAAGCTGTCTCGGACCCCCGCTGAAAACGTCTGCAAAGCTCCCGGTCTGGGTGAGCACACTGAGCAAATCCTGGAAGGACTAGGATATGAGCCAAAACGGATAGAAGAACTGCGCGAGAGCGGAATTATCTGATCTACCGCACGTTTTTATTTTTTGTTGCAATCCGGGCAGTCAAGCTGGATAAACCGAGGATCGACTGGATATTCGAGCAGCTTTTCGGGGGTTCGCCACGCTCCGTCGAATGCCCCGATTTTCTGACATTTGCCGCACACCGCGACCGGTTCTTCAAAGGACTGAACCAAGTCGAGCGCTTCTCGTAATTCTTCCAGTGAGCTGTTCAGGGAAGATTGTATGGTCACGATCCTCTCTGCTACCCTGATCCGGGCCCGGAGTTCATCGTCGTTAAACGGCTTGGTTATGTAATCATCAGCTCCTGCTTCGAAGCCTTTGCTAATATCGTTTTCACTGTCCCGGGCGGTCAGCAGAATAACGTGAATGGGGCTGCTGCGCTCCAGCCTCTTGATCTTTTTGCATAACTCTATACCGCTGATGCCCGGCATTTCCCAATCAAGGACGGCAATCTGCGGAGGATTCTTCTGGGTGATGATATCCCAGGCAGTGTTGCCATCTTCAACACCCTCTATTGAGTACCCCCAATTTTCCAAACAAACCTGTACCATCAATCTGGTGGTATATTCATCCTCGGCAATCAGAATTTTCACGTACCCGTCCCTTTTTGGTGAAATTAAATCAATATTTCCCGAGCCTTTTGCAAAACTAAGATGTTCGTTCAAAATCAAGGCATGCGAGAAATTTTACCACAGGCATATGATTGATATTCCGAGGATAAAATTTTGCGCATAGCGCAGAGTTTGGGCGAAAAGATCGTTATGCAAATGGCTCTCCCTTTTCTGAACAAGACCGTCATCTTCTATTATCCAGATATTGATAGCAATTGTCCAATTGATTTGGCAACAATGGGCTGACATTTAGCGATAATCCATTCGTTTTCCATGAGAATGAAACTAAAAGACCTTCTCAGAGATAAGCTCAGCGACAGTGAGCTGGACTCCCTCATACAGAGTTACGATCTGGTTGGTGATATGGCGATCACCATCATCCCCCCTGAATTGTCACATCGGCAGCGACTCATCGGGGAAGCGATACTGGCAACAAATAAGAAGATAAAGGTGGTTGCCAGGCGAGACGGCCTCCATCACGGCGAGTTCAGAACCATTCCCCTCAAGATAATAGCCGGTGAGCAGAGAAAAGAAACTCTCCACGTTGAATTTGGGGTACGTCTTCTGGTCAACCCGGAACAGGTATATTTTTCGGTGAGGAGCGGCAGTGAACGAAAAAGGGTCGCCGATCTGGTGCTCCCGGGTGAGGATGTGCTGGTCATGTTCTCGGGCGTCGCGCCCTACCCGCTCATGGTCAACAGATTCAGCCGGGCCGCAGCCATTGTAGGTATTGAATCAAACCCCATAGCCCATGACTATGCGCTTCGCAACCTGCAGCTGAACAGGGCGGAAGACAGGGTTTCCGTGTTCTGCGGAGATGTTGCCGAAGTGCTCCCGCGACTCGAGGGCAGCTACCACAGGATTATTATGCCCCTGCCGACCGCATCCCTGGACTACCTGCCCCTGGCACTCAACTCACTGAAAACCGGCGGCACCATTCACCTCTATTATTTCCGGCCTATCGGCAGAAGTGACAATTCTCTGATTGCCATTGACAACGCCTGCCGCACAGCAGGCAGGAAAGTGGCGCACTCGACAGAGATACCCTGCGGGCATACCAGCCCGGGCACCAACAGAAGTTGTATAGATTGTCTGATTGAGTAATGGCCGCGGTCATTTCGAAAAGGAACCACCTCCAGAGCAATCCAGAAAAACTGCCCCAGGCGCCTCTTTTCACCAAGACCCGTAAATCTGGAAAACTATAGACCGTTAATTTTGGCTATTACCAGGGTGATGTCATCCTCGGATTTCCTGCCCAGGGTGAATTGGTTCAACTCCCGGTAGACAGCTTCAAGAATTTCGGCTGCACTCTTGTCCGCGTGCTTTCTGATGATACTCTGATAACGCTCTTTGCCGAACATAGTACCTTCAGTATTAAACGCTTCCCAGATTCCATCAGTGCCAATGGCGATGATCTGCCCGTTCTGCAGCCCTGTCTTACGGTTTTCCATATATTGAAAACCGTCGCTGACCCCGAGGGCGATGCCGCTGCCTTTCAATTCCTCGAATTCATCATGGTCCGGGGAATAAATAAGCGCCGGGTCATGTCCTGCTCTGACCCACTCGAGGTACTGCTCCTCCGGGTCTATTGACAAACAGAAGAGGGTCATGAATTTACCGGTGTCGAGCGTGTCCTGGGCCAGATGATTATTCATTGCGGTAACAATTTCTGAAATGGAACCTGGCTGAGATGCACGCATTCTCAGAAAGGCCCGTGCTGTGGTCATCAACAGAGCAGAATCCACCCCATGACCGGAGATATCGCCAACGACGATATTGAATATCCTTTTGGCCGAATCGGGCCGCCAGATAAAATCATAGTAGTCACCGCCGATCTCATCACAGGAAACGTTCCTACCGGCGATATCCAATCCCCTGACTTTTGGCATTTCCGTGGGCAGCATGCTTTTCTGTACTTCACCAGCCAGCATGAGTGCTTTTTTATGCTCAGTCATATCGGTGACAAAGGCCATGTTTCCTATGGCCTTGCCGCTGTCATCACGAAGAGTGCTGCCGTGGATGAGCACCGGGATCACTCGTCCGTCCTTGCTCACCACTTCACCTTCCAGATTACGCTGCTCTCTGGCAAGATAACTGTCCTTGCTGGCCATCATAAAAGATCTGAAGTCTGCGGTGGCCAGGTCGAGAATGCTTTTGCCCAGCAACTCTTCCCGGGAGTAACCGATCATCTGGCAATAGGCGTTGTTGACATCGACTATCGCGAGGTCCCCGTCCATCAGCACAAACCCCTCTCCTGCAGTTTCAACGATGCGGCGAAACTTTTCTTCACTCTTCTGCAACTTCTCTTCAGCCAGGCGGCGCTCGGTGATATCGATCAGGATACCCTGGTTATGAATCTTCTTTCCCTGTCCATCTCTGACCACCGAGGTCTGGTCCTCGACCCAGCGAACATCACCCTCTTTGGTGATGACCCGATAATACTGGGTGTAGTCCTCGACATCAGTCTCGGCGTAATCATTGATCTCTTCTCTTAGACGCTCGATATCATCCGGGTGGACGATCTCGGCAAATCTAATTTTTTCTTCGATAAAATCTCTGGGGTCGTAGCCGAATCGGCTCAGGTTGTCGGAGACATACTCGAGCGTTGGTTTCGTTCCAGTGGGGCCAGCCTTCCTTCTAAAGAGGACCACCGGGCTCTGGTCGATGATCAATTTCGCCAAACCCAGTTCCTCGACGGTCCGGTTATGCAGCTCCGCTTTCTCGTAAAGGTCTCGATCAGCTTTTTCGACTCGGCTTTCCAATTCCTTGATTCGGAGTTCTGCCTTCTCAAGCCGTTTCTTCAGCGTGTTATTGTCGTCTGAAATCTTCATAGGCGATCTATACCCCTTAATCTTCTCCAAAACCAGAGCAGCCACCCGCGTGCACATGGCTGCAGCGCTCTTCCTGTTAGGTAAAACTGGCCATTGCGTCAAGGATCACTATATTCACTATTGGCCAGTTTGGCGGTACGAGATTGTAATCATGCCCAAAGGGAACCTTGCTATGACTGACGAACCGAAGAAATTAACTGTTTTCTCAGACTATATCTGACCCTGGTGCTATTTCATTACCGGGCGTATTGATAGATTAAAAAATGAGTTCTCCATATCGGTGGAATGGAAAGCCTTTCCGCTCCACCCGAACACACCGGTGCAGGGGCTTACCCTCGAGGAGTTGTTCAACGCCTCGAGCGAGAAAATCACGGCAATGATTGCCGGGCTCAAGCACACCGCGGCCAGCCTCGGCTTGCCGTTCGGCGACCGCAAGAAAACTTACAATTCAAGACTGGCGCAGGAACTCGGTTTATGGGCTGAGCAGCAGAACCGAGGCGAAGCGTTTCACCGGGCCGCCTTTGAGTCCTATTTCGTTCGTGGTGAAAACCTCGCAGATCACCAGGTCCTTCTGCGCCTGGCGGTTATGGCCGATTTAGCTGAGGATGAGGCCTATGAGGTGCTCCAGACGAGAAGCCATGCAGCTCAAGTGGATGCCCACTGGCAGGAAGCCTACGAACTTGGAATAACCGCCGTCCCCACTTTTCTCATGGGTTTTAACCGGGTCGTCGGGGCCCAGAGTTACGAGGCCCTCGCCAATCTGATCACCATGGCAGGCGGTGTGAGAACTGCTGAGAACTAGAAGAAAAAAGTCGCTACCAGATAGGCCTGGGTCGGCTGGCCCACCCCGGAGCCATCTTCTGGATTTCGAAACTCCCCGAATTCACTTCCCTCTGAACCGATAGGAATATTGACTCCCAGCAACAGCTCGGCAGACTGGCTTAGTTCCCAGTTTAGCCGCGGCTGCAGAAGAAAAGAATGGTCTTCGAGATTATAAATCAAGCTGGCAAAAAGGTTGATCAATGGATGGGCCTCGTAGTGCAGCATGGCGTCAACATAACAATTTCCCGTGACGAAAATTTCGCCCCGCTCAATCCGTTCTCTCAAAGGTTTACTGTGCAGCGCTTCCAGAGGATCTGAATCTCCCAGACCGTTGTAGTAAAACTCGATGAATCCGTACCAGTTGTGGCCGTACCAACCCCAGGAGTAATCGTAA
>JARRLH010000184.1:0-6369 GCA_037387205.1 Desulfofustis sp.
ACTGTAAAAAAGCAGGGGAAGTCTGTTTTTTATTTGGCTTGTAGACATAATGGGCGGTGAAGTCGTGAAATGCTGCGCGGGCACCGGCTCATTTTGTTTGGGGTCGGGCGGAACCTTACAGCCACTTTACTGAAAGCGCGACTCGGTGAGCGGGTCTTCTATGGTTACGTCAATCCAGTGCTGGTCCCACCACTCTATGGGGGTGACGAATACACCGTTGACCAGCATGGAGAAGTGAAGATGGTCTCCGCCCGCCATGCCGGTGGTTCCGGTTAGGCCAATGACCGTTAATTTGTCGACCTGGTCGTTCGGTGCCACGTCGATCTTGCTCAAGTGGGAGTAGAGACTGAATATCCCCTGACCGTGATCGATCATCACCATATTGCCGTATATGCCAAGATAATCAGCGTAAATGACAATTCCTTTCTCGGCGGCTTTGACTTCGGCGTTCCTGGTGGAGGCCAGGTCGATCCCTAGGTGCACCTGTCTGTCGATGGGTTTGCTGCCGTAAAAATAAGTTCTATGGTCGGCAAAACCGGCCCTGCTGCTTCCCGGCATGCGATGGAATTTGCCCTCCCACAAGCGCTGTTTGTGGGGAGCCCCGCAGAGTTCTGAAATCTTGCTGTTATTCTGGATGCGAACCTCTTTGTTGGTGAACAGGTATTTGTCAACCATTGTCCCGGACATCTCCGGGTAGTACTGCATGAACTCGGGGATTTTCTTGTCGAGGAAACCATCCGAGACGTTGATCCTGTCCTGGCGAAAATTCTTCTTCTTGAAAATCACGGTAAAAGGAAGCTGCGTTTTGTTTCCTGCAGGATCAACAGCAACCACGAACGAAGTATCGAGTTGGTTGGCTGAGTAGGGCAGAGCAAAGTAACAGATAAAGGTATCGTCCCTGCCGTCGCCAACCAGAAAGCCTGGGTGAAACCGGTCGTTGATCTGAACTCCGCTGGTAATGTCAGGATCGGTCAAACGATAGATGGCGATGCCGGTGCCGCCGGGATTGATATACTGTTCGCTGTGCAGGATCGAGACCTTCGGCGGTGTGGTGTCAATGGAAAGCTCGCGGGTGACGATTGTTTTGTTGCCCTTCAAAAGACCTCGAAGGGAATAATCATAGGCTTCCAGAACTATCTGGGCCGGACCGTCCTGGAAACCAGAATCGGCTGGATTGAAGGGAATCTTGACCGTTTTCTGAGGCTGTCCTATCATGCCGGTGAAACCGTTTCTGGGAAATTCCTCGACATAGAGTTCCTTGGCAATTTCACCCTGGGATATCCTCACTCTGAGATGCCTGAGCCCGCTTTTACCATCAGTTCCACTTATCTCTACCATGCTCTGCGTACCCAGGTAAGTCTGAGGAGAGTCGAGGGTGAGCTTTGGTTTTTCCCCTTCAAAGAAGAGAAAGAAGGCGGCAGTACCACTGCCGATGAGCAGGAGCAGGAAGAAAAGTAGGAAGGTCGATTTTGATCTGCTTCTCGAGTGTCTTAATCGTGACATGGTTGAAGTTCCCGAACCGGCAGTCAGCTTTGCCAGATTATTTCGTATTTTTCGATGTGAAGATCCTTGGCCGGAGCGATTATCAATCGCTTGCGAATATCCTTTTCCAATTGATTGACGGTCAGTTCCTCTTCCTTGAGGAGCATATCGGCAATACGGGGATTGACTCTGACGGTGACCGCAGACCCGTCGGCCCGGTCGGAGTTGCGGCTGATTTTACGAAAAATCTCGTAGCAGATCGTCCGACGTGATTTCAACACGCCTTCGCCAGCGCAATAATAACAGGGTTCACACATCATCTGATTGAGATTTTCACTGTGCCGTTTCCTGGTCATCTGAACCAGACCAAATTCAGAAAGCTTGAGGATATTGACCCGGCTCTTGTCTTTTTTCACCGCTTCCTTGAAGGTGGTAAACAGCTCATCACGATGCAGTTCATCATCCATGTCAATGAAGTCGATTATAATGATACCGCCGATATCTCTGAGCCGCAGCTGGTAGGCAATTTCTTTGGCTGCCTCCATGTTGGTTTTGAAGATGGTCTCGTTGAGATCATTTTTACCAACGAACCTGCCGGTATTGACGTCGATCACCGTCAAGGCTTCAGTATTTTCTATGATGATATAGCCACCCGATCTCAGCCAGACCTTTTTCTCCAGTGCTTTGCTGATTTCCACATCGATACCGTAGGCCTCAAAAAGAGGAAGCTCACCCCGGTAGAGGGAAATCTTATTTTTAAGTTTGGGGGTAAAGGTATTGACGAAATTCATCAGCGAGTCATAAGATTTTTCATCATCGATGATCAGGTAATCCACATCGCTGGTAAACAGATCTCGTACCGAGCGCAGCGTGATGTCGAGGTCCTCGTAGATCAGGGAGGGAATTCTGGCGGATGAGGCGCGGCCCCTAATTTCATCCCAGAGCAGCATCAAAAATTCCATGTCTGCCTGGATGTCGTCTTTAGGGGCTCGTTCGGCCACGGTCCGGACGATAAAGCCGACCTCTTCGGGCCGTAATTCCTCGATCATGGCGCGCAGGGAACTTCTGGTATCTTCATCCTCGATTTTGCGGGAAATGCCGATATGGTCAGTCTGCGGGATGAAGACCAGATTTCTTCCGGGTAAGGTTATCTGGCAGGTCAGACGCGCCCCTTTGGTGCCGATGGGGTCCTTGCTGATCTGAGTCATGACTTCCTGTCCTTCACTGATCAGGTCTTCAATTTTCAGTCCATGGGCGCTGGGTTTATCAGCCAGCTCAGCAGTAATCGCCGAGGTGTCCCGGCTGGAACCGTTTAATCCGGCGGCGAGCTGCCGCCTCTGGGATGCCGGCACGTAGATATCATCCACGTAGAGAAACCCGGTCCGCTCAAGACCGATATCGACGAAGGCTGCCTGCATTCCAGGAAGTACCCTGACCACGCGGCCAAGATAAATATTTCCCATCAACCCCTTTTCTGTGGGGCGCTGCAGGTGAAATTCAGTCAGATTCCCGCTCTCGACAAGAGCGATTCTTATCTCATATCTTCTTGAATTTATTAATATTTCATTAGTCATTTCAGAAATGGTGCAGCGCTCCTCAGCACCCCAATCAGTCAGGCTGCCAGCACCTGAATCAGTTCAAATCGATGGACTCCGCGGACGGTATCAGCCGCTGGCAACTAATGAGGAGCGATAAGCAATTAATCATCGAGTAAAGCTACCAATATACCGCAGATGACAGTATAATTGCCACCTTTCCTTGGAGTAATCAGGAATAAAACGGTTTTGCCCCTATGATCGATGTTTCGGTAATCATACCAACTTACAACAGATCGAAACGGTTGCTCAAGGCCCTTGCCTCAGTTGCCCGGCAGCGTGATTTGCCGGCCGAGGTGATCGTTGTTGACGATGGCTCCAGCGACGAAACCCGGCAAGACGTGGTCCTCTTTAAGGAGGCGCATCCTCTGAACCTCCGCTATCATTTTCAAGCCAACCGAGGGCCGGCCGCGGCACGGAATTCAGGCATCAGGATGGCTCGAGGGAGCTGCCTGGCGTTTCTCGATTCCGATGACGAGTGGCACCGGGATAAATTAACAGTTCAGTATGAGGCGCTGCGCACCAATCCAGACTACCTCGTCTCCCACACCATGGAGCGCTGGTTCAGAAACGGTGAGCATCTCAATCAGAAAAAATATCACCTCCCACGTCATGGCGACATATTTACCCACGCACTTCAGTTGTGCTGCGTGGGCATGTCGACGGTGATGGCCAGACAAGAGCTTTTTCATCGCCATGGGGTGTTCAACGAAGCCTTACGCTGCTGTGAAGATTATGAGTATTGGCTCAGAGTTGGGGCCCTTGAAAAATTCTATCTGGTAGAGAAAAGATTAACCGTAAAGCATGGGGGACGGCCGGATCAGGTCTCAAACCTCTTCCGGGTCGGGATGGACCGTTTCAGGATACAGGCCCTGGCAGAATTGCTCGGCGTTTCATCTCTAAAGCGCCATCAGCGTGCCGCGCTGCGAAAGGAGCTGGAAAGGCGCTGTACCATTTATGCCAGGGGATGCAGCCGGCACGGCAAGGTGGACGAGGCCTCGTTCTATTATCAGTTGGCCGAGTTCTGCAAAACCCAGTTCTGTACCAGCTAATCTGGCGGTGATGAAATGACAAGCGATTGGGCCGATCCAGCCCTGCACCTCAAACGAATTTATCTGGCCCAAAATTGTCTGGGCCATCCCTATGGAGAGGAAATCATCTCCCGGTCGGGATTGCCGGTGACAACCTTAGACGAGAAAGATCTGGGAACAGTGCTGAGCGGGGACTATCCAGCTACCCTGCAGGAGGGAAAAAGGTCGCTGCTGCTCTGTCGAAATCAGGGTGAATTTCTCAAAGATTGTCCGGGGACCAGGGAATATCGCTGCTGCGACTATCGCGTTTTAAATGTCGGCCTGGGCTGCCCCATGGATTGCGTCTATTGCATCCTGCAGGCCTATCTGAACACCCCCTACCTGAGTTTCTTTCTGAATACCGAAGATATGTTTGAGGAGTTAAACGCCAAACTCGAGGCCCACGAAGGCGGCGTGATGCGCATTGGCACAGGGGAGTTCACCGATTCTATGGCGCTGGATAGCCTCACCCGATTAAGTTCCCGGCTGGTACGCTACTTTGGTCGGCAGAGCAAAGGGATACTGGAATTAAAGACGAAAAGTGCAGCAATTGAAAACCTGCAGCACCTCGAACATAAGGGCAGAACCATTGTTGCCTGGTCACTGAACAGCGAGGAGATAATCGCCCACCAGGAGATTCGGGCGGTGACACTCGAACAGCGCCTTGATGCGGCAGCCAGGTGCGTCGAGTGGGGGTATGACTGTGCCTTTCATTTCGATCCCATTATCTCATATCCTGGTTGGGAAGAGGGCTACAGGAAGGTCATAACTCGTTTGTTTGAGAAAGTCCCGGCCCAGCGCATCGTCTGGATCTCGCTGGGCGGCTTCCGCTACCTCCCGGCCTTGAAAAGGATTGCCTCAGAAAGATTCTCCCATAGCCGAATTTTTGCCCATGAATTTATCGATGGCCTAGACAATAAAAAACGTTATTTCAGGTTCTTCAGGACAAAACTTTATAAATTAATTTATCAGGAGCTTGTGGCTCGATGCGATCCCGCTACCTGTATCTACTTTTGCATGGAAAGTGATGAGATATGGCGGGAAATCATGGGCTTCATCCCGTCAGAGAAAGGGGGAATCGGGGCCATGCTGGACCGGGCGGTTGAGATGAGATAAAAATGTCACACGAAGGTGGTATACATTCACTAAAATGAGCCTTGTTCTTTGATCAAACTATCGTATAGTCTAGGCAGTAAATTAACCCCCTAAACTCAGGAGACAAGAGATGATAAATAAGGCGATAATTATAGGCAACCTCGGTGCCGACCCGGAGATTCGATATACCCAGAGCGGCAGCCAGGTTGCCACCTTCAACGTGGCTACAACCGAGAGATGGCGGGATCAGAGCGGCACCATGCAGGAGTCGACCGAGTGGCACCGCATCGTTGCCTGGCAGCGACTTGCTGAAATTTGCGGCGAATATTTGCACAAAGGTTCTCGCGTCTATATTGAAGGGAGAATCCAGACTCGCAAGTGGCAGGACCAGAGCGGCAACGATAGGTATACCACCGAAATAGTTGCCCGGGAAATGAAGATGCTCGATCGTCGGGAGGGCGGTACAGGCGGGACATCTACAAAGGATCCTGGGACTTCCGAACCGCCTGCCTATGGGAGTTCCATGGGAGAAGACGTACCCTTCTAACAGTTGGAAATCAGTTTCGAGGGCTCACTGTCCAGAGCAGACGCATTAAATTCCTAACTTTTCAGTGGTGCCTTGATCCACCGGTCTCCCAGGTACGGTTTAGCCTTTTATTTTTCTTCCTCTTGAGTACTGCTGTTCAATGGCGGCACTGGTGCTTGACTGTGTGACCATCAATCCCTATTATGCTGCCATAAAAGAAAAGTTGACGGCTGGTTGACCGTCGCTAAAACAGCGGATGATTCACGGCAGAATGGATTATTACAAAATCCTGGGGGTCTCCAAAGGCGCCACTTCCGATGAGGTTAAGAAGGCCTATCGGAAACTGGCCCTTAAGTACCATCCGGACAAGAACAACGGCAGCAAGGATTACGAGGCCAAGTTCAAGGAAATAAGTGAGGCCTACGCCGTCCTTTCCGACCCGGAAAAGCGCAACCAATACGATACCTACGGTTCGTCCGGCTTTCACCAGCGTTACTCCCGTGAGGATATTTTCCGCGGCTTCGATATAAACGACATTTTGAGGCAGTTCGGTTTCGGTACTTCAGGCTTTTCGTCAGCCAATTTCAGATCGAACACCGGC
>JARRLH010000185.1:0-6369 GCA_037387205.1 Desulfofustis sp.
CTTTTTGCCTGGGTCTTTCATGTATTCCTTGTCCCGTGACAAAAAACGATCAATAGGCGGAATCCTTATTTTCATAGATTTTTTCTTGCAGGATCTCAAGATATTTTCCGTACGCAGTTTTTCATGTTAACGAAAACATGGCTGCATGGGCGGAGATTGCTCCCCGCCCATGGTTGGTTATGGGTTAAATGTTATGGTGCCGGCTCAGCATCTGGCCAGAAGATCACCCGCCGGAACCAGAGGTCGTTCTCGTAGCTGACCTCCGGCTTCCATGGATACCATCGTGTGTAGATCTCCTCCGGGTCGGCCTCTTCCGCAATTGCGGAGTGGTAGATGGCGTAGACCTTGGAGCCGTCCGAGGTGGCTCGGAGCTGGCACTCGCCCTGCTCCTCGGGCTCGCCCTTGGCCATGAAGTCGTAGCGCCAGACAATCTCGCCGTAGCCCTCTTTGCTGTTGACACCGCCAATGACCCAGGGGATCTTGAAATAGGTGTCCCCGTAATCCTCTGAGCGTGTATAGTAGAGGTCCAATGGCGCGCCCTCGGGCTTCACTCCCTCGGAGCCCGTCGACTTCGGATTGTCCACGGTGCCCCAGGCCACGAAGAACATATTGTCCATGTAAGTGTCTTCCACATACACGCAGTCTCCTTGGGGACAGAGGTTGGGCATATTGCTAAATCGCCCATCCAGCGGATAGGTCGGCGGGGTGGTGCCGATCCGCGGGTCGCCCGAAGACTCTTTGTTGTTGTCGATCTCGGAGACATTGCGCGCCGGCTCGAAGGCCCCGGCCGCGTAGAACTCCGTCGAGTCGGTGGGTATGCAAATCCCATCTTCGGCGTAAGGACATGGGTCGCACAGGGGGTCGATCCCTGGCGGTGGCAAATTGCCGGTCTCATCTTCCGCAGTGTTCGGATCGTCGGCCGGGTTTGTGGGGTCACTCCGCCACTCCGGACAGACATACACCCCCTCACCGGCCGGGTTGGTCGTCCAGGTCTGGCCGCCGTCAAAGGACCGGCGCACGTAGAAATTGTAGCGGTCGTTGCCGTTGCGACCTGCTGCCCAGTTAGGCGACATGGAATACGCGGTGGCGAAGAAATCGCCGCGAATGAAGCCCCGGTGGCTGCGGGCGTTGGAGTACATGCCGGCGCAGCTCGTTAGGTCGCAGACTGAGGTGTCGGCGACGCCGTAGGACTCGTCGCCAAGGTTCCAGTCGTGCTGCGACCAGAGCAGAACCTTGTCCGTGCCATAGATGTCATCGGTCGGGTCGTCCGGTGTGGCGTCCTCAGGCCCGGCGTCCACCGCCAATTCGATGTCGTGGCTGGTGAGGTTGATATGATCGCGACGCATGAAGCCCCAGTTCGGGTCTTCGAATTCCCCGCCGCACAGCCGGTCTCCGTACGCCTCACCCCAGATGTTGCAGTTGTAACCCACGTCGGAGGGCTTGTCCCCGGCTCCGTTGGGGCACGCCGGCAGGGTGAATGTCTCGTCGAGATACTTCGTGCACACAAAGTTTTCGAACTTGTACGGGTTATCAGTCTTTAAATTGATCCCATCCGGAAGGACCATCCGCCGGATGAAGACGTCCGCGGGCCGGCCCTGCCCCTCCTGGCCCTGCTTGTAGATCATCCCGCCGAGGGTCTTGTGGGTCGTTGCTTTGGCCTTGCTTCCTGACTGCATTATGAAGCGGATGCGCCGGGCGATCTCGGTGCGGTACTGAAGCAGTTTGGTGTCATCTGGCATCCACTCGCAGATGGCCGGATCGTTGGGATCATCGCACTGCTGGTAGTCGAAGTAGAGCGGGATCGGCTGGCCCAAGACGCAGGTGCAGGTCGGGTTATCCAAGTCGTCGCAGTATGTGGGATACAGACCGCCGCACAGGGCCGGCAGGTTGACGATGTGGCCTGGCGCAACCAGGTCCGGCTGGGTGTAATCAAAGGAGTGATAGATCGTGTTCTTGCCGATGTCCTGCTTGATCGGCTTGTCCTGTCCCGGGTCATCGGGCTTCACGCCGATGATCTCGTCCACCGGGTTATCCGTGTCCTCGTGCGATTCGGCCGCCAGGGAATGGCCCATGCCCTTGGACTCCTCGTAACCAAGGAGCGCCCATGCGCTCTTCGTGCCGTCGGGTTTGGTGTAGGGCTGTAACTGCAGCATGGGGCGCGAAGCGCTGACGTCGCCGTCCAGAAGCCGTCCGTCCGAGGTGACGCACACCAATTTGGAGGCGCCTGCCACGTTGGTGAAGCCAAGCCAGCGCTCATGTGCCGAGCTGCCCGGCAACTCCTCCATATAGGTGTTGGCGCCGGAGAGATCGCACAGATCGAGCGTTCCCCCGCGGTCCATGTAGTACTGGTAATCAGGGTACCCGTCACCGTTGTCGTCAAGAGTTCGGGCCAGGTAAGCATAGCGCTTGGTGCCGGTCAGGTTGCCGTAGAGGCCCTTGAGGTCCTCGCAGTTTGGGTCGCCCTCGTGATCGTCAGGATTGCAGCAGGTGGCTGGGTCGGCCCCAGGATGATCACAGAACTGAATGGCTATTTCCTCGGTGTCCATAGGCACAAAACTGTTGTTCTCAACTGTCGGGAAGCAGACCGGTTCAGTGCCGCCGGGCGGTGTCACACAGTTACTGCTCTGCTCAACCTTGAGGGTGTTGGTATTGACCATGTCGTTGTCAGAAACCCGCACAGGCAAGGAGAATGGCACCAGGGCCTTTGGCCGGCCGAGGCCTGGCTTGTCCTCCGGACCACCATCCTCAGGTGGGCCGCCAGCAACGAAGTCTCCATCAACACGGCTGAAGTCCTCATAGGTGATGTAACTGTACCAGATGTCAGTCTTGTGGTTGGAGATGGCTCCGGACCATCCCTCGCCGGGACCTTTGCCCTTGCCGGGCCGCAGACCGCTTGGGTCTTCCTGCCAAGCGATGGCAAAGCCCGCGCCGCGAGCCGAGCCCACCATGGGGATGTAGACGTCGCGACGACCGGAGGTGAGCCGCTCGGGCTTGAACCAGACGATATCACCTAGTACCACGGCGTCGGACTCATCGCAGTCGCCGACCGCCTCCCCCGTACAACACTCGTATGGGACGCCAACTGCAGTGCACTCGCTCACGTTTGTTACCGGGTCGTCTTCGACGGTCAACGAGGCAAACTTGCCATCATCAATATCCTTCTGCGTCACAATCACACCGCGGGCTGCCCACAGGCAGGAATAGGGGATCTCGCCGATGCCGAGATCAGCCACATCGTCAACCTCATCGTAGTCCACGGACTGCTGCTGGCCGCGCACGCCCCAGATGTCCGTGACATAATAAGCATCATCACCGGCATAATCGGGCTCGCATACCTCGGTGCCCTGCTCGGCGTTGCCGCGGCAATATACAGCACATTCATTTTCGGGGGTTTCTGGATCATCTGCCTCGACTTCCTCGGTTGCCGGGTCATCGCACCGGTTAATGGCGTAGCGCGGGTTACCGCTCTTGCAGAACTTGCTCTCCCACACCACCAGGATGTAGTTGTCGTTCACCTTCAGGTATGGTGAGCCGGTAGTTCCAGGAAAGGGCTCGCCGGTCTCCAGATCGAAGGACGACAGATCAGCCATGCGTGAGACGTTCATGCGCTTCCAGGTGCTGCCGTCATCACGGGAGACGGCGGTGAAGGTGTCCCAGGCGAAGCGGCCCGACCAGAAGCCGGTGGTGACCTGGTCATCGTAGATGTCAATTTTTTCGAGATACGTCACAACCAGGGGCTTGGCCACGTCGCGGCACTCGATCAGGGTGATCACGCAACTCGTTTCATCTTCGTAATCCCGCGGATCGCACTCCGCACCATTCGGGTCGCCGCTCAGGCGCCATTCCTCGTAAGGCACGCCAATCTGGTCTATTCCTTCATCATACTGGCCGTTGCCGTCAATATCACAGAACGAATATGTCCCGTCTGAACGCTTGCCCGGGAAATAGACCGGCATGACCTCCAGTTTCTGCTTGGTTTCGCCCCAGTCCTCGGTCTTGGAAATGTTCTTGCGGAAAATACCGCTGGCATTCAGGCCTGCTTCCAGATTGCCCTTGGCCTCTTCAGCAGAAACGGCAGCCAGATCTGCACCGCCAAGACTGTTGCATGCTACGGCTGCGTCCTCAGTCAGACTTGCAACCAAAACAGAATCACAGTAATCGACGGATGTAAGCCCTCGATCTGCAACCAGACCCTCGAAGCATGCCACCACCTCGGGCAGCAGCACAATCTTGCCGTCCGCCTGGTCGGCATCAAGGCTCTGCAGAACCTGCGCCACGCCTATTACACAGGGATCTCCAGTGTCCGCACCCGGGTAAAGATCAAGGGGCGAAACTTTCTTAGCGCCCTTGGCGGTCCCTAAAGGTACCGAGCCGACAGCAAAATCAATATATTCGTCCGGGAAGAAGAGAAAGCCGCCCTTGATCTCGTCGTCATCTGTTCCCTGGCCGGTAACGCCCTGCTGGGTTGGGCCGTAATAGGAAAGCCCCTGTACCGGCGCGTCAATGAACTGACCACGTATGGGATGGGCCAAATTGTAGCTCGCGTACCAGCCCCATTGATTTTCAAACCCATGCGGTCCATAGGCCCAGGCACCCTCTTCGGCAATCACTTCACCGTAAGCGTCCAGCTGCACAAGATCAACCTGCACAGCAAAGGTTGGATTCCGCCTGCCCAAGGATTTGGAGCCCCAGCTGAATTCCAGGCCATCTTTAAGATCCAGCCTCAGCATATGCACGGGAACAGGTGATTCATATTCCTGCTTATAGGGAAATTTCCCTAAGCTGACATTCCCCTTCTTGGTCATGGGTATCGGGTCGTCTTCTGGATAGCCGGCATAGATATTAACATTGGCTATGAGCCAGTCGCCCGATGTCTCAATTTTGACGTTTAAGTCCTGGCTGGTATTCCAGACGCTCACCAGGCCGGCATCAATTGTCTGGTCGGCATACAGTGGCGTCGTGTGCAACCCACCAGGCCCCCCCACATTAGCCTGGCTTTTTCCTGGGAGGCATAACGCCAAACAGGAAAAAAGAAATAGCATCAGAAACTGCAATGTCTTGTACCTCATTTTAATTCCTCCTTCTTTTCCCGTCTCTCAAGTAGCTTCAAGATCCCTCTATGCTATGAAGCCGGCTCGGCTTTTATTGAACTGGGAAAACCGTGCGTCCATCATGAATGCTGCCCGGGTTAGCAGTCACCCCTGCATCCCGTAGTATTCCCAAGCCTTGCCAGCAACCAAAATAAATGCGTGCAGGACAAAAGGGGTCCTGGTTTCTGCGTGTATCTTTATTTAAAGGATATCAAAAGGTGTGCCAGGGCGGGGTGTTGGAGGAAAAGAATGGTGTAGTTAAAAAAAGTGCTTGAAAATCAAAATGATATATAGCTTTCAGGCAGGCAGCAGGCAGTTGCCGCTGCGACTGTTGGGCCCTGAAAAGTGTGCCATGTCACATTTTGTGATGGCACATTATGTGTCATGGCACAGGGGGTCATTCCGGCGGAAGAGAAGTATCAGGCTTCCCGGCAGGCAAAGCCAAATTTTTCCATCTTGCGGTAGATAGTCCTGCGGCTGATGCCAAGGAGGTCGGCGGCCTTGGATTTGTTCCAGCGGGCGCTCTGCAGGGCCCGCTGCAGAGCAAGGGCTTCCTGCTCCTCACTCAGATTTTGCCGGACTGGCAGTTCATCGTGTTCTGCCTGGAGTTCATGTGGGAGATGGTCTAATTTAATAACTTCTTGTTGACACCGGATAAAGGCATGTTCCAAGGCATTTTCAAGTTCCCGCACATTGCCGGGCCATGGATAGTGGAGAAAGGCTTTCCAGGTGTCAGATGATATGCCTTTGATGTTCTTATTGAATTTTGTGTTAAATTGGCCCAGGAAATGGTTGATCAGCAGGGGAATATCATCCTTGCGTTCCCGCAGGGGCGGAAGGTGTATTTCGACAACCTTGAGGCGATAATAGAGGTCCTGGCGAAATTCACCGTTGGCCACTTTGTTCTGCAGGTTCTGGTTCGTGGCCGTGACAATACGCACATCAACCTTAATAGGGCTGGAATCTCCAACGCGCTCAAACTCCATGGTTTCGAGCACCCGCAGCAAACGCAACTGCATACGAGCTGAAACGTCGCCTATTTCATCGAGGAAAAGGGTCCCGCCGTCAGCGCGTTGAAAGCGCCCGACCTTGTCCCTGAAGGCCCCGGTAAATGCCCCCCTAACATGGCCGAACAGTTCGCTTTCCAGCAGATTCTCAGAAAGTGCTCCACAGTTGACCTTGACCAGGGGCTTATTTCTCCTCTCACCTTTTCTGTACAAGGCTTCTAAAACAAGTTCCTTGCCGGTGCCGCTTTCGCCGGTAATAAGGACCGTGGTCT
>JARRLH010000186.1:0-6280 GCA_037387205.1 Desulfofustis sp.
CGCCGGTTGGAAACGGCCAGGTCGTCTCGAGTTCTCCGCCGTTGAAGAACTTAAAAAAACGCAGGGCATGTTCATACTCCTGATCGGCGGTCTCGTCGAAAAGCCTGGCAATCTGAATATAACCGTCGTCTTCGGCCCTGCGGGCGAAGAAATTGTACCGGGAGCGGGCCTGCGCCTCGGCGGAAAAGGAAATCTGCAGGTTTCGGGCTGTACGGCTTTCCCTGAAGCTTACCATGGCATGCAGATAAAGCGACTACTCTTCAACTTCGATGGCATCGGCACCACACTCGAGGGCGGCCCTGCGCACCACATCTTTCAGGTGATCGGGAATCTCATCCATCTTGACAATGGACAACAGCGCCTCTTCATCGTACTCGAATACTTCGGGGCAGAGTTTGTTGCAGTTGCGGTCGCCCATGCACTGATCGGTAATGGTCACTTTCATCATACGCTCCTTTGTGTGTGCTACAACAATGACTTTTGGGATAAAAAAGCTTACGATTCAGCAAAAGCATTTTCCAGCCCATAGTCTTAAAGTGCAAACCGCGATCAGTCAATTATTATCTTTTAATTCAGTCGGGTGGCCGGTAGGGGAGAACAATTTCGACTGACAAAACTGGATCGCAACTGGGAAGTTGATGAATCTTTTCTCCACTGTGGTAGATTCGCCAGACCTGTGAGACACAAAACAACTCAGGGTTATCAGAGCTAGAACACAAGAGGTACAGATGAAGGTAGGAATTGTCGGTTTGCCGCAGACGGGTAAAAAAACCTTGTTTAAAGTATTGACCGGCTCCGAGGCGGCTGATCAGGGAGGCCATTCCAAACCGCTCCCGGGTACCGCCGATATCGTTGATGAACGCTTCGATACGCTGGTACAGATGTATGCGCCCAAAAAGGAGACCAGAGCTCGTATAGATCTGGTGCTGCTGCCGAAGATCGAGCAGGAGACGATCGCCAAAGGTGACATTTTCCAGCACATCGTCGATGTCGATGCGCTCTGCCATGTGGTCCGGGTATTCAAGGATGAAGCAGTCTACCATTCCTCCGGGTCGATCGACCCGCTGAGGGATGTGCAGATGGTCAATTCAGAGTTCCTGATCCACGATCAGATCTTCGTTGAAAAACGGCTTGAGCGGCTCGAGGCCGCCCTGAAAAAAATCAAGGACGAGCGGCAGACCAAAGAGTTTGAGTTGCTGCAGCGGATTCAGGTCCACCTGGAAGAGGAGCAGCCCCTGCGGCTCATGCACTTCAGCGGGGAGGAGGATCTGCTGATCCGCAGCTATCCGTTTATCACCAGAAAAGAACTCATCCTGGTGTTCAACGTAGCAGAAGAAGATCTCGGTGATCGGGCGATTCTGGAGAGGGTGGCCGACCACTGTCGGCAGCAGAAAATGGAGGCCATGGTTGTCTCGGCCCAGGTCGAGTCGGAAATATCCCAGCTTGACAGCGAGGAGGAGAAAAAGGAATTTCGCGCTGACCTCGGCATCGAAGAGCCGGCCCTGGGCATACTGACCCGGCTCTGTCTGAAAGCATTGGGGCGAATGTCGTTTTTCACGGTGGGCAAGGAAGAAGTGCATCAGTGGCTGGTGCGGATCGGGTCGAAGGCACCCATTGCGGCTGGAGCGATTCACTCGGACCTGCAGAAGGGATTTATCCGGGCGGAAGTTATGAAGTACCCCGAGCTGATCGAGTTCGGCAGCGAGGCAGAGCTGAAGAGACAGGGCAAGCTTTATGTGCAGGGCAAGGACTACATCGTCGAAGAAGGCGATATCCTCAACATCCGCTTCAACGTCTGACAGCGGTCAGGTACCTGGCCCGGATCCCCACCCTCAACCTCGACACAAAGGACTACAAGCTCCTGCCTGCCTCAAGTTCTTTTCTAAGCTGGTAGGCTGTTGTGGAGCTGTCGAGCTCAACGCAGTCATAGGTAAGCGCTGTATCTTTGCCCACCGGTTTGATCACCTTGGCCCTGCCGGTCAACCCCAGCGGCAGGATGGAGCGTTTCAGGCTGTCTGCGGCGCTCATGAGCTTGCCGAACACCGTGTAGCCGCCTTCTCCGTCCAGCCGATCTCCAGGGCGCAGATCCTTTTTGGCAAAGGCGCCGACATCTGCCAGGAATTGTGAGGAGCTGCCGGTGGGCTCATTTCTCAGGACCGCATTGACCGCACTGATGCCAAGTTCCAGCCCGATATAGTGGTAGGGTCGGTAGAGGGCGGAGTAGAGTCCGCTCGTATCTGTCTTCATGCCGTACTCCTGAAAACAGCGGGCCGCATAGGCGTTGGGTGCTTTGAATACCACGTAGACTCCCCAGCGAAGGTCTCTGACTACCGGGGAGCCATCGCGTTTTTCACTGGCAATTACCTCCACCGTGCCGGAATGTTTAAGAATCCCACCGTCTGTCTCAGGTTTCAGCACATCGGCGAGATCATCAACATCCACGGCGGGGAATTGCAGGCCGCATGACTGGGGCCGCAACCCTGAGGCGTTGGCCACGGCGCACATTTCGATGGCCGATTTGGAGCCGTCGAGAAAGGAGTTGAACATCTGGGCGTTGTAGTCGCCGCTGGCCACCCGTTCCTCGGAAAACCCGTAATATCCCCATACCGTATCGGGAGTGGAATAGTGATATTCAGGCTGATACCTGGTTCCCTTGCCGGTGCAGACGATTTCGAAACCGACCGTTTGGGCCCAGTCGAGCTGCTCCATGATGAGGGCCGGCTGATCGCCGTAGGCCATGGAGTAGACGACACCGTGTTCCTCAGCTTTTTGGGCGAGGATCGGGCCGAGCAAACAATCGGCCTCAACGTTGACCATGACCACATGTTTGCCCGCTTCGATGGCGGCGACCGCATGGGCGGTTCCCGCTTCCGGACTGCCGGTAATCTCCAGGATCACCTCGCATTCGGATTGGATCAGGGCGCGGGCGTCGTCGGTTATGCCAATTTTGCCGGCCGCCGCCGTGTCGTTGATCTCTGCGGCAGATCCTGCCAGTGCCGCACGCTCTTTTCCCCAACCAGTTGTTTCCAGGGCCTCATAGGCCCGCTGGGCTGAAAGCTCGGCAATGCCCATTACCTGCATTCCCGGGGTGAACCTGGCCTGGTTGAGAAACATGGAGCTGAACTTGCCCGCTCCTATAACCCCGACTCTGACAGGTGAGTTGTTCTGTTCTCTTTTTTTCAGCATCGAGTAGAGATTCAAACCGGCACCTCCTGTGTTTCACTGCTTGTGGTCATCAATTTCAATGAGTTCCTGCACTATGATCGCCGCATCCTCAACAAAATTAGGGCACACCGTCTTGAACAGGTTCTTGTCATCGGCGATCTCTTTTCCTTCAGGAGTCATGATGTTGCAGCCCAGCAATTCTCTGCAGTCAAGAGTAGTGTGGCGTTGTTTGAAGCGGCGGGTAAATTCGGCCACGGCCTCATACACCTTTTTGCGGCCGGCAGAGGTGGAGCTTTCCTGGTCGGCAAAACGGAGGCCGAGCACCATGTAGGCGCCAGTCACGGCCCCGCAGATTCCGGCCATCTGCATGCCCGCTGGAAAGCCTGAGGAGATTTTCAGTGCGGTCAGTTCATCCAGGCCGAACTGTTCGCAGAACTGGGTCAGGACAGCCTGGGAGCAGCCCTTACCATTCAGAAAACGCTGAACACTGGTGTTTTCTTCGGTCATTGTCATTGGCCTCAGAGAGAGTTTAATTGTCACCAGCACCCTACCATATTTACCGCCCCTGGTGGTGGAAAACATCACTCATTCCGTGGAGAATCGCTGCACGCAGCAGATTGACTAGAGCACGGGGGAGACATTTTCGATATCTGCAATAGAGTATAGGACGACCTTCTATAAGCAGAACAGGATAGAACCAATGGAAGTATACAACGGCATCTACAGCTGGGACGGCAAAAAGCGAGACGGACGTGATCCGATCGCCTGGTTTCCCGGATCCTATCACCTCTATATTTACGCAATAGGAAAGGACAACGGTAATGTGACCTCGTTCAGACAGCACCTCTGCCTCTACTCGGAGACGGGAGCAGGCCATTCAATTTCTGCCCAGCCGGAAAAGTTTGCCAAACACGTGTGCGAGGATTTCTCCATTGATCTCGAGCGCACCCTCTGGGTTGAGGTCAATCCATCTCCAGCAACGAGGTATGAGGTGATTGTCTACAGCCGAAAATCGAAGCTTAAAGAAGTCTTCTTCTACCGCGTTCAGAAACGGGCTCCCAACGCTGTTGAATTAGAATTGATCGAAGAGCATCTCAAACACCTGACCATATAAATGGCGGCAAAATAGGCATATCGATCACCAGGGCTATGGACCGTATAGAAATGTTGAAAAAGAGGCTCGCCGAACTGGAAAAGGCTATTTCGGAAACCGAAAAACGTCTGCCTGCCCATTCAATCAAGCCGCCGGTCATGCATGATCTGCTCGACCTTGAGGATGAGCGCGACAGGGTGCTGCAGGAGATCGCTCAATCAACATCGGGCAGCAACCGGAGTGAGACACCACAAGGTAGATAGTGAGATGAGCCAGTCCGTACCCTCTGCCAACCCCTGCCACGCTCTATTCTACTTCAGGTGCCCGTACGATTCTGTTTTTGGGCTCCGCTAGCCTCCTTTATTGATTGACAGCAGCAGACTGATTTGTGTGGGGCCTTCCCAGGAATATTTTCTCTGGTGCCAGCGTAGTAATAGTTATCCCCGTTTTTAACCTCGTGTATTTGGTTGAAGTTGAGATCTTTTTTGGCTGTCAGCATGATATATCCCCGCTTGACACCGCCACAATGTGGTGGTATGATGCTTTATGAGAATCATTCCTATATGATGCCCGTGAATTATCACTGACGGGAACTGCAGCAATCACACCCACACCACGGAGGAGTTATGGCTAAGCCGAAACAGATAATTCGACCTGAGGATATTACCACCTGTGAATCTACCCAGCAGATGATCGCCAAAGCCAGAAGAGACGGAGTAGAGCTCTTCTTCGATCGGGCCGAAGCGGTAAAACCGTGCCCCATCGGTGCAAGTTCGGCTTGCTGCAAACACTGCTCCATGGGACCGTGCCGGATCAGCCCCAGCGACCCATACAAACATGTGGGAGTATGCGGCGCGACCATCGACACCATCGCTGCCAGGAATTTCGGCCGCATGGTTGCAGCCGGCACAGCCGCCCACACCGATCACGGCATGGCCATGCTCGACCTCTTCAGAGGGGTTATCGAGGGGACGGTCAGCGATTTTGAGATCAAGGATCACCTGAAACTCTTCGAGGTGGCAAAATCACTTGATATCGAAACCGAGGGCAGGACGGTCAAGGATGTTGCCGCCGATGTCTACCGGGAGCTGGAAAAAACCTATACCCAGGTTGAGGGTGAGATTCCTCTGGTTAAGCGGGTTCCTCAGAAAACGCTGGAAACCTGGCGCAAGGAAGGCATCGTTCCGCGCGGTGCGATGCGCGAAATTATGGAAATGATGCACCGTTCGGCCATGGGCGTCGATCAGGATTACGAGAACATCACCAAGCAGATTTCCCGTACCGCGCTGGCGGACGGCTGGGGAGGCTCCATGGTATCGACCGATATCTCCGATATCCTGTTCGGTACGCCGGTGCCGGTCGAGGTCACGGTGGACATGGGGGTGCTCAAGGAAGACCAGGTCAACATCATCGTCCATGGGCATGAGCCAATCCTGCTCGAAGCCATGATTATCTCGGCCGCCGCCCCTTCCATCAGGGAAATGGCCCAGGAAGCCGGCGCCAAGGGCATCAATCTGGTCGGCATGTGCTGTTCCGGTCTCGATGTCCTGTCACGGCACGGGATACCGCATGCCGGTAACTTCTCCTCGACCGAGGCGGCGCTGGTCACCGGGGCCGTTGACGCCATGACGGTTGATGTACAATGCATCAAGCAGGATCTGCACAAGGTGGCCGGCTGCTACGACACCGTCTTCGTCACCACCAATTACCGGGCCAAGATCGAAGGCGCGCTGCACATCGAACTCGACGAGCACGATCCGATGAAGTGCACCGACCAGATCATTATCAAGGCCATCATGCGCTACAAGAACCGGGGTCAGGAGATCGAGATTCCGGCGCGCACCGCCAAGGGGGTCCACGGATTTTCCCATGAGTATATCAAATACATGCTCGGCGGCTCGTTCAGAGGTGGCTATGAACCGCTGAACGACAATATCATCAACGGCCGCATAAGGGGTGTCGCCGGCGTGGTCGGCTGCACCAATCCCCGCTCCAAGCAGGACTTTTCCCATGTCGAGCTGG
>JARRLH010000187.1:0-7150 GCA_037387205.1 Desulfofustis sp.
GAACAAGCAGCTGGGAGGGAAGTTCCACATTACCGGTGGCTCCCAAAATCCCAAGCACCGCAATGGTGGCGTAGAGATTAATGCCACTGGCCCATGCGGCTCCCATGGTCAGGGAGATGGTTGCCAGTACCTGTTGATAGGCGTCCATAGGATTCCCCCAGAGACTATTTTTAGCACATATGTGCGGTCAACTCACGTCCCGGTTCCGGATTCAGGGTATTCTTTTCCCAGATGCTTATTGAGAAATTCGCAGTCGGCCGGAGAAAGGTCGAACTGGAGTTGAACTTTCTGCAGCAGTTCGAGGCGACTTTTTTCCGGATGCTCGGCAACCAGTTCCGAAAAGTAGTGAAGTGCCTTTTTCAACTTATCTCTGCCCAGCGGACTAGTTCCAGTCATAGCTAACTCTCCTTGCGTACCGGTCTCAACACCAGGCCCGCCAGCGGTGGCACCTTGATCAAGCAATGGTAAGGCGCCCGTGCAAAAGGTTCGACAAGGGCCTCGAAACGAAAGTCGGGACAGGCGCCGCTGCCGCCAAACTCGGGCGCATCCGAGCAGAGTACCAGTTCATATTCTCCCAGATTGGGTACGCCGATTTTGTAAGCTTCCAGAGTCTGGGGAGTAAAATTGAGCAGGCACACAAGATAGTCGGCGGGGTCCTCTGCTGTCCTTAAGAATGAAATAATCGAGTTATCCTGGTCTTCGATGTCCAGCCAGGAAAAGCCGCGATGATCATAGTCGAGCTGCCACAAAGAAGGGTGATGCCTGTAAAAACCATTGAGATGGCGCACGAATTCCTGGGTCTGCCGGTGATAGGGCCCCATATCGAGCAGATGCCAGTCCAGACTCTGTTTGCAGTACCACTCGGAACGCTGGCCGAATTCACCGCCCATGAAGAGGAGCTTTTTGCCCGGGTGAAGATAGAGATAGAGCAGCAGCAGCCGGAGGTTGGCAAATTTCTGCCAGTCGTCGCCGGTCATTTTCCGACAGGGCATACATCATTGAAAAGGTCAGGGCGTTGTGGTGGTATTTACGGTAAAACGGGTCTTTGGCAAAATAACCGAGAATATCGTTCATCCAGCCCATATTCCATTTGAAACCGAATCCCAGCCCGCCCTGGTCGGCAGGTTTCGATACTCCATAAAAGCTCGTGGATTCCTCGGCGATCATCAGCGTTCCCGGATACCGTTCATAGATCACCGAGTTCATATGCTTGATAAACTCGATAGCTTCGAGATTCTCTCTGCCTCCATAGCAGTTTGGTATCCACTCACCCTCTTGGCGGGCGTAATCGAGATAGAGCATCGACGCAACTGCATCCACGCGCAGGCCGTCTATATGATATTTGTCGAGCCAGAACAGGGCACTGGCGATGAGGAAATTGCTCACCTCCTGGCGCCCGTAATTGTAGATCAGGGTGCCCCATTCGGGATGGGCTCCCTTGCGGGGATCCTCATGTTCGTAAAGCGCTGTGCCGTCGAACCTGGCAAGGCTGTGCATATCCTTGGGGAAATGGGCCGGGACCCAGTCCAGGATGACGCCAATTCCATTCTGGTGACAAAAATCGACAAAATACATGAAATCATCGGGGACCCCGTATCTGCTCGTCACGCTGAATGAGCCGGTAACCTGATACCCCCATGACTCATCCAGTGGATGTTCCATGACCGGCATGAGTTCAATGTGGGTGAACCCCATTTCCTTGACATAGGGAACGAGTTGATCGGCGAGTTCCCGAAAGGTCAGAAAGCGCTCGGGATCGTCAGGGTCGCGCCGCCACGATCCGGGATGCACCTCGTAGATGGAAATCGGTTTATCGTAGGGCGGGGTCGTTTGCTTCTGTTCCTGCCATTGTAGATCCTGCCATTGATAGCGCTGCAGATTCCTGACCACCGAAGCGGTCCGTGGTCTGTTTTCGGCAAAAAACTGAAAAGGATCAGATTTTTCCAGCATCTCCCCGTCTGCCGATTTGAGCATGAATCGATACAACTCGTCTTCCACGAGGCCGGGAATGAAAAGCTCCCAGATGCCGGAACTGCCCAGAACCCGCATCTGGTGTACGCGACTGTCCCAGCCATTGAAATGACCTATCACGGCAACGGCCCGTGCATTCGGCGCCCATACCCTGAAGAGGGTGCCGCCGACCTTGCAGTGCAGACCGATCTGGGCGCCAAACAAATTGTAAAGGGAGTAGTTGGTACCTGAGTTGAACAGGTAACGATCAGTTTCATCGAGCAGGATGGGAAAACGATAGGGATCGTTGATCAGGTGCACAGCGCCGGACCGGTAGGTGATTTTATACCGATAGTCGTAGGGGTCGAGATCGGGGTACTCAAGTTCGGCGCGTTTCAGTTCACATTCGTAGATGCCTTCAGGGTGGCTGCGCACCATCCCCCACTCTTTCCCGGAACTCAGCACTGAGACCGCAGAGGCGTGAGGCTGCAGGGTACGGATCTGAAGGATGTCGGGAGAGTCCGCCCGCTGATGGACACCGAGATACTGGAAGGGATCGTAATAGTTGTTCTTCAGGATTTGGTCGGCAATTCTGTTCATCTTTTCTGAAATAATAGGCTCTGGATCGACAGGGCAGCAAACAGCACCCTGCAGCATTGGTTGCCGGACAGCATGGGGATCTGCACACCGATCTGGCGTCGGCAAACCCCAATGGTGTCTCTGTTTGAGATAACAGCTTTAAGATATAGGGGATCGTTGGCAAAAAGTCACCGGGAAAGTTTGACTATCCTCCATCTTGAGTGGTTGTGGCTCTGGGTAATGCTGCTTAGTGTAGTGGGCGTGGGATTGACTTGACGGTTCTGCAATCAGCCTGATACTCTATAGGTAGGACAACAATTAACTTTGAAGGATTCTTATCATGACCGACACCCAGGCTCCCGTCATCGAAGCACTGACCGGGTCGTTTCTGATCTCAACCCCGCAGATGCCTTACCCCAGGTTCGAGGAACAGGTTATACTTATCTGCGCTCACAGCGAAGAGGGTGCCATGGGAGTTGCGGTCAACAAACCAAATCCCTACTTCAGTCTTGAGGAAATCCTCAGAAGCGCTCATCTTGACGTCCCTGATACCCCGCTGCCGCCGATTTACTTAGGTGGGCCAGTTCACCACGAATCGGCCTTAGTGCAGTATCGATCAGAGTATCAGGTGGAACATCAACTGGAGATCAAAGAAGGTCTGGCGCTGTCGCGTGAATCGAGAATTCTCGAGGATATCAGCAGAGGCAGCGGCCCGGCTGATTATCTCTTTCTCCTCGGCTATGCCGGCTGGGGTCCCGGCCAACTGGAAGCGGAGCTGCTTGCCGATGGCTGGCTCAGCCTGCCGGCCAACGACTCAATCATTTTTGAAATCGAAAACCAGGAAAAGTGGCGGACAGCAGCGCTGCTCTATGGTATAGACATCTCGACCCTCGGCGATATGGCTGGCTACGCCTAGAATAGGAACCAGGCTAGTCGTTGACATCATTTCGCCATTTTTCGAAAGCTATTCCTGAGTTCAATTTTCCCCAAACCGATTTATAAATCCATTAGACGACAGCTTCTGATAAAAGCATATGGTAAGTTCGTACCTCTATGTCTGATCAAAAGAAAATATTTCAGTGTACCCAGTGCGGGTTCTGCTGCCACGGCGATACGACCGTATCGCTTGATGAAAGTGATCAGCAGCGGATGGCGGCGGAGCTCGATTTGCCTGTCCGCGAGGTTGCCGGCACCTACTGGAGAACGACCGGCTCTATCATACAGATGAAAACCGTGCAGGGGCACTGCATCTTTTATGATGAGGGCTGCACCGTCTATCACGGCCGCCCCTGGCGCTGTGCCCAATGGCCGCTGGTTCCAGCCCTGCTGGACGACGAGAATAATTTTCTCATCATTCGCGAATCATGCCCGGGGATCAACAGGGAGTTGAGCTACCGGGAATTCAGAGAGATATTGGCGCGGCTGATCGGCAGCGAACCACAATAACCGCTGCCAGCCATGAAACTGGAAATTCTGCTGCTCAACAAAACCAAAGAACCTTACCTGCAGCAGGGCATCGGTGATTATCAGAATCGCCTGAGACGATTCATCCCGGTAGAACTTGTCGAGATCAAAGTTAAAAAACTTTCGGCCCGAAGCGCTTCGGAAATCAGGGCTTATGAGAGTTCATTGCTTAATCGTCGACTGACGCAGGGCAGCTACAGGATCGTCTTGGACAGTCGCGGCAAGCAGCTGAGCTCGGAGACCTTCGCCTCCTTTTTGTCGGAACTTGAGCACCGGGCGGTGCAGACGGTCAGCTTCATCATAGGCGGGCCGCTCGGCCTGGATGATGAGCAACTGCACAAGGCCGACACAGTGCTGTCTCTGTCGGCCATGACCTACACTCATGACATGACCCGCCTGATCCTGCTCGAGCAGCTCTACCGGGCATATACGATAAAAGCCGGGACCAGCTATCATAAATAGGGGGTCAGGTACACATCATAGCGGCTGCTCTTGGCGGTGACCGTATAGGACGGTGTTCTATGATCCAGCGGTCCTGCTTTGGCAGGCCTCTTGACCGCCACCCTGTGGCGCGCCTTTTCAAGGGCTGCGCTGAGCAGTTCTGAACCATCGTAATCGTCGCCCACCAGCTCCCGCAGCAATCTCATTCTCAGTTTGTTGAGTGGCGATTTGGGCCGCGACGGATACATGGGATCGAGATAGACGGTGTCGTATGAACTTTCAGAGAAATTGAGATAGTCGATGGTGTCGGCGAGTTTGAGGGTCACACGCTGATCGAAGATCTGTCGGACTTCCTCGTTTCCCCTGGCCCGGGAAATACCATCGGCCAGCAGCGCCCAGATTACCGCCGAGCGTTCAATCATCAGCACCCGGCAGCCAAGGGTGGCGAGCACGAAACCGTCCTCACCGAAGCCGGCGGTCCCATCCAGCACCGCTGGCCGATAGCCAGGTTTTATTCCTGCTGCCCTGGCCAGCGGCTGATTAATCCGGCGGTCGTGACGGAATCGGTAGTAGGCAGGGCCCGATAGAAAATCGACCGTAAGCGAGGCTGTTGCAGGGCCTCCCTGCGAATCTAATTCCAACCGTGAATTCCGATAGGTGAGCACATGGCTGAAGCGCTGGTCTGGCGCATCGATCAACGGCAGGTTGAGCCGTTTTGCCAAAGCAATTAAATAGGAAGCGTTTTCAGGTGTGGCGATATCGGCTCTGACGGCGATCTGAGGTTTGATATCCATACAAAAATGATTTAAGAAGAAGGGTGACAACCACTACCCGCCCTTGCAGCATAACTACAGGATCCAGTAAGGCAATGGAAAATAATGATGTTCAGGTGATAGCCATCATTCCGGCCCGCTATAAATCGAATAGATTTCCCGGTAAACCGCTGGCTCTGATCAGCGGAAAACCGATGATTCAGCATGTGGTCGAGCGGGCTCGAAAGGTTGATTTGCTTACTCAGGTGGTGGTCGCCACTGATGACAGCCGCATCGCCGACTGCGTGGAATCGTTTGGCGGCGAATTCGTGATGACAAGAGACGATCATGTTTCGGGCACTGATCGGCTCGCCGAAGCGGCGGCAGCCCTGGGCGTCTCCGACAATGATATCGTGGTCAATATCCAGGGAGACCAGCCGCTTTTTCCGCCGGAAATAATCGAACAGGTGACCCGCCCCCTGCTTGAAGATCCCGAATTACCCATGTCTACCCTGATTTATAAAATAGTCAGAAAAGAAGAAATCAATGATCCCAACCATGTAAAAACCGTATTTGACAGAGATCACAACGCCCTTTACTTCAGCCGCTCGGCAATACCGTTTCAGAGAAATCCCGAACAGGGGACGCCCACCTATTACAAGCATCTCGGGGTCTATGGCTACCGGAAAAATTTTCTGCTCACCTTTGTGGGGTTGCCGGAGGGAGAATGGGAACATTTTGAAAAGCTCGAGCAGCTCCGCGCCCTTGAGTTCGGCTACCGAATCAAGGTTGTCCTGACCGCGCACGATTCGGTGGAGGTTGATACCCGAGAGGAATTGAGCAGGGTGGAAGAGTTAATCAACGGTAATGGCTAGAGTCTCTATGGTTGATCACCCCTCATTTAATTACCTTACCGAAAGGGAGCATGGCCTGCTCGAATCTCTCAAGAAAAGGACTATTTCCTCGTTTGATCTGCTTCCTCATTACGATATGCGGGAAAAGCTGGTGGATCTGGTACTGCACGGTACCCCCGCAGGAATAACCAAGGAATCCGCGTCTCTGTTCGGCGAACTGAGAGAAAGGCTTATTTCCACCACGGTAGATGATGCCAGGGTGGTGGTGTTCGGCGGCGGCACCGGGCTGTCCAATATTATTGGCGGGGACAGCCGTCAGAAGAACTGGCCGGACAGACCGTTTGAGGGATTGAAACAAATATTTCCTCAGTCCAGGGCTATCGTCTGCGTGACCGATGACGGCGGCTCCACCGGCGAGTTGCTGAAGGATCTGCCGATTTTCGGTCTTGGAGACATCAGGCACGTGCTGATTTCATCCATCCAACGCCGACTGCTGGAGAGCCGCTATCAATTAACTGCCGGGCAGGCTGCAGCCCTGGTAAACGACATTTCCACCATCTTCAATTATCGCTTCACTGCCAGGCCTGAGTCCGCCAAGGAGCTGCTCAGGGAGTGTCTTGAGGAGTTGGACAGGCTGCCTGAAAAGATGGCCAGTACACTGGAAAATTATTTGGCTTTTTGCCTCAACGATGAGCTCTGCCAGGCTACCCTCGGACGTCCGCATTGTCTTGGCAATCTGCTGATACTTGCCGGCATCCGGATGGTGGCCGGCAACGAGAACCTGGTCGGAGACAGAATTGACCTGGAGGCCGCGGTCGGTGAGGCCATTAACAGCGCCATTTCCGCTATCGGCGAACTGATAGGGGCCGGACCCGAAGCCGTCCTGCCATGCACCCCGGTTCCCGCCCAGCTTCGCTTCCTCTACAGCGACGGTGTTGAGGTTACCGGTGAATATAAATCAAGCATTGCCGTGAGGGGATCGGCCGTGGCCCGGGTGACTGTCGACTTTTGTGGTCGGCCGTTGGTGTCGGAAAAAGTTCTTGCTCACATCCGGGATGCAGACGTGCTGATTATGGCCCCAGGCAGTCTCTACAGTTCAATCATCCCGGT
>JARRLH010000188.1:0-6223 GCA_037387205.1 Desulfofustis sp.
TCCTTGCTTTCGGTCAGTTCGAGTTCCAAGCGATCGCACAAGTCGATCTTCTGCATCCTGGTAATCAGCTCGTGATAGCCGTCCTGCCGACGGCCGGTCACGTGCAGATTCAGGTTTACCTTCGCCGGCGCCGGCAGTTCGATTTTCATCTTGCCGCTGATCGACAGGTACTGGCGGGGAGTAAGCCGATTCTACTGTTTGGCTGTTTTGACGAAGCGCATCTTGACATCGTAGAGGATGTTGCGCATCAATTCAGCCTCTTCTTCCGTAAGATTGCCTTTGGTCTTTTGCTCGAGAACGACAAGCGTATCGATGGCATGTCTGGCCAGATCGAGGTTGATGGACCTCTCGCCGCTTTCCGGGTCCGGCAACTCTCCCAAATGGAAGAGCGCCGAGGTGTTGAGCGACATGACGAAGGTTGAAAATGTAACCTCCGGCATCACGCAATGCCCTTCTTTGTCCGGTACCTTTCCTTCGCCGCAGACAGTGCTGCCGGTGCTTTCTTCAGCCATGGTAATTCCTCTGCTGGCCGGACTCACCCCGGCCGGTGCTGAAATTAATTTTAGAGATCGAAACTGTGGGCGCCGTTAATATTTTCTATTGCCCGAACCCGTTCCAGCACTTCGGCTGAAATCAACTGATCGGTACCCAGGAAAATTATATTCTGCTTGCTCTCTATCTCACGCCCCACGGTCATCCTGGATATATTGACGCCGCTCCTGCCCAACTCGGTACCCAAGGCCCCGATGACTCCTGGAACATCGTTGTTATAGACTAATAACATCGGCCCGGAGGGCAAGGCTTCCAGCCTAAAATTATTCAATCTCACCAGGCGGGGCTCGTTTTTGCCGAACACGGTGCCGACCAGAACGTTTTTCTCCGCATCGGTCGACACCCCGATGGAAAGCGTATTGATAAAATCTGAGGTTTTGTCGGTTCGGGATTCGACTATTTTGATGCCTCTGTCCCTGGCTATGATGGGGGCATTAACGTAGTTTACCGCATCCTTTAAGATGGGCGTGAAGAGTCCCTTGAGAAAGGCCACGGTTATGGAATTTGTTTCCAGTTCGGCCAGGTTGCCGCCATATTCGATGGCTATTTCCTGTATACCCCCCTTGGCAAGCTGCATGTGCATGTTGCCGAGCATTTCCCCGAGGGTGATATAAGGTCCAACCTTGGCCAAGACATCGTCGCTGACCGAGGGCACGTTGACGGCATTGGTCACCGTTCCTTTTTTCAGATAATCAGCAACCTGCTCGGCTATGGCGATCGCCACGTTTTCCTGGGCTTCGCTGGTTGAGGCGCCCAGATGCGGAGTGCAGATAAAGTTATCCAGCCCCAGCAGCGGACAATTTTCCATGGAGGTCGGTTCCTGAGCGAACACGTCCAGGGCGGCACCGCCGATCTTGTTGTCTTTGAGGGCCTCATAAAGAGCGTCCTCATCGCATACCCCGCCGCGGGCGCAGTCGACGAACATGGCATCGGGCTTCATGTTGTCGAAAAACTCGGTGGAGACCAGGTTTTTTGTCTCCTTGGTCAAGGGCACGTGAACCGAAATCACGTCGCTTCTCCTGGCCAGCTCCAGCAGATCCACCAGTTCGACCCCCAGCTTTTCAGCTACCTCTCTGGGCATATGGGGATCGAAGGCGATGGTTTTCATCTTCAATCCCTGGGCACGGCTCGCCGCGATGCTGCCTATCCGGCCAATACCGATGACACCAAAGGTTTTACCGGTGAGCTCATGGCCCATGAATTTTTTCTTTTCCCACCTGCCGGCTTTCATCGAGGCGGTGGCCTGAGGTATATTGCGGGACAGAGACATCATCATCGAGATGGCAAGTTCTGCGGTGGTGGTGGCATTACCATCGGGCGCATTCATGACGATGACACCTTTCTGGCTGGCTGCGGGCACATCGACATTGTCCAGACCGATACCCGCCCTGCCGACCACTCTGAGTCTGCCTGCCGACTCAAGCAGATCCTTGGTTACCTTGGTGGCGCTTCTGATAATCAGCCCTTCATACTCCCCGATGGCCGCCTTTATTTCGTCGGGGCTCAAACCTGGTCTAAAATCAACCTCAATACCCGCATTTTCAAGAATCTCAACCCCAATTGGAGCGAGATTATCGCTTATTAAGACTCTCATCTGACTACTTTAAACCCTCTCTTTTTTTGGTTAATCAAGATATTGCCAGAACCCAAAACCTTGGAACCCAGACGTTTCCTTAACCATCGGGAGACAATTGATATAAAAAACAGAGAAATATACTTATTAAAACCGATGAGGACAAGCGCAAAGCGCTGCTCAACCCTAAATCTGATTGAATTATCGCGGTCAAAACATTATAAAACCAGCTTGCGTGCCTGCATTGGTTCGATTGCGAACAAAAAGTTTGGTCAATTACACCCATCTTTCCCATTTATGCTTATTTATGTAACACCTCAGTTTCTATATTAAAACGCCCAACCCAGAAAGGTTTATTATGCCACATCCCAGATTACGTTTCCCTCCCAGTCCCACCGGCTATCTGCACATCGGCGGGGCCAGAACGGCTCTTTATAACTGGCTCTACGTGAAGAAAACCGGCGGCACACTGGTCCTGCGGATCGAAGATACCGACACGGACCGCTCCTCGGAAGAGTCCATAGCAGGTATTATCGATGGCCTCGAATGGTTGGGAATCGACTGGGACGAGGGACCCTACTTTCAAACCGATTTCAGTGCTGAGCATCGGCGTGCGGCAGATAAACTGCTGCAGGAAGGTAAAGCCTATCGCTGCTTCTGCACCAGAGAAGAACTCGAAAAGAAGCGGGAAGCGGCATTGGCAGCCAAGCAGAACGTCGGGTACGACGGCACCTGCCGGCATTTGAGTGAAGACCAGGTCGAAGAAAAACTGCAGGCAGGGCTGGACTCGGTGCTGCGCTTCAAGGTCCCGGAGCGGCCAGGCAAAATCGGCTACCACGACGAGGTGCTCGGCCGGATAGAGAGTTCCTACGCAGAGATAGACGATTTCGTCATTGTCAGGTCAAACGGCAGTCCACTTTACCTGCTCTGCAACGTGGTCGATGATATCAGGGACCGCATCAGCCATGTGGTCAGGGGCCAGGATCACATGACCAATACGATCAAACAACTGCTTCTCTACGAGGCCCTGGGCGCTCCCGTGCCGGTATTTGCCCACATGCCCCTGACCCTGGATACCAAAAAAGCGAAAATATCGAAAAGAAGTCATGGTGAGATCGTCGCAGTGCAGTTTTATAGGGATAACGGTTTTCTGCCCTGGGCTTTTAACAATTTTCTGGTCCTGCTGGGCTGGTCTCCCGGAGACGACCGGGAAATATTCTCCAGGGAAGAGCTGATCGAGGCGTTCAGTCTGGACCGCATCAATAAATCGGCTTCGATATTCAACTATCGCAAAGGCGATCCGAAATTTTTCACGGATCCCAAGGCTATCGCCATCAACGAGCATTACTTGCGCACCATGCCTGTCGAAGAACTCGCCCCGCAGGTGAGAGAGGTGCTCATCGGCCGCGGCCTCTGGCATGACGACTACGATGGGGGCAGGCACCGATGGTTTCTTGACACCATCGAGCTGATAAGAAGCAGGTTTCATGTGCTTACCGATTTTGCCACCATGGGCCGGGCGTATTTCTCCGATGAGTATGACATAGAAGAGAAACCGCTCAACAAGAATGTGCTCAAACATCCTGGACTCAAGCAGTGGCTGCCTGAACTGGCGGACGACTATGAAAAGCTCTCTGATTTCTCTGTTGAGCACACGGAAAAGCTGGCCCGAGTCTGTGCCGAGCAGGCCGGCGTGAAACCGGGCGTAATCATCAACGGCATGCGTACGGTGGTCACCGGCCAGCTGGCAGGACCCTCGATGTTTGACATTCTGGTAACCATCGGCCAGGAGAAAGTCGTCTCCCGCTTGAGAAAAACTCCGCAACTCTATCCATGAAGGCAGCTACAATGAGCACCACACCCGACAACGGCAGCAGTGACCGACCGCTCGACTTCATCAGGCAGATCGTCGATCAGGACCAGAAAAGCGGTAAACATCCCGTGCCGGTAACCAGATTCCCGCCCGAACCAAACGGCTTCCTGCACATCGGCCATGCCAAGTCGATCTGTCTCAATTTCGGCATCAGCCAAGAATTTGGAGGCCAGTGCCATCTCCGCTTCGATGATACCAACCCCAGCAAGGAGGAAGTCGAGTATGTCGAATCGATCAAACGGGATGTGCAATGGCTGGGGTTCGACTGGCAGGATCACCTCTACTTCGCCTCCGACTATTTCGACAAGCTCTACGACTTTGCCGAACAGCTTATCAACAGGGGCAAAGCCTATGTCTGCGACCTGTCGGCCGAGGAAATTCGCCGTTTCCGGGGCACGCTGACAGAACCGGGAACAGATAGCCCCTACCGAAACCGGCCCGTTGAGGAGAATCTCGAACTTTTTAGAGGGATGAGAGACGGCGCCTATCCAGAAGGCAGCAGGGTTCTCAGGGCTAAAATCGACATGGGTGCGGCCGCCATCATCCTGCGCGATCCTGTACTTTATCGAATCGTCAACGCCTCCCATCACCGCACCGGCGACAAGTGGTGCATCTATCCGCTGTACGATTTTACCCACTGCCTTTCAGATATGCTGGAACAGATCACCCACTCGCTCTGTACCCTTGAATTCCAGGATAACCGATTGCTCTATGACTGGGTGCTCGACACCCTCGAAACCCCCTGCCATCCCCGTCAGATCGAATTTGCCAGGCTGAATTTGACCTACACGGTAATGAGCAAGCGGAAGCTTCTCCAGCTTGTAGGCGAACATCACGTGGACGGCTGGGATGATCCCCGCATGCTGACCATCTCCGGGCTCCGACGAAGAGGCTATACGCCCCGATCGATACGCAATTTCTGCGAGATGATCGGTATCGGTAAAAAGCAGAGCTGGATTGACATGGGAGTCCTGGAAAACGCGGTCCGGGAAGATCTTAACGCGACGGCCCCGCGGGTAATGGGAGTGCTCGAACCGCTCAAGGTAGTGATTGATAACTATCCGCACGATCAGACCGAAGAAATTACCGCCCAGAATCATCCTCAGAAGCCGGAACTGGGGACCCGCACCCTGCCGTTTAGCAGAGAACTCTATATTGAACGCAATGATTTCCTGGAGGATCCGCCGAGGAAATTTTTCCGCTTGGGGCCGGGACGGGAGGTTCGGCTGCGCTACGGCTACTACATTACCTGCGTTTCATATGAAAAAGACGAACACGGCCAGGTAACCGCGCTGCACTGTACCTACGATCCTCAGACCAAAGGCGGTACGTCAGCCGACGGCAGAAAAGTCAAGGGCACCATCCATTGGGTGTCGGCCAAAGATGCGGTAGATGCCGAGGTCTACCTCTACGACCGGCTTTTCAGCGTCGAACATCCAGATGGCGATAAAGAGGTCGACTTCAAGGACCACCTCAATCCCGATTCCAGAACAATCCTCCGTGGCTGCAAGCTTGAGCCCTCGCTGGACAGTATCGAAGCGGGCGTGCAGGTGCAGTTTGAACGTCAGGGATACTTTTGTCTCGATTCCGCCCTCAGCACTCCCGGCAGACCGGTATTCAACAGGGTGGTGACGTTGCGTGACTCCTGGGCGAAAATGAAATGATAACCAGAGCGAGCTCCCCGCAAAAAACGTGCGATTGCGCTCGAAGTTCAGGGGGGGCGAGAAATCTTACTGCAGGCGTCTGTTCGACACCGCAGGAATAGGATATCCGCTCGCAACGCTTAAATCGAGCGGAAAAGCATGTTTTCAATGGACTCACAAGACGAAGAGCTTGGCAATAAAATAGATCAGCACCAGCGCCCCGATACCGGCAAACGCTGATACCAGGCGTAATATGGCGGTCGAGAAACGCGGCTGCAGTGACGGATCATTGCCTAGATTCAAAGCAGCAAGTTTCTCGAGGTTCTCTTCCATGCTCTCCCTTTTGTCCTGCTCCGCTCGCCCACCGACAATCTGCTCATCCCTGGCGACTTCAGACTCTTTTTCTGTCACTTCTTCTGCCTTGCTTTCAGGAACCATTACGGCCACCATAGTTTTTTATACAGGCTTGCTTCCATACAATTGATGCACCTGATGTGCATCAGACCTCTTCGACGCTGCCCCCCCGCCTTGAGTCCCCTGCCCCGCACTGGCCGGGGATTACGGTGTGAACGCCTCCGAAAA
>JARRLH010000189.1:0-7130 GCA_037387205.1 Desulfofustis sp.
CACCCCTAAGACCGAAAACGTGGCTCTTATTGATATTGGTGCTTCCAAGATGAACATCAATATCATCTCCAAAGGCATGTCGGTGGTCGCCAGAGATATCGTGGTAGGCAGCCGCCAGCTTACCGAACGCATTATGGGACAATTCGATCTGGAGTTCGAGGAGGCGGAAGCACTTAAGGTAGGCGTCACGCCGGCCGAGGATAAAGAAAAAGAACTCCAAGAAATTTTCTCTTCCGTGTGTACCCAGTGGATTCTCGAGATTAAAAAGGCTATCGACCTTTATCACTCAAATTTTTCCGATGCGCCACTGACCAGGCTGGTACTGAGTGGCGGAGGATCAAAGGTGGCAGGATTGACCGACTACCTCAACCAGGAAACCGGAATTGAGGTCGAAAGATTCAATCCTTTTGCCAAGATGAAATCGAGTAAACGGAAAATCGATCCCGAATATCTGCAACAGATCGGGCCGGAAATGGCCATAGCATCAGGAATCGCTATCAGGCCTTCGGCAATATAGGAAATTTTCGAATCTGGTGATCTATGCTCAGAATTAATCTGCTTCCGATACGGCAACTGCAGAAGATAGCAAAAGCCAGAAACCAGCTGCTGGTTTTCTTTCTTATTTTCTGTGTCGTGCTTGCTCTGCTTGGGGCTACAGGTGCTTTGCTCGCCGCAAAGATTACCGAGCTCAATGAGGACATCGTTGCCAAAACAAACGAAAAGAAATCGTTTGACAAGGTGGTCCAGGAAATTGCCGTTCTCGAGAAGCGAAGACTGGACCTGAATAATAAGATCAAGATCATAAATCAGCTAAAAACCGATTCTTCGCTTACCGTCCACGTACTCGATGATGTTGCAAAAATCATAGACAACAAGAGGATGTGGATCACCTCGTTCAAACAGAACGGGGGAAGCCTAGCCCTGTCGGGCTATGCTTTGGACAACAAGACCATTGCCGAGTTCATGGACAACCTGACTCTTGACTCGGAATATGTAAATAGCGTCAATCTCAGCAACACTTCACTGAAGAACGTCAGCGGCAAGGGCTTGAAATCATTTTCTATCTCGGCATCTGTTTCTTCCCCGGCACCTCCAGCGCAGACAGAAACGGGAGCAGCAAAACAGCAGTAACAAATTCAGGGATACGATCAGCCAATGAAAAAGAGCAATTCAAAATTCGCCACGTTCCTTGAGCAAAAATATATTCCGCTCGAAAAGAAATACAAAATACTCCTGGGAGCAGTGATACTGATAGCTCCCGCCGCTCTTTTCTACTTTCTTTTCTTCCAGCCCAAAAGTGAGGAAATCAAAGGCCTCGAAGTTACCAGGGATAAGCTGGTCAAAGAGATCCAGGATTTACGGGAGAAGAAACGGCGCCTCCCGATTCTGCTCGCCCAGGTGCAAAAAGTCGAAGACGAGTTTGAGGAAGCTGCAAAGATGTTGCCCACAAGCATAGAAATCCCCAAATTGCTTACCGATATATCGGCACTGGGCAGAAACGCCGGCCTTGACTTTGTATCCTTTACTCCAAAAGGAGAGGTCCAGAGAGATTTCTACAACGAGGTTCCCGTGGCCATCTCTATCAGAGGGCCTTACCACTCGATCGGTGGCTTTCTCGATCAGGTGAGCAAACTTGATAGAATCGTAAGTGTTACCAACATCTCGGCCGGTTCTCCAAAGAAATCTGATTTGGGCGAATGGATTGTGAGTGCCAGCGGCCAATTGGTTACCTATCGTTTTACCAACAAGCCTCTGCCCAAGCCAGACGAGAAAAAGAAAAAATAGTGAAGGTAAATTTAATTCCCATGAGCGTGTCATGAACATAGAAAGAATCCTCCACAACTCTTGGAAACGACGTGCGCTCGTTTCGATAGGGCTTTTTTCTTTTTTTCTGTTTCAGGTGTGTCTTGCCGCGGACCCGCAGAATGACGAGAACGCTGCACCGGAGGAGGCCGTGCCCATCGAAATTGAAAAAAGTACCACCGATTTTGAATATCAGGTCGATGACAGGCCCGATCCCTTCGCGCCCTTCGTGACGGGGCCAGCCCAAACCAATCCCGTTACCCCAGATGAAATAATCGAGGAGAATGAGGTGCTCACCGGGATGCAGCTTTTCGAGCCCGGCCAGTTGACCCTGGTTGCCCTGATGCTGACAGGCGGCAATGCGGTTGCAATGGTTCAGGACTTCACCGGCAGAGGATATTTAATCGAGGAAGGCATGAAGATTGGCAGGCGCGGAGTCATAACCAGAATAACCGAAGACAAGGTTTTAATAGAAGAAACATCGCGAACCCGCAGCGGGAAAGTACTCAAGAATGAAATCGCAATGGTGTTAAAGCGAGAGGGAGAAGAATAGACAATGTATACCAGGTTCACAACTACATTATTGGCCATTTTCTCCGTTATGTGCGCCTATCAGATGGTTCTCAATCCATCCGTGGCCGCAAGTCAGATGTACAAAATTTCAAGTATTACCAACGATATTAAATCTGACAGTCTGGAAATAACGATCAGCGGAAATTCCGCCCCGGCCTATACGGTCTCCGAGCGATTCGATCCCTATCGCCTGGTTGTAGATATAGCCGAAACCGAGTTGGACGCGAGTATTACCCCCGAAAATATCATGCCGGCCAACAATCTCGCCACACTCAACCTCAGTATGCTTACCGATCAGGATCCGCCGCTGGCCAGGTTTGAGTTTACCATTGGAGAAAACGCCACCTATGATGTTCAGCGCATAGAAAACGATATAAATATCAAGATCCTCGGTCAGTTGGACCCCCCCGCTGAAGCCTCGACCGCTGTTGCCTCAGCGGATATGCCCGCCCCGGCTGCCAAAACTGAACTGGACGAATCGATCTTTGAATCACCGCAGGAAGGGGGCATGGGGTTGAAAATGCCGCAGGTCCAAGAAAAAGATGAACTCGCTCAACTGGAGGACAGCTTTTCCTTCTCGGGTTACTCAGGTGAGCGGATCAGCGTCGACTTCTATAAGATAGATCTGCATAATGTCTTCCGGTTATTCAGAGAAATCTCTGGAATGAATATAATTGTCGACCAGGCCGTAAGCGGGACGCTTACCCTGGCGCTCAACGATGTACCCTGGGAGTTTGCTCTTGACGTAATAATGAACCTCACCGGGCTGCAGAAGGAGGAACGCTTCAACACGCTCGTTATCTACCCCAAGAACAAGCAGTTCACCTGGCCCGAGCAAGCAGAAGATAACCTCTCTTTTGAAGCCGACATCGAGGTAGTGAAAGAAGAGGCGTTGATAATCTCGGAATCAGCCAGCCAGCCGGCCGAAATTATGCAGGCCAAGGAACTGCTTATCAAGGCTTACAAGCTTGAAGAGGATAATAAGTTTGAAGAGGCAGCTGAACTTTACGAAGAGGCTTTTGAGTTGTGGCCAGATAACAGCCGGATATCCAATAAGCTGGCAAACCTCTATCTGGGAAGAATGAACATCAATACCAAGGCTTCCTACTTCGCTCAGAAATCTTTGGCAATAGATCCAGCTGATACCCGCGCGGCACTCTATTGCGCAATCAGCTCCGCGAATATGGAAAATACTGCCGAAGCTCTCGAGTGCTTTGCGCAAAGTATCACCGACGACCCGCCCAAGAAGGAAGCTTTGATTAGCTATGCCGCCTTTACAGAGAATAACAATCGACTCGAACAAGCACTGAAACTGCTGGACACTTATGGCGACTACTACGGTGACAGCGTTCAGACCCTGGTAAGCAAGGCGCGGATCTACGATAAATTGGGAGATCGCGCCAAAGCTAAAGCGCAGTATCGATCGCTTCTGGCCTCAGGTCTTCAGATGCGGCCGGATTTGCGCGCATATGTTGAAAGTAGAGTTACATCTGGAAACTAACCGATAGCTGTAAATACACAGGCGAATTCTTATTGATAACTGTCGACGAGGTTCTGAAAGATGAAGGCAACCAAGAGACACATGCACTATCTGGCCATTTTGGCGCTCCTTTTCTTCGCGGCGTCATGCTCCACGCAACAGCAAGCGGTTGTTGAAGAGCCTGTCGTTCCGGATCAGGAAACCGCTAAAGCGAAAAACCCGATAGAGAAGCCTCCGGAGTCGTTACCGATCATGTATCAGACTCCTTCGTATATGGTGGATTCGGAGGATGATGACGAGAAGATACTGAAGGACGAGGAGACCTCGCTCAAGGTCGGGGCGACAATCAAGTCGACCCGTGGTCCGCAACCGCTTTGGGATATCCTCAAACGACTGGCGGCCCTGAAAAAGATGAATGTCTCCTGGGCCAGTGATGTTGACCAGAACGTGCTCGTCGATGTGGACATCAACGCCAACGATGATTTTTATGAAGCGGTCGATAATTTGCTCCGGCAGGTTGACTACTTCCATGAAATTCAGGGCAACACCATTGTCGTAAATTTCAAAGAAACAAGGCAGTTCCGTATCGCCATGCCGTTCATCAGGCAGAGCTACGCGACCGGTGTGGGGGGGAATGTGTTGGGAGGTTCTGACCTATCCACCAACGTAGATGGAACCATAGTTGTAAAAAGCACCGAAAACACCTTCGATATCTGGGAGAGTATCCAGGCCAATATGGATAAGATCATTGACACCTGGGGTACGGTGGCAGTGACGCCTGAACCGGTTGCTGCCGCTGATTCCGCAGCCGAGGAAGCAACGCCGCAGGCCACCCGCAGGGTGTCCAGGGGGGGAGTTCAGTATTTTATTGACAAACCCGTGGGTATCGTCACCGTGGTTGCTCCACGACCGCTCCTCGATGAACTCCAGAAATACTTTGATAGTTTAGCAGGAGAACTCTATAAACAGATTTCGATTGAAGCAAAGATCATAGAAGTGCGACTGCAGGACAACTCCACCATCGGTCTGAACTGGGATCAGGTGCTCAAAGATTTCAACGTTCAAGGACTGGTGACCTTTGGCGACCCCACCCGCGGCGACGGTGGTGGTGGTCAGGTATGGCCGTATGTCTTTTCCAACAACGGGTCATTCGACGATGGGACCAACCACGGCAATATCTATGATCCCACACGATTTATATCCAAAATTTCCCTTCAACCGGCTAGTTTCAATGTACTGCTCAATGCAATAAAAGAGCAGGGCGACGCCCAGGTCCTCTCAAACCCGAAGCTCAGCGTGATGAATGGCCAGCCGGCACTCATCTCTGTGGGTGAGAATGTCACCTATATTTCCAGCATCGAAGTCGACCGGGATACCGGCGGCGTGCAGACCCTGTTGACCTACACGGTGGAAACCGAGAGGGTATTGTCGGGCATCAGCATGGCCTTGACCGCCAACATTCTCAACGATAATGAAGTTATTATGAATCTCGTGCCGATCACCTCGCAACTCGAAGAACCGATCGAGTACCGGGACATCGGTCTGGAAGGCCAGCAGATCGGCCTGCCGCGAGTCAATGTGCGTGAGATGAGCACCACCGTTCGGGTCAAGGACAATGAAATGCTGGTAATTGGCGGATTGATTTCAGAGGTCGACTCTACCGAGGGCAGCTTTGCTCCGGTCGTCGGTAAAATCCCGCTTGTCCGCTACCTGTTTGGCTACGAAGAAAAAACGAAAATAAAGCGTGAGTTGATTATCCTATTGAGACCGACAATTATTTAACTCAATAGCAATTGGAAGAATAATATTTCATCATTTGGCAGGGAGACTATTATGAACAGGCTGAAATATCTGATCATCGGAATTTTAGCGTTGGTTATGGCCGGTTGCGGCCAGACCGTGGTGGAAACACTCAAAGTTCCCGAGGGAGCAGGCCAGAATGCACCAGGGAATGGAAAATCTGTGGTCATTTTACCATTTGCAGATTACAGCGGTGGCGACAGTATCACTTCTTCCTATCGCAGAAGCCTGCAGATATCGGAGTCGGTAACCGACAGTCTGGTGGCCAATGGATTCAGCACCTCGATCCAGGAAGATGTCTTTCGCTATATGGTCGAGCAGAATCTGATCAGCCTGGTCGCCTATGAGGAGACTCACTCGAAGTCCCTGCGCAATGAATTGAGCGGGGAGTGGTCGAGCAAGATGAAAGGCATCCTGCGCACCTATATCCAGGAAGCGGAGATTGAAGGCAGCAACAGGGCCATATCCGCCCCGGGTACCCATGGCCTGGATGAAACGACAATCGCCCGATTAGGTCGTCGCTTCAACGCCGATTACATTGTCCGCGGCCGGATTCTCGAGTATATGACCGCTATGGTCAGATGGGCGCTGGTGCTGCCTACGGCGCGCTGATCGGCTACCAGACCGTCTGGCCATTTGACAGCAGCACCCTGTTCGGTGCCTCCAGTGCCACCTCCAATGCGATCTTCTGGGGTGGTGTCGGCGCTGTGCTGGGCGACATGTCCCACAACAGCAAAGCAGACCAGGCGGTGGTCCAGATGCGCATCTGGGTCCAGGAAGCGGCCACCGGTAATCTGGTCTGGACAAACAGAATTCGGGTTGCGGTATCGCCTGAGTCCGTCTATGCTGACCAGCAGTATGATGCGCTGTTCAACAGTGCGATTGAAAAAGGGGTCAGCACACTGATCGACAATTTTGTGACTTACGGACTCTAAGCTCCTTCCCTGCCAAAGAAAAGGCCGTTTATCCACCTGGATAATTTCTATTGGATTTCTTTCTCGGATCAGATCAGTTCGATTTCTCCTTGTTCTTCTGAGCATTCTGGAACAGCGCCATAAAGTTTACCGGCTCCATGAGAAACGGCATGAATCCGCCATCGACCGATATCTGGCTGATGATCTGTCGGGTAAAAGGAAAAAGCAGAGTCGGACATTCAACCCCGAGCACCATGGGCTTGTGCTGATCTGGAATGTGCTTGAGCAAAAACACCGCGGCGTGCTCTATCTCCAAAATGAACAGCACCCGCGGGTTCTCCTCTTTGGTGACAACCTTGGCGTTGATTTCCAGGGCAACTTCCCAGTGATCATCTCCAACTTTTTTATTGTTGAGCTGCAGGTTCAACTCCACATTAGGTTCAGAGCTCTGACTCGCCCTGAAAATTTCAGGGGAGTTGGGATTTTCAAAAGAAAAATCCTTGATATACATTTTCTGCATGCGCAGAATCGGAGTTTCCTTTGAATCCTGCGCATCCCCA
>JARRLH010000190.1:0-6215 GCA_037387205.1 Desulfofustis sp.
TCCGCCAGCCGGTGGGCGTGGTCGGGGCCATTGCCCCCTGGAACTTCCCCCTGGTACTGGCCATACGGAAAATCGCCCCGGCCCTGGCGGCGGGCTGCACGGTCATTCTCAAACCGGCCAGTGCGACTCCTCTGTCGGCCTGCGAGCTGGCCCGCTGCATCGACGCGGTCGGATTGCCCAAGGGTGTCTTCCAGCTGGTGGCAGGCTCAGCCGCAGAGATCGGGGCGGAGCTGCTGGAAAATCCAGTCTGCCGAAAAATCAGCTTCACCGGATCCACCGAGGTCGGCCGCACCCTGATCCGGGGGGCGGCGCAGACCTGCACCGAGCTCTCGCTTGAACTTGGCGGCAACGCTCCGGTGATCATCTTTGACGATGCCGACCTGGACCAGGCCCTCGAGGGCATTCTGGTCACCAAATTCCGCAACAACGGGCAGTCCTGCATCGCCGCCAATCGAATCTATATCCAGGAGGGCATCTACGACCGGCTCGTTGCCGCCCTGAGCGACAGGATAAAAAGCCTCAAGGTGGGCGACGGTCTCACCGACGGTGTCGACGTCGGCCCGCTGATCGATGAGCGCGCCCTGTCCACCGCCCTGGGCTTCATTGATGAGGCCGTGGCAGCGGGAGCACGGGTCATGGCGGGAGGCAGCCGATTCGGCGACAAGGGCAATTTCCTGGCTCCGACATTGCTGACCGATGTGCCCGAGCAGGTCAGCTGTCACCAGCAGGAGATCTTTGCCCCTATAGCCGCGCTCTACCGGTTCGAGAGCGAGGAACAGGTCCTGAAAACGGCCAACGATACCGAGTTTGGCCTGGCCGCCTATGCCTTCACCTCTGACCTGAATAGAGCCTTGCGGGTGGCCGAAACCCTGGAGGCGGGCACGGTCGGCATCAACGACCCGGTGCCGCCGACCAGCAATTGTCCGTTTGGAGGCTTCAAGCAAAGCGGTTGGGGTCGGGAACTGGGCAGCGAAGGCATTGATGCCTACCTGGAGACCAAGCATATATCCATTGCTGGGATCACCTAGCCAGACGCCAGGGAGCAGGCGCGGCATTCTGGTGCGTTGCGGACCAGTGCGGTTTTTTTGCTCCCACCTGAATAGCTATGGACGTTGACGTCACCCTCTTTCCGCCGCTGCGCGAACACAGATTCAGCAAGAGCGCCGTCACCCTGGCAGAACCGGCAACGGTGCAGAGCGTGCTTGACGCACTGGCGATCGACGGTCAGGATGTCGAAGCCGTCTATGTGAACGGTAGAGAAGCCACCCTCACGAAGACTCTCAAGGCAGGTGACCGCATCACCTTTCTGCCGTTTATCGGCGGCGGCTGAGGGTCTATCAACCGAAGGACAACGTTTCAGCCTCCCAGTTTCAGCATCACCACACCAAGCACCGTCGCAGCGATTGCCATGGCCTTGAGCCGCGTCAGGCGCTCATGCAAAAGTCCTACGCCGAGCAGTACCGAGAATACTATGCTCGTCTCCCGCAGCGAGGCGACCAGGGCGATTGGCTCCCTGGTAAAGGCCCAGACCACCAGGGCATAGGCGCTGAAAGAAGCACCGCCGCTGGCCAGGGCGCGAAGATAGTGGCGTCTGATGACCTGTCCCACCAGTCCCGGTCTGATTCTGCTGAGGACAACCCCATAGATGAGCGCATTGAGCACGGTTACCGAACTGTAGTAACCGAGTGCGGTGCCCAGTATACGGGCGCCGAAGCCGTCCACCAGAGTGTAGGCGGCGATGAAGGAGCCGGCGCCAAAGGCCGACAAAACCGCCGTGTAACGTTGCACAGAGGTAAAGGTATAACCGGCCAGTCCCAGGCTGATCAGCCCGCCGACTATCATAACAAGCGCGGCGAGCTGCAACAGCTCATAGTCGACTCCCAGAAATGTCATCGACACCAGCGCCACGATCAGCGGCGCGCTGCCCCGAGCCATGGGGTAGACCTGGCTCAAGTCGCCGAATTTGTAGCCCTGCTGCAGAAACAGTTGATACCCCACATGGAGCAACGCTCCGGCAACGATATAGACATAGGAGGAGCTCGGCGCCGGGTGGCTGAATAGCAGCGCCGCCAGCCCATAGGGTACACGCCCCATGACCACTGCACACATGCCGTGGTAAGGGTCCTCCGAACTTTTTACCAGGAAATTCCAGCTGGCGTGAAGCAGGGCGGCGAACAGCACGATGACAATGACTTCCAGAGACATGGGCGCGACCGTATTGAGTTGTAGAAGCGGGAACTGCTATAGTGGCTCTATTCATATAACCATTGTCCGGGTTTTAATTTAAGCAAAAGGTAGGCATCAGACTGGAATCTCATCATCCGGCCTGCGTTCATCGTAAGCTGAAGACTGCGAAACTCAAACCTTTCATGACATTGTCTAATCAGCAAAATGGTCAGATAGGAGAAAATATCTTGCCGGAAGGAATGATGATTTATATCGTATTTCACATAAAAACATTATTAGTAATCGTTTTTCGCGGAAAATAATCAGTTTTCATAGAGGAAGCGCGTCCACACTCTCTAATCGTATTTCTTAAAAAATGGCTGAATATAACCATAATTCACAAACGGTAACGCTTTTTCACGGATTCCCGCCGCTCGAAGCAAACATGCATCTGGCCGGCTATTCTGCCTTGATTACCACTCATGCTCTGCCCGTTCCCCCTCCTGACCATCTTTGTGCCATAGGGGTTAAGCACAGGAAATATGAGCGCGGCAGGTGGCGTATCTTCACCCCCCGCCACAGGCCGGACCAGAGCCTCAAGGGACATCTCACCTTTGCCCTGAAATATGAAGGCGTTGACCTGGTAGTTTTAAAAGCTCTGTTTTCCCGTATCGAAGCGGAGGATATTGCCGCTGTCGTCAGATCTGAACCCACCGGCTCCTACAGCAGGAGAATCTGGTTTCTCTATGAATGGCTCAGCGCCAGCACGCTCGATCTGGCCGATGCCGAACGGGGCAATTTCGTGCCGCTGCTCAACGATAAATTGCACTACCCAGGACCGGTCCGGGACTCTCGGCGTCATCGCGTACGAAACAATCTGCCAGGCACTCGCGGATTTTGTCCGTTAATACGAAAAACACCTACACTTGATCACCATCTGGCACAAAATCTCTCGCAAACCGCCCTGGATCACATCGGCCGTACCCATGCCGATCTGGTCAGCCGCGCGGCCGCTTTTCTTCTGCTCAAAGATTCACGGGCGTCCTACACCATCGAGGGGGAAACTCCGCCCCATAATCGCATTGCAAGGTGGGGAAATATCATCGGCCAGGCAGGTCAGCGCCGACTGAGCGTGGCCGAGCTCGAGTATCTGCAGAAAATCGTCATCGCCGACAATCGTTTTGTCAGACCTGGATGCCGAGTTGAGGGAGGGTTCGTTGGTGATCACGATCGAACAACCGGGGTGCCGCTTCCCGACCATATTTCGGCACGTCCAGAGGATCTTGAAGAGCTTCTTGGCGGTTTTATGGAAACTTACAGGCTGCTTGTCGATAGCGACTATGATGGGGTGCTGACCGCGGCCCTCATAGCCTTCGGTTTTCTTTTTATTCATCCATTTGAAGACGGCAACGGCCGCATCCACCGCTATCTTTTCCATCATGTGCTGGCCGACAAAAAATTTGTCTCGAGAGGATTGGTATTTCCCGTGTCTGCTGTAATACTCGATCGGATTGACGAATATCGCCAGACCCTTGAACATTTTTCCAGACCTCGCCTTGATCTTATCAACTGGCGTCCAACCGATAAAGGAAACGTCGAAGTACTGAATGAAACAATCGATCTGTATCGGTATTTCGACGCCACCCGGCAGGCGGAATTTTTCTTTTCCTGTGTCGAGGAAACGGTGACCAAAACCCTCCCCGAAGAAGTCGATTATCTGGTCAGATACGATCTGCTCAACGACTTTATAAAAAATTACCTTGATATGCCGGATCGTCTGGTCGATCTGCTGATCAGGTTTCTGCACCAGAATAACGGTGGGCTGTCGAAGCGGGCCCGCACAAAAGAGTTTGGCTTGCTCACCGACAAGGAAGTGCAGGCAATCGAGAATAAATTTGCCGAAATCTTTCTGACCCACGACAATGTGAGGTGAGTAATCGCCCGGACTCCTCTGAGCGGCTCTTGGTGGTGCCGATTTATCCTGCGCAAAGGCTCACATCAGCCATGGCAAAATCTACGATACCCGCTTCCTATTGCAAAATCTTTCTCATTATTTTAGTTTCCTATACTCCGATCAAGGGAACCGGCAGAGATAGATAAACCACTCAAGTCAGGGGAGCGAAAAATGCTGAAAGACGGACAGAAAGGAGTTATCCTCCAGCGCGATAAGCAAAGTTACGCCATCGCCCCGCACCTCGCCTGCGGAATCATCACCCCTGAAATCCTCGAGAGATACGCTGCCGTTGCCAGAAAATACGAGGTTCCCTGCCTGAAATTGACCAGCGCCTGCAGGGTCGTCTTTCTGGGCATCAAAGAAGAACAGATCGATCCGATCTGGGAGGAGTTGGAGGCCGACACCGGCCATGCCGTAGGTTTGTGCGTGCGCAGCGTCAAAGTCTGTCCGGGGACCCAGTTCTGCCGATTGGCCAAGCAGGACAGCATCGCAATGGGCCTGAAGCTCGACGCGACCTACCACGGCATGAAAGTGCCCTCCAAAATGAAGATGGCGGTAAGCGGCTGTAAGATCCAATGTGCAGAGAACTGCATCAAAGACATTTCACTGTACGGCACAGAACAGGGCTGGACGGTCCTCATCGGCGGAATGGGGGGCATTCAACCGCGGCTTGCCGACGTGCTGGCAGAAAATGTTTCCAGCGCGGAAGCAGAAGGAATTGTCGACAAAATAATCAAGTACTGCAAAAAAAGCGGCAACCGCTCGCGGCTCGGCAGGGTTATCGACAAAATCGGCCTCGATACTCTGACAAGAGACATCCTCGCAGAGTGAGCAGAGCCGCTCAAGCACGCAGCGCGGGACTGAAAACCGCGGGATGACAGAAATATCTATTCAGAGGCTGCCGAGGGCAATAAAAAGGGCGAAACTATTGAATTTGTTTTTCCAGTTGAGCCGTCTTTTCTGAAAGGCCCGCCGGTTGCTGTCCGGATCTTCAGATGCACGGCACTGACGCCTTTCATGATGCTCGAATTCCCGCCTGGCAACCCGCTCGGCTCTTTTTCTTAGCGCTGCTGTTTCTGCTTTATCACTACTCATATTCTGCAAACTCAAATAGTATATTCCTGGCGTTTGAACCACCTCGGAGCTTTCTACTTTCCAGGCCTATCTTAACCATCTAGCCAAACTATTGATTTGCTGTTGACGACTGTTTTTTTGCATTTGCTGCCACCACGCATATTAATTATGTTCCGAATGAGCCGGCAGGACCAGCAGTTGGCTCTAGAGAGGCAGTGCGCAGCTGGGAGCTGCCACAGGGAACCACATCAAAGTTGAGGAAAACCATATGAGCTATTCGATTACTCCGCTTTTAACCGGCGTACGCAACCCGGACCAGGGTATAATGACCTACCAGCAGGGTTACGGCACCTCCATCTGGCTGCCGATCTGGGCTTTTCTGCTGCGGGGGGACAGGACACACATCCTGGTCGACACCGGTCTTGATGAGAACGAGTTGATGACGCCGGCCGGTTTTACCGAAGAGACCGGCTTGGAACCCAAAAGTATCGTGGAGTGTTTGGCCCAAATAGGCGTACAGCCTGACGACATCGACATCGTCATCAACACCCACCTGCACGACGACCACTGCGGCAACAATGCGCTCTTTGGCAACGCGACTTTCTATGCGCACAAGGCAGAAATCGCTTTCTGCAAAGCACCACATCCGCTGGATCACCGCTACGACGACTATTTTATCGAGGATATCGATTTCACCGAAATCGAATCCGATCAAGAGATTGTTCCGGGTATTAAGCTTATTCACATGCCGGGGCACACCGTCGGCACGCTCAGCGTTGAAGTTGAGACTGGTGAGGGCCTGGCAATCATTACCGGGTTCTGCTGCAACTCAAAAAACTTTCCAGCCAACGGTCCGGCCGTCTGTCCAGGCGTCCATGTGGATGCCATTCAAGCCTGGGAATCGATACAGAAAGTCAAGCAATCAGGCGCCGTCATAGTGCCCATGCACGAACTCAGCTTGAAGCCGATACCTGCCTGAACGGGGGACACAATACCCAAGGTGTCCCTTTTACAACCTGGG
>JARRLH010000191.1:0-11683 GCA_037387205.1 Desulfofustis sp.
AAGGCAAAAAATGCGGTGATATTCTCCCCGCATCCGCGGGCCAAGCAGACGACCATCGAAACCGTGCGGATTATGCGCAAGGCCCTCAATGAGATCGGCTTGCCCGAGGATCTCTATGTCTGTGCCGAGAAGCCGTCCATCCCCCTGGCTCAGGAATTGATGGCCATTTGCGACCTGACCATTGCCACCGGCGGGCCGGCCATGGCCAAATCAGCCCACATGTCCGGCAAACCAGCCTATGCAGCCGGCCAGGGCAATTCCACCATGGTAATCGATGAAACAGCCGACATAGAAGAAGCCGCCCACAACTCCATGCTCAGCAAAATGTCCGATTTCGGCTCCGGCTGTTCGGCGGACGGCAACCTGATAGTGGAAGAGACCATCTATGACAGATTTCTGGAGCAACTGCAGAAGGAAGGCGGCTACCTGGTCTCCGACGAGCAGAAGGCTCAACTCGAGAAAGTGCTCTGGAAAGACGGGCACCGCACCATCGACACCATCGCCTGTCCGGCGCAGCAGATCGCCGAAAAGGCAGGGTTTTCCATACCCGAAGACAAGAAGTTTCTTATCGTAAAAGAAGATAAAATCGGTCGGGAGTATCTATTTTCCACGGAAAAGCTGGGCACTCTGTTATCCATTTTCAAATACAGCGGTTTCGAAACCGCCCTGGAGATGGTGGCAAAAATCTACGAGACCCAGGGCAAAGGCCACTCCTGCGGTATTTATTCATTCAACGATGAGCATATTCATCAACTTGCCCTGGTCGCTCCGGTGAGCAGAATGATGGTTCGGCAGCCCCAGTCAAAAGCCAATGCCGGCAGTTTCACCAACGGCATGCCGATGACCTCGAGCATGGGCTGCGGCGTCTGGGCCGGCAATATCACCAACGAGAACATCTCGCTCAAGCACTATCTGAACTACACCTGGGTGGCCCGGCCAATCGCCGAAGACAAGCCGAGTGACGAGGAGTTGTTTGGGGAATTCTACAACACTGAAACCTGGTAGTTTCAGCACACCAATGGAGGGGGCTATGAAAGATCTCGTCTCTCATCAATTAGTGAAGTATCTGGAAAAACGAGGCATCGAACACATATTCGGGCTCTGCGGACACACCAATATCGCCGTTCTTTCGGCCCTGGAAAAGAGCTCCATTAAGTTTGTCAATGTCCGGCATGAACAGATTGCCTCCCATGCGGCCGACGGCTACGCCCGGGTGACCGGCAAAGCCTCCGTCGTGCTCAGCCATCTTGGCCCCGGCATGACCAACGCCGCCACCGGAGTCGCCAATGCGGCGCTTGACTGTATTCCGATGGTTGTCATCGCCGGCGACATCCCCAGCCACTACTACGGCAAACACCCCCACCAGGAAGTCAATCTTCACGCCGACGGCGCCCAGTGCGAGATCTACCGCCCCTTTGTCAAGCGGGTCTGGCGCGTCGAGCGTCCCGAGCTGTTCCCCGAAATAATGGAAAAGGCCTTCACCCTGGCCGAAAGCGGCCAGCCGGGCCCGGTCCTGGTTGATGTGCCGATGGATATTTTTTCCAAAGAGGTGGATGTCGCTCTGTTTGAACGCCAGCTGCAGAACACCAAAGAGCTCAGAAAACCCTGCATGGATGAAGCCACCGCGGAGGAGATCGTCGAGCGGCTCTGTGGGGCCCAAAAACCGGTTCTCTATGTCGGGGGCGGTGTCCTGCTGGCCAAGGCAGCCGCTGAGCTGAGAGGGCTGGTCGACCATCTGCAGATACCGGTGGCCCACAGCCTTATGGGCAAGGGCGCCCTGCCCGATGATCACCCCCTGATCCTCGGCATGACCGGATTCTGGGGAACCCAGTATATTAACGACTCCTGTCTCAATGCCGATCTTATCCTCGGTCTCGGGACACGTTTCAAGGAAGCGGACGCCAGCTCCTGGTATCCGGAATTTACCTTTGATATCCCCAAAACCAAACTCATCCAGATCGATATTGATCCCTCTGAGATCGGCCGCAACTACCCGGTTGAAATCGGCGCAGTCGCCGACCTCAAACAGGCGCTGGCAGTGCTCTTGAAAGTTGCCCAGCGCAAATGTCCACAAGGAATCCAGCGGGAGAATCTGAGCGCGGAGATTGCTGAGGTCAGACAAGGGTTCAAGGCGAGCAATCTGGAGATGGAGCAGAGCGACGCCTTTCCTATGATGCCGGAACGCATTCTCGCAGAAGTACGGGAAGTACTGCCCCGGGATGCAATCATCACCACCGATGTGGGCTGGAACAAGAACGGGGTTGGCCAGCAGTTCCCTATCTACGAGCCTGGCTCCATTCTGATTCCAGGCGGATACGCCACTATGGGATTTGGCGGACCCGCGGCCATCGGCGCCAAACTGGCAGCACCCGACAAGGTCGTCATCGCCCTCATCGGGGATGGCGGGTTCGGGCAGAACCCGGCCCAGCTCGCCACCGCCCGGCACGAAGAGGTAGCCGTCATCTGGCTGATAATGAACAACAATGCCTTCGGCACCATCGCCGGGCTGGAAAAGGCGCACTACCAGACGACCTTTGGCACTGTGTTTACCAAGGACGGCGAATCGACCTCCCCGGACTATGCCGAGATTGCCATGGCATACGGCATCGAGGGAATCAAGATTCAGTCAGCGGCTGAGTTCAAACCGGCCTTGATCAGGGCCATCGCACTCGACAAGCCGGTGGTGCTCGATGTACCGATGATAAACAACCCGGTGCCCACCTCGGGCCATTGGAATATTCTCGACATTTATTCACCGGGCAAAAAAGTCAGTCATGTGAGCACCGATTAGGGAAAATTGACTGAGAAAAAGAGCTGTTGAACCTGCCACCGATGTTACCTCGCAGCGGGAGGAGTCAAACTCATTGCTTCTCCCGTATTTTTTTGCCACACTGGGTCAAATAATACGCTCACACAGATTTGCGTGACCGTTCCACCGCCCTGAAACTTTCCTCTGAAATCGGAGAAAAAATGGATGAACTATACCTGGAAACACCGGGACAATTGAGGCTGAGGGAATCGGCCCGAATAGAGAAACTGGGTGCTGAGGAGGTGCGGATACGGGTCATCTATGGAGGGATTTGCGGGTCCGATGTAAAAGTTTACGGCGGCCATCTCCCCTATGCAAAATATCCCTGCCGCCCTGGGCATGAAATTCTGGGCACAGTAGTGGAGACGGGCGAAAAATCTCCTTATCCGATCGGCACCAGAGTAATATCCTTTCCCAACACCTATTGCGGAAACTGTGAATTCTGTCTGCAGGGAAAAACCAATATCTGTGCTGAGAAAAAAATCTTCGGGGTGACGGCCAACGGCTTGTTTGGCCAGGAAATCGTCGTTGATTCCGAGTTCCTCGTGCCGGTGCCTGCCGAATTGCCCAATGAGAAAGCACTTTTAACCGAACCGTTTGCGGTAATTGTCATGCCTTGAAAAAAACGAATATATCGAAAAAAACATCCGCTGCCGCCATCGAGATGGCGTTCACCCTCGCCAAACCGGGAGGAACGTTGATTACCCTGGGGCTCACCGATGCTGAAGTCAGCTTTCCTGCACTGCGGGTCACCAGAGCTGAGCTGTCCATTTTGGGTTCCATCATCTACACCAAGCAGGATTTTTATGAAGCCTTTGAAATTTTGAAAAATCCCGGTTTTAACATCTCTCCAATCCTCTCGGAGATCGTCTCCCTCACCCAGTATGAAAAGGCTTTCGCGGATGCTTTGACGGGCAATTACACGAAGATCGTCATGGATTTCCAGAATCATGGCTGAGAAGCAGGCACGTTGGAATGAAAGAGCAAAAGGCACAGCTTACAATCCGCTATCCCGGGCGAAAAGGGTTTATCCTGGAAACACACACGCTGCAGCAGCGGATCATGGCATTATTCGATTTGTCAATACGGGTGGAAGAACACGCTGGCCGTACTTTGGACCTGATCCTAAATGACGCCACAATCTACTCGGATTCCGCGCCTGAACCTTCTGAAATAGATTATGACAGGTTGTTCAGGGCATTAAGTGAGCATCAGAAGCCATTGAAAAAAAGAGCCGGAGTCACTCGCAATTCAGCCGATGAGGAGGACCCTGAACATCGTCAGTGGCTCAATTCCGTCTGCTCAGGAGAGTAAGCTCAACAGAGCTATGAGCTAAAATTCACCCAGGCGCCGCCCGACTTGTGTGACTCTACCGCGGCGTCAACGAAACGCACCCCCCTGGCCCCATCCTCGACAGTGGGGAGATCGATCCAGTCCGGCGGCAGTTTTATTCCATCCCTGCGGGCCGCCACCGCCATGGCAAATTCGGTATACAGATTGGCCCAGGCCTCGATCACCCCCTCGGTAAAGCCTCGGGCCAGGCGGACAAATCGTTCAACCCGGGGGGCGACACCGCTCCCATGCCCCCGGCTAAGTAGAGCGTCTGGATCACCGTAGCGGTTGAACTTGAGATAATCCGGTTTTTCCAGCTCCCACTCGATCCCCCCCTCGCTGCCGTAGACGCGAAGCCGCAGGCCGCCCCGGTTGCCGGAAGCCAGCCGGGTCGCAATCAGCGTTCCGGGAATTGCTCCGTCAAAACGGGTCATCATCATGACGGTATCTTCGAGTGCTTTGGGTGCACCGCAGACATGCATCTCGGCCCGAAGATCGGTCATCGTCAACCCCGATACGAAGGAGGCGATATGGTGGGCATGGGTGGCGATATCGCCCGTACAGCTGGTGGCGCCCGATTTTGCCGGATCGAGTCGCCACTTGACATGATCCGCCTCGGCCACGTCGTCGGGAACCATCCAGTCCTGCATGAATTCCACGTGAACCTGGTTCACCCTGCCGATCAGGCCATCTTTGACCATTTCCCGCGCCTGACGCACCATGGGAAAGCAGGCCATCACGTAGCACACTCCAAACACGCACCCCGATGATACGGTCGGGACGCCCGGCCTCGAGGCGGGCCATCTCCATATAAGAAGAATAACAGCGTTCCCCAGGCAGAAACCACTTCTCGCCCCTGCTTTTCGCCTTCTCCGGGTCTGACGACAATGCTCCAGCGACGATTTCCCAATAATCGGTCAACCGCGCCGCCGTTGCCTGCGTGGCGGCAATGCGGCCGCCGCCGACGATGCCGATGCGAAGTCTTCTGGCGAGAGGAGGGAACGAACCCTCAAAGGAAAAATCGGTGGGAAGGAGTCTGTCGACCATGGTTGCCTCGCTGTTTCAACACCCAGAAAAACTTTGTTTCAATCACCCGCATCGGCTTCCGACGGCAGCACTTCGATCGCCATGAAGATCGCCGGGGTGATGGTCTCGTACTGATGCCACGGGTAATTGCCGCGCTCATCAAACATCGGCTTGTGGGTAGTGCCGGGGGCCATCGGCTCCTCGAGATAGAGGGTATCGATATCTTTTTCCAGACACTGCTGCATCTTGCCATAGCCTACTATCTGGGTGTGGACTTCTTTCAGCAGCACCTCACCGCAATGAACGTGGTCCTTGTGAAGACCGACGTTGAGCGGCACGCTGCCCGAGTGATACATGATGTCATAGGCCAGCGGCCAGACTTTTTTCACCTCTTCATAGAGGGCCGCTTCGTCCTCGTAATCCGCAAAACGCTCTACAATAAGACTTCTTTCGACCTCATTGACTGTAATGTTGGTCACTACGACGGACTCCAAGAAAGCCAATTTCTGGCTTTCGATCCTGATCGGCTGTACTGATAAATTTACCAGAATAGAGCGCTCTGCCACCTTGTATTCGGCTTCATCCGTCACATATTTCACGGTGAAAAAAGGTTCGGCAAAATCCAATATAGCAACACTCACGACCTACCCTCCTGTTCTTTAACCTTCACTCCAAGGAAAATCCTCCGGCAGCGGCGCCGGTATTTCGCAGGTGCTCTCCACAACGTTGTACACCCCATTACGGGGAGAATCGAGTACACCCATCATGATATCGAACACATGAAAGGCCATTGCGCCGCTGGCTCGCGGCGGTCTGCCGTCTCTTACCGCATAGGCCAGATCGGCCAATCCCAGCCCCCTCGAGTCCTCGTTGTAGCCGTGGTTGATGACCGCCACCTCCCAGGCTTCACGGTTTTTGGGTCGCGGTTTGTACTCCCAGCGGGAGGTCTGCCTGGTCTTGTACAATAACTGACCGCCGAAAATATTGGTGCCATCGGTCGGGTCGGGATCGGGCAGGCAAAGGGTGCCAAGTTCGCCGTAGATTTCCAGTCGGGGAAGCATCGAATCCCAGATATCGAAACTCATCATCAGTGAACCGATCACCCCGCTGGCAAATTCCAGCATGCCGCAGACATGGGTATCGACCTCGACCTTCATCATTTCCCCATATCGCGGCTGCGACTCTATCATCCTCTCAGCAAACGTACGCCGGGAAAAACCACAGCTTCTCTTTACCGGCCCGAGCAGGGAAATCATTGCCGTCAGGTAATAGGGACCGAGATCGAGCAGGGGGCCGCCGCCTTTCAGATAATAAAAATCGGGGTTCGGATGGTGGCGTTCGACCCCGTGGGTACAGGCAAAGGCGCTTACTCCGGTGGGTTTACCGATCAATCCCTCATCGATGAGCCGGCGGCAGGTCTGGACTCTGCCGCCTAAAAAAGTATCCGGCGCGTTTCCCGCATAAAGCCCTTTGGCTTGGGCCAGGTCGAGAATCTTCTTGCCGTCTTCCATTGAGGTTGCAAACGGTTTCTCTGAATAAACATGCTTTCCCGCCTCCAGCGCTCTGAGGCTTACTTCCGCATGCGCAGAAGGTATGGTGAGATTGAGCACGCAATCGATGTTGGGATCCTGAAAAATCTCCTCCGGATTGCACGCCTTGGGAATACTATACTGCTCAGCTTTGGTTCGCGATTCCGCGATATCCAGGCTGGCGCAGGCAACCACATCGAGTATGTCGAATTTCTGGCAGGTCTGCAGATAAATATCGCTGATTACGCCGCAGCCAATAAGGCCAACACGAAATTTTTTCATGCGCAAAACTCCTTATGGTCGGGGTCTTACCATTTCGAGTGCCCAGTAAAGACATGGCGGCAGCCAGCGCAGCGCATCCCGACCAAAAGTGTGATGATAAGTGAGGCAGCAGGTTACAAAAGTGCTTGGATTTCCTAAGTACCAATCTAAAATTTGATCTTCCCAGCCGGCCTGATAGAGCTAGCCGGCATACCCGAATGTCCGGGGCAACCACAAGACAATATCCGGGACCAGAATGAGTACAAACAGTGCACCGATCAACACGGCGATAAAGGGCCAGGTTTCGCCAATGATCTCTCCGAGTGATATACCGGTCACCGCATTGATCACGAACAGCAGCATACCGAACGGTGGGGTAATCAATCCGATCATGGTGTTGATTACGGCGATTACGCCGAAATGAACGAGATCAATGCCAAGCTGACTGCAGGCCGGTATGAACAGCGGAAGTATGACCAGAATTATGGTGGTGGCTTCCAATAAGGCTCCAAGGGCAAGCAGCAGAATATTGACCCCGATAATGAAGACCAGCGGATGAACTTCGAGTTCCACAAGGACCCCTGCGAGACGGTTGGGAATATTCTCCGAGGCGACCACGTAATTAAGGATCAGGGCGCCGGCGATTACCAGGCCGACTGCCGCAGAGGCTCGGGCGGAATTGACGAATATCCTGTAGAGCGATGAGACGCTCAGGGCCCGGTAGAAAAGCCCGGCCAGCAGCAGGGCATAGGCGGCGGCAACTGCGGCGCCCTCGGTCGGGGTCGTGACCCCGCCATAAATTCCATAGAGCAGAATTACCGGCATCATCAACGCGGGAAAGGCGTTAAGCGTCATTTTCGGTAATTTCGTCAGCGGTATCGGATCATCCTTCGGAAAATCCCGCCGGGATGCAATGAAGGCATTCAAGGCCATGAGGACCACACCGATAAAAATGCCGGGAAGGATGCCGCCAAGAAATAGATAGCCTATTGATTGATCTGAAATAAGGGCGTACATCACCATCGGGATCGAGGGGGGAATGATCGGCCCGATGGTTGCCGAGGCGGCCGTGATGGCTGCTGCATATCCCCGGGGGTAGCGGCCGCCCCGGGTCATCATATTGATAATGATCTTGCCGATGCCAGCCGCATCTGCAATGGCTGAACCGGACATGCCGGAAAAGATAAGCGAGGCGACCACATTCACATGCCCCAGGCCACCTCGGAAACGTCCCACACAGGCGACGCACCAGGCCAGCAGCCGGTCGGATATGGTGCCGGCGTTCATTATGTTTGCAGCTGCGATAAAGAGCGGCACGGCGAGCAGCACAAAACTGTCATACAATCCCCACAGCGCTTGCTCTCCGGCCAAGGCGATGTCCTGCCCGCTAACCGCCAGATAGACTATTCCTGCCAGAATGGTTGAGTGACCGATAGGTGTGCCGATACCAGCCAGAAACAGAAGGGTCGCAAGGCATAGTGCAAAAGAAACACTCATCATGCCCCCCCTTCCATTTTTTCATCCGCTTCTTCACCTGGAACACCATTCTGAATCATTTCGCTTAATTCCAGGTTATCTTCAGGCAACCCGTGTCGGACAAGCTTGACAAAGCGCCAGGCATAGACAGAAATAGCGGAAACGAGAAAGATCACATAGATGCTGAAAATCGTACGCATCGGGATTTTCAGGATGGCACTCTTCTTGATTTTCAGAAAGTCAATGAAATCCCAGGTGGGATAAAAAGAATAACCCAGACCGACGACAATGGCGGCCGAACCCAGCAAGGCGAAAAGCCGGCGTGTGCCCGGTCGAACCGAGTTGTAGAGTACGTCAAAGGTGACATGTTCTTCATGCCGCACAACGAAGGCACACCCCCAGAACACCAGCCAGAGCCAGAGGGTAAGACACACTTCGAGTGTCCAGCCTATGGGTTGATTGATTACATATCTTGAAAAAACCTGGAGCACAAAGGTGAGGAACATGGCGGCAAGCATTGCCGCCACCACGCCCTCAGCAGCCGCGCGGAGCCAGCCTATGAGCATTTTGGTTATCTGCATAAGTAGACTCCTCCGTGGGTTAGATTATAACGAGTTGATCTTTTCGAGCAGACCCTCTGGCCAGGATTTGGCAATCTCCGACTCTAAATACATTTTTTGAACGCGCTCGCGAAACGCATCCAGATCAGGTTCGTAAACCTGCAGGCCTTCTTTTCTCAAAAAGTCTTGCAGTTCTTTTTCCTTGGCGACCTGTTGTTCACTGCACTGTTTGGCAGCAGCGTCGGCGGCAGCCTGCACGGTAGCCTGCTGCTCTGGGGTCAGTTTGTCCCAGACCTTTTTAGAGATTGAGATGTAATTCAAGTCAACCAGATGGGAGGTCAGGATTACTTGCTTTGTAACTTCATAGAATTTTTTGTCTACCATGGTCGGCAGCGGGTTGTCCTGACCATCGATTGCTCCGGATTGGAGGCCGGTATACACCTCGGCAAAGGCCATCGGTGTGGGATTGGCACCCAGGGCTTTGCCCAAGAACTGCCAGGCGTCGGTACCAGGCATACGCAGGTTGACACCGGCCAGATCCTCGGGTTTCATGACCTTCTGGTCAGTGCGCAGATTGAGTTGCCTGGCCCCAAAATACATAACTGAGAGCAGCTTCAAATTTAATTCTTCCTCGGCTTTTTTCTTGAATGGATCCATTAGAGGATCGTTAAAAACGGCACGCTGGTGTTCTGCATCACGATGAACATAGCCAGTTGCGAAAATTGAAAACTCGGGGAAAAACACTGCCAGTTCCTGGGCCGAGGCCAGCGCCATCTCCAGGTTGCCGCGGGCGATCGCCTCCAGTTCGGTCCCCTGCTTGAAAAGCGAGGAATTCCAATGCGCCTCGTACTCAGCGAATTCAGCAACAGCGGGGGCGAATTGCTCATCCAGGGCGATGGCGCGCGTTCCGGTTGGTGAGCCGGAGCCGGCCATGCGCAGCTTGATCTTATCCGCTGAAAGAGCCTGGCTGGCCAGCCCGCAAACCAGCACTAGAGAGACAAGTGCTGACATGATGGTACGGCCCGATAGTTCGAATTTCATGATATCTCCTCCTTTTTGTTGAATTGTACACCCACAACGGGTGTCCTGTTAGAAAGAATAGCGTATTTCTGAGAAGAATACTATTCCCTTTGCTCGTTGTCCATAACTTTAAAGTAATCGTAGAACCTGGCCAGCAGTGCGGTTGCCCCAGTCAATTATCGGCCTCACCTCCCAATTTCAATTCAGTGACCATATGAAACCTTTGAATCATGGATCACGGGCACATTTCTGGTCGCTAAATGATCAAGGTGCTGCCTGGCAGTCTGAAGACAGCGGCGGGCATGCTCCTCATGGCCAAATTCTTTTAGCCTGGCAGCGTGAGGAAGTTCGATAGACATGGGTACCTGTGGAATTCTCTTTAAAATTGAAGAGAAATCGACACACCCCTCGCCGAAGTAGAGACGCTCATCTCTGGCGGCATTGACCATCCCGGCCCGGTCGGCAGGAATTTTCGTGGGTGCATCGCACACGTGCAGAAAATGGATCCATTCTATTGGCAGTTCCTCCAATTCCTCAACACGCACCTGGGAAAAATGACAATAAAGGGTGTCGAGCAGGATTCCACCATTGCTGCGATCGGCAGCCTGGACTATATCAGCAGCTTCCTGAAGATTGGTGAGACGGGAAAAGGAAGGAAATTCCAGACTCACCGACAGTCCGAGGGGTTTAGCCAAATCGCAGATTTCCGCGTAACGATCGATGACAAAATTTCGATTATCCCGAGTTGTGGTCCAGGCGCTTGAAATCACGTGCCTGGCACCCCACTCAGCGGCTATTTCCATGGCCGGCAGATAGGTGGGCGGCTCGACATCTTCGACAATGCGCGCCAGTTCCAGATCGAGGAGCCCTACTCCCGTTTCTGCGAAGGCGATTCCAATCTTCCTGATCATTTCCTTATCGCCGATTGGAAAGGGAACTTCCCCGGGAACCCCCATGGGAATGAGCCTCAGGCTGACAAAATCATAGCCTGTTCGGGCAGCAATACGGATCATCTCCAGGGGTGAGCAGCCGCTCACCGTCAGGTATGCCAGTGAATACTGCTTTGCCATGTTTCGATTCTCCCACACGTGAAAATCTCTTGTTTGTCGATGCCTGGTCCTCGAACGCCGATCAAACGCTGTCCAGCAGCTCTTTGGGATTGACTGGCCCGCCGGTTTCAGCTGATTCCAGAACGGCCAGTGTGGTTGCCAAGGTCATCAGGCCGTCGGCCGCGGTGATGACCGGCTCTTCATCGCCCCGGATAACATCGCAAAAATGCTTCAACTGGGCGGTGAATGGCGCCGCGTACGGTACCGATTCCGAGCGTCTCATCAGTGGTTCCCACCACCCTTTTTCCCGGCCGTGGGGGTGGGACCAGACTTCCATGTTGGGAAACGAAAGAGACCCTTTGGTGCCCAGGAAGCGATAGCAATCCTGGTCGGTTTCGAAATAATCGGAGTTTTCGCCGGAAGTAAGCTCATACGACCAGGGTGAAGGGGCTGCATCGGCAACCAGGGCTGTACCGAGAGCGCCGCCGACAAGTTCAAATCTGATGCTGACCGTATCTTCCACCTCGCCCGAACGCACCAGGCGACGCGCACTGGCGCTGATTTCGGCGACATCGCCGCAGATAAAGCGGAGATTGTCCATTTCGTGAATGATATTGATCA
>JARRLH010000192.1:0-6164 GCA_037387205.1 Desulfofustis sp.
TTTCTGGTAAAAGCCTTAACTGAATGTCAGGGCAATATCACCCATGCCGCCCAAAAGGTCGGTATGCAAAGATCCAACTTCTCCGCACTGCTGAAGAGACACGGTCTGTCAGCAGATAATCTCTAAAATTATGATCCATAGAGCCTTTTGCAAAACTAAGATTGTCGTTCAAAATCAAGGCATGCGAGAAATTTTACCACAGCCATATGATTGATATTCCAAGGATAAAATTTTGAGCATAAGGCAGAGTTTGGGCGCAAAGATCGTTGTGCAAATGGCTCCATAGATTGATCTCTGTTCTTTGTTCCTGCTGTCTCGCCCAACTCCTGCCCCTCAGTTTTCAAGCGCACCAGTTCCCATACGCCGCCGTATATTTTTTCATACGCCCATATCGTACTGAATTGCTTTACTTTAAGTAGAAAATAATGGCTCAACCGTATGAAATTCTATACCCCCTTTCTCATTCGTGTCTCAAAACAAGATGCCCATAATTCATTGTAAAATATTGTAATAATTAATTTTATTATAAAATAACAGGGTGTCCGTAAAGATCGGTGAACCGGCATGGGTGTTGCTTTGTAGAGGGCAAGGAAGGTCGCAGTTGAGCGGCTGGGGCAGTCGGCAGAAAATCAGTCGCCGCAGGTCCCGGCCTTCAGAAACAGGCGAAATGCAGGAGGTACAGCCATGACAACGTACCAAGCAAATCATGCAACAGCCCATGCTCCGCCGCATATTCTCGTCATGGAAGACGAAGAAAGCGTGGCCAGAGGTCTTGAAATGGTGCTTGAGGAAGAAGGCTATGATGTCGACCTGGCATATACCGGGGCAGGAGCTCTGGAATCCTTCGAGAAAAGCAGTTTTGATCTGGTCGTCGCCGATCTGCGTCTGCCGGACAGCGACGGTCTTGAAATTATCAAGATCGTCAAGGAGCGCAAACCTGAAACCGAGGTCGTAGTTATCACCGGTTACTCGTCAGTTTCATCGGCGGTCGACGCCATGAAGATTGGGGTGGCGGACTACCTTCCCAAGCCGTTTACCGAAAGTGAAATAAAAGACGCTATCGGCAACGCCCTGAGCAGGGAAAAAACAGCATCTCAGGAAAAGGCCGAAAGATCAGCCGAGCCGGCAGTGGAAAATCTGATTCAAAAGCAGGAAGTGGTGCGGGTCTTGGAACGCACCAACCGGGACGTCGAGTTTGCCAGAAATCTGCTGGAAGGCGATTCGAGTGCCCTCCGGGCCTACGATCTCTCTTGGGAGGCTAAAGCTGCCATCACTTCAGGCGACTTGAACTGGCTCAGGAAGAATGTCGGACGACTGACAGACGAACAGATGATTTTCGTCAACAAACGTCTGCAGAGAGAGGCCTGGTAGCTCTACCGAAAACCGCTATCTGCCGCAGGTCATCTAGGTTTGCGGCAGCGTTTCGGCAGCGCACTGTAAAGTATCGAGATACACGCGGAGGCCGCTTATGCAGACTCAAGAAGCGCATGATCTCCTGGATCCAGCCTGGCCGCAGGTTCTTATAATGGAGGATGAAGCGAGTGTGGCCAAGGGGTTGGGGATGGTTTTGAGTGAAGAAGGCTATAACGTTGACCTGGCGATGACCGGCCGCAGCGCCTTGGACACCTTCAACCAGAAGATGTTTGATCTGCTGGTCGCCGATCTGCGGCTGCCGGATATCGATGGCATGGAAGTGATCAAGCAGGTGAAAAGGCGTCGGCCTGACACAGAAGTGCTTGTCATAACGGGCTATTCAACCGTCACTACCGCCGTGGAGGCAATGAAACTCGGGGCCTCCGACTATTTATCCAAGCCCTTCACCGAGGATGAGTTTATAGCGGCGGTCAAGGGTGCCCTGGTGACCAAAGAGTTTGTGGCAGCTGAAGCAGCAGCGGCCCCGCTTGAACCGCTCCCCGAGGATTCTCTTAGATTGACGGAAGTGATGCAGCACATTCGACAACGCTTTTCCGGTCGACAGCAGGAGGTAATTACCATTTTGCAGATGGTGCAGAACGCAGTTGGCTATATCCCGACCGAGGCACTCCTGCAGGTAGCTGATTTCACCCGTATGCCGGAGGCAGCCGTGTATGGAATAGCGACCTTCTACGAGCGCTTCCGGCTGTCTCCGGTTGGCCGCCACGTGGTGAAAGTATGTCGAGGCACAGCCTGCCATGTAAAGGGAGCCGACAAAATCCTTCATGAAATTGAACATCGCTATAAGCTGTCACCCGGCCAGACCAGCAAGGACCGCATGTTCACGCTGGAGACGGTCGCCTGCTTCGGCTCATGCGCCATAGCCCCAGTGGTGGTTGTCGACGACAAGGTCAGCGCCGATATGGATGCGGACAAGGTCGGGAAAGTTATGAAAGACCTGGCCCTAAACCACTCAAAATCTGAGCCACGGTGATGAGGACAAGGTGGAAATATGAATTTCGCGGCCATAAAAACACACGCTGAACGACAGTGGCAGTGGCTGGAAAACCCTTCCCAACCTCTGATTCAGATAGGCACCGGGACCTGCGGCAGAGCGTCGGGGGCGGACAAGGTCATGGAGAGCGTTCGAAAAACGCTGAAAAAGATCCAGGTGATGGCCAGAACCATGGAGGTGGGCTGTATCGGCATGTGCTATCTGGAGCCCCTGATGACCGTTCGCAAACGGGGCCTTCCGCCGATTCTCTACGGTAATCTGACCTCGGCCAGGGCGGCCGACATTATCAGCCGCTTTCTGCTTGACGGTGATCCCTGCCTGGAGTTGAGCGTCTGTACACTGGGAGAGCAATCAAGCAACGGTATTCCGCGCCTGCAGGATCATCCGATGATGCGCAAACAACGCCGTATTGCTTTGCGCAATTGCGGATTGATCGATCCAACCAATATCCTCCATTACATCGCCAGAGGCGGCTATCAAGGCCTCAGCCGAGCCGTGCAGATGGAGGGCGCGGAAGTTGCCGAGGTGATCCGCAAGGCCGGTCTCAGAGGAAGGGGCGGGGCGGGATTTCCAACCGGCCTGAAGTGGGAGCTGACCCTTAAAGAAAAGGCCGAAGCCAAGTATATCGTCTGTAATGCAGACGAGGGAGATCCCGGCGCTTTTATGGATCGGGCCTTGCTGGAGGGAGACCCGCATTCGGTTCTCGAAGGGATGCTCATTGCGGCCCACGCCATCGGTGCTGCAGAAGGATTTATATATGTACGGGCCGAATACCCGCTGGCAATTGAACGGCTGGAAAAGGCCCTGGAGCAGATGCGCCGCTGCAATCTACTCGGAAAAAGCGTTCTGGGCAGCAAATTCAACTTTAACGTCCATATCCAGGAAGGCGCCGGAGCCTTCGTCTGCGGGGAGGAAACGGCCCTGATGGCTTCGGTTCAGGGCAGTCGGGGCCTGCCGACCCCCAAACCTCCTTATCCGGCTCAGTCTGGCCTGTGGGACAAACCGACCTGCATCAACAACGTGGAAACACTCAGCAATGTATCAGCCATCCTTGAAAACGGGGCCGAGTGGTACGCCGCCAGCGGTACGGAGAAAAGCAAGGGCACCAAGACATTCTCGCTGGCAGGCAAAATACGATATACCGGTCTGATCGAAGTTCCGATGGGAACAACTCTCAAAGAAATTGTTTACGACATAGGGGGAGGCGCCCCCAAAGGGAGAAAAATCAAAGGGGTGCAGACTGGAGGTCCATCGGGAGGCTGTATTCCTGCAAGCCTGTTTGACTTGCCCGTCGATTACGAATCGCTGGCAGAGGCCGGCTCCATTATGGGGTCAGGCGGAATGGTGGTATTGGATCAGAGCACCTGCATGGTCGATGTCGCCCGTTATTTCCTCAGTTTTACCCAGGCCGAATCGTGTGGCAAATGTCTGCCTTGCCGTTTGGGAACGCACCAGATGCTGCGGGTTCTCGAGGAGATATGTGAAGGCAGAGGCAAGCCTGACTACCTCGAACTTCTGAGGGGCCTGAGTGAAACAGTGCAGAAGGGATCTTTGTGCGGGTTAGGCCAGACGGCGCCAAACCCGGTGCAGACAACCCTCAGATACTTTTTGGACGAATTTGATCGCCACATAACAGACGGAAAATGTGACGCCGGGGTGTGCCTGCCTCTTTTCCACTATGAAATCGATCCGCAGCTCTGCAATGGCTGTGGTCTGTGCAGACGAAAATGCAGCACCGGGGCAATTGCAGGTGAAAGAAAAGAGCCCCATTTCATTGATCAGGCAAAATGCAGCAAATGCGGTATTTGTTTCCAGGTCTGCAAACTGGAGGCCATTGGGATTCGCTGAAATTGTACACTGCTCACTAAGCCGATAAATAATCGAGGAGATCGTCGTGAAAAAACTCCGCCTAAAAATCGACGAACAGGAGTTAGAGGTTGGGCGCGGGACGACCGTGCTGGAAGCTGCCCAGAAGGCGGGAATCTATATTCCAACCCTGTGCCACGATCCGTACCTTGAACCTTACGGGGCCTGCCGCCTCTGTATCGTCAAAATCGAGGGGATACGGGGTCTGCCTACATCCTGTACCACTCCTTGTGAGCAGGGCATGGTGATTGTCACTGAAGACGAGGAGATTGCCAGAATCCGCAGGGGAATAATTGAACTGACGATCGCCGATCACCCAGCCGAATGCCTCACCTGTCTGAAAAGCGATGATTGCGAACTGCTGCATATAGCCGGGTATCTTGGTGTGGAAAGGGGTTCCGTTGAGCGCCTGCTGCGAGGCAAAACACTGATGCCGGTGGACACTTCCAACCCGGCCTTCGATTTTGATCCCAACAAATGCATTTTATGCGGCAAATGCGTTCGTGTCTGTAAGGAAATAGCCGGGATCGGCGCCATCGATTTTGCTCAACGCGGCTACCGGTCCAGGGTCAGCACTTTTGCCGGCAAGGCCTGGGGAGACACCATCTGTCAGTCCTGCGGGGAGTGTGTCGAACGCTGCCCGACTGGCGCACTCATGCCCAAACAGGTGATCATCCCCCAGCGCGAGGTCCGAACCTTGTGTCCGTTCTGCGGCGTCGGCTGCCCCATCGTGGTCGGGGTGCGAGGCAAAGAAATCGTCAGGGTAAAAGGGGACCGCAACAGTAGCGTCAGCCAGGGCGGTCTGTGCGTCAAAGGGAGATACGGCTATGATTTCGTCAACCACCCAGACAGGCTTACCCGGCCGCTGATTCGCAGGGAAGGCGTACCGCGTGCCGCAGGACTGGCGGAAAATGTCGCTGCAGCGGATATCTTTCGCCCGGCCGGCTGGGATGAAGCCCTGGCGGTGACTGCGGCTGGACTCGCGAAGATACTCACATCCTCTGGTCCGGAGGCCTTGGGTGTGCTCAGCTCAGCTAAGTGTACCAATGAGGAAAATTACCTGACTCAGAAGTTCGCCCGCGCAGTGCTCGGTACCAACAATATCGACCATTGCGCACGGCTGTGCCACTCCTCTACAGTCGCAGCGGCTCTCGAGTCCTTCGGCGACGGAGCTATGAGCAACTCCATTGCAGATATTGGTGAGGCCGAGGTTATGTTTGTGATCGGCTCCAACACGACGGAATGTCATCCAATCATCGCCCGGCACATGAAGCGTAATATCCGCAAAAACGGCGCCCGCCTGATAGTGGCCGACCCGCGTGCGACCGAGATGGCCCATCTGGCCGACCTGCACATGAGCCATCATCCCGGCTCCGACGTCGCCCTTATCAACGGCATGATGAATTGGATCCTGCAATCCGGATTGCAAGATGACAGCTTCATCGCGCAGCGCTGCGAAGGGTTCGATCTTTTCAGAAAGAAGGTGGAGTGTTTTTCTCCGGAGAAGGCGGCACTGATTTCCGGTGTGCCGTTAGACGATATCCGCCAGGCCGCCGAGATATTTGCCTCGGCCAGGCGCGGGGTCGTTGTCTTCGGGATGGGCATCACCCAGCACATTACCGGGGTTGACAATGTAAAGTCGATCGCCAACCTGCTCATGCTGACTGGAAACATGGGCCGCAAAGGTACCGGTTTCTCGCCCCTGCGCGGGCAAAACAACGTGCAGGGTGCCTGCGACATGGGGGCGCTGCCCAACGTCTATCCGGGCTATCAGAAAATTGTCGAGCCCTCGGCCCAGACCAAATTCAGCGAGGCCTGGAAAGTGGATTTGAGCAGCCGGATAGGCCTGCCGTTAACCGACATGGTTATC
>JARRLH010000193.1:0-17276 GCA_037387205.1 Desulfofustis sp.
GTTATCGATATTTTTTGATCCTTCGATGTGTTTGGCAGATATCAAACCACCGCCGATCAATCCGAGTCTAACTGGCTCCACCATACTCTCACCTGAAATTTACCTGATCTGGTCACTGCCGGGTCGCCACCAACAGTCAGTAATTATCTGGTAATAATAAATAATAAATTATTTATTCTAGCTAATCCCTATGCATCTAATTCCTTTCGCCACTCTTTGTTCTTTTATGTTATCCTATCATGCAGTACATAGTAATGTAGAATAGAATAACTGAGCTGACTTTTGCTGTCAACCCATTTATCAAGGTGACCGTCCCCTGCAACAGCCAAAGAATGATTGTTGACTGCCCGTAAGGCTGGCGGACCAGTCAGTAGAAACTCATCAACGGTTTGAGCAGGGATCAGAGAAATAATTCACCACGGTTTATTCAATCGCTCAGCGCTGCAGCGACCTGGCCTCTGGCATCTGAGATTGAGGTTCTTGTTCCCGTGTCTTCCTGGTATGATAGCGCGGTATCTCAAAAATTAATCGTCATGATTTGATGTTGAAAATACTCTCCATCACCGGTCCGGTTTATCTGATCATACTCATCGGTTACCTGGCAACCCGCAGCGGGTTGTTCGCCAGGTCCGAGATGCAGGTGCTTGGCAAGTTTGTCATCAATCTGGCGATACCCGCTCTTTTATTCAAAGTTTCATCAGAACGGGAATTGGGCGAGATCTTCAACCCGACTTATCTCCTCGCCTATCTTGCCGGATCGCTGTTGGTGGTCTGTGGAGGATATTTTTGGAGCAGGCGCATCGCGGGATATTCGGCCACCGTGGCAACCTTTAATGCTCTGGGAATGTCCTGCTCCAACAGCGGTTTTATCGGCTTTCCCATTTTACTGCTCTTTGTGGAACAGGTTGCCGGCATTTGCTTTGCCCTGAACATACTTGTCGAGAATCTGATTATCTTACCCATAATTCTGGCTCTGGCCGAGCACAGTCGGGGTGGAAATTTACCGTGGTACCGGCTCTTTTTGCGCACCTTGGGACGACTGGCATTGAACCCCTTGATAATCGCCCTGATCGCTGGTGTACTCACCTCAGTCAGCAAGATTGATCTGCCGGTCATGATTACCCGGACTGTTGAGCTGCTTGCTGTCTCCTGCACTGCGCTCGCCCTGTTTTTTATTGGTGGAACGCTCGTTGGAGTAAAGTCAAAAGGTAATATCTCACGAATTTCATTAATTGTGGTCGGTAAACTCATTATCCATCCTCTGGCCGTTTTCTTCAGTATCCTTCTGCTGCCCGTTGCGGGGTTACCGACTTTGGCGGCACCCATGGCTGCCGGGGCCGTCATCTCGGCTGCGGTGCCGATGCTCAGCATCTACTCCATTCTGGCCTTAAAATATGGAGAAGAAGATATATGCAGCGCGGCCATGCTGATTGCCACTCTGATATCCTTTTTCACACTCAATCTGCTTCTGGCGGGTATCAACCACTTTTTATAACCATTGAGGTCTGGAAAATTCATACGGCATCAAAGACCTCAGCGTATACCGCAGAGTCATCAATGACAATTTCCCGCACTGATCTTCAAGGGCTGAAACCATGACCACGCAAAACTATTTTGAACCAAGAGAAAAAGGTGAGCACGCCATTGTTCTCGAGGGAAACAAAGAGATATTCGGCTCCGGGGCTCTGGCCGAAGTCGGAGCGCACGCCCATCACCTCGGTATGCGGCGCGTTGCCCTTTACACGGATCCCCAGGTCGGCAAACTCCCCTGGCTGGAGACAGTTGAGAAATCCCTGCGGGACCGTGGCATCAGGGTATCGATCTTTACCGGCGTGAAAATAGAACCAAGCGACCGCTCTCTTAAAGCCGCCGTCCGATTCGCCGAAGAGGATGATTTTGATGGATTTGTCAGCATCGGCGGCGGATCTGTCATCGACACCTGCAAGGCCGTCAGCCTCTATGCCAGTTACCCTCCGGAACACTTCCTCGACTATGTAAATCAGCCGCTGGGCAGGGCTTTGCCTGCCCCCGGGCCGCTCAAACCCCATATCGCCTGTCCGACGACCTTCGGTACCGCCAGCGAATGCACCAGCGTGGCCATCTTCAACTTCTTGGAACTGGGCACCAAGGCAGGTATCTCGAACCGGGCCATCAAACCAGCATTGGGGATTGTCGATCCCGAAGCCCTGCAAACCCTGCCGGCCCCCGTGGTTGCAGCCAATGGCATGGATGTCTTCAGCCATGCAGTGGAATCCTATACCGCCAGGCCCTATACCCAGAGACCGGCGCCCGCTGACCCGACTAACCGGCCGGTGATCCAGGGAGCCAACCCCATCAGTGATCTGAATTGCCTGGAAGCGATTCGTTTGATAGGCAGCAACCTGATCGAAGCCGTCAGGAATCCTGATGATGTCGGCGCCCGTAAACAACTCTCTTGTGCCGGCCTGCTGGCCGGCATCGGCTTCGGCACAGCCGGCTGCAACCTTCCCCATGGCATGTCATATGCAGTCTCGGGCCTGGTGCGGGATTATCGCGCCGCCGGCTGGCCCCAGGATAAACCGCTGGTTCCCCATGGATTTGCGGTGATTGTCAACTCCCCTTCAGTCTTTCGCTTCATGGGCCCCACCTGTCCGACCAGGCATCTGGAGGCGGCACGGGCCTTGGGTCTTGTTGATGACGGCAGAGCGCCAGGCGACATCCTGGCCGCTGGCCTGATCGACATTATGCGTACTATCGGCGTACCCAACGGCCTTCGGGGCCTGGGGTATGGCGATGATGATCTTGATGCGCTGACCGAGAAGGGCTGGAAGCAGCGGCGGGTGGTCGACAATGCGGCGAGACAGATCAGTAAAGAAGAAATGAGGGAAATCTTTGCAGGAGCCCTCCGCTATTGGTAAGATGTGGCACGGTGCTGCAGCTGACTTACTATCGTATCGATTTCGTTTACAAATATGATCCACCCAGAGAGGTTGCTGAGACACCCCGGCGGCTGGGGCGGCACCACCTCCACTACAGGAGAAAGATAGTTTCATGCAAGATAACGATTCCAAAAATATAATTTTCACCGGCTTTATGGGCACGGGTAAAACCACTGTGGGCAAATTGCTGGCTGAAAAACTGGGCCGTGACTTTATTGATACCGATGAGCTGATCGAGAAGCGCCAGGGACTGAGTATCCCGGAAATCTTTGACAAATTGGGGGAGTCCTCCTTTCGCCAAATGGAGGCTGACATCGCCAGGGAACTGGGCCAGAAAGAAGGGCTGGTGATTTCAACCGGGGGGCGCCTGATGCTTGACCCCGCCAATGTCGCCGCCCTGAGCGCCAATGGACGGGTGTTCTGCCTGGTTGCCACTCCCCAGGAGATTTTATCGAGAATCGAAGGTGACACGGAACATCACCGACCATTGCTCGACGTGCCCAACCCGGGCGAGCAGATCGTCGAACTTCTGCAGGAGAGGAAAAAAGGCTATCAGCGTTTTCTGAAGATGACGACGGATGAAAAACATCCCGCCGACATCACCACGGATCTGCTCGATTTCATGCAGAAAAGCCAGACCCATTTCGCCGTTGAGATACCTTCTTATCCCCATGAATATATTGTCGGCAACGGTATCTTACCTTTCACCCGCCAACTGGCGGGAACCGATGGCATGCTGGTGGTGATCACCGACACCGTGGTCGAAGAAATCTATGGTCAGAGCTGCGGCGCCGTCGACCACCTGATCACCATCCCCGAAAGTCGCCAGAAGAAGACCTTGGCAACCGTGCAGGCGGTCTACGATCAACTGGTGGATATCGGTTTTGATCGATCGGGCACCATAGTTGCCCTGGGAGGCAGCGTGATCGGCGACATCGCCGGCTTTGTCGCCGCCACCTACATGCGGGGCGTCAACCTGGTGCAGTGTCCCACGAGTCTGCTGGCCATGGCCGACACCAGCATCGGGGGCAAAAACAGCCTCGATCTGGCGCAGGGAAAAAATCTCATCGGCAGCTTCAAGCAGCCGTCTCTGGTGATTGCCGATGTAGCCACCCTCATGACCCTGCCCGTGGAGGAACTGATCTCCGGCATGGCCGAGGTCATCAAGCATGGTCTGCTGGCCGATACCGACCTCCTGGAAAAGGTGGAAAAGGGGTCCTGGCCGATTAAAGCAGAATCGCTGCACTCGTCCTTTTCCGAGCTTCAGGCTCTGGTAGCACAATCAATACAGGTGAAAATATCTTATGTGCAGAAGGATCCCTTCGATGAAGGGATACGCAAGCAATTGAACATGGGGCACACCTTTGCGCATGCCATAGAAAAGGTAAGCAACAACACCATCCGTCACGGCGAAGCGGTGGCCATGGGTATCGCAGCCGCTACCGATCTTTCCGCTAGAATGGGATATTGTGACCACGATCTGAAAAACCGCATTGATCTGGTCCTTGACAAAGTCGGTTTACCCAATCGAATCCCAGCCGCTCTTTCCCCTGGTTCAATACTCGACACCATGAGAAAAGACAAAAAGAGACTTGCCCAGTCACTCCGGCTCGTACTACCCATTAAAGTGGGACAGGTTTTTGTCGCTGATGATATAGACAACAGGGATATACTCAAGACACTCGAGGCAATGTCCGGCCCGGGCAGGTAATTCAAACCCAGTTGCCAGGATGACAACAGAGAACGAAGCTGCCGACAAGATGATGGTGGTGTCGCTTTAATGGCTTTTTTCACCATATTTCTCAACGTCATGATGCCGGTCTTCGGCATCGTCGTGATCGGCTATTTCCTCGGCAATCGTCTGAATCTCCAGGCCGGGACACTGACCAAAACCGCTTACTACATCCTGGTCCCCTGTTTTATTTACGAGGCAATAAGCAATGCCGAGATAGCTGTGCAGGACGCCCTCAAGTTATTCTGCTTTGTGGTCATCTCCCAGCTAATCATTGCCTTGATTGCGGGGGCTTACGCCCGCCTGCTCGGCCGCTCGCGGGAAATGATCGCCGCCTTTGTCATTGTGGCCATAGCCGGTAACGTCGGCAATTACGGCATCGCGGTGATTATTTTCAGATTAGGCGAAGCGGCCACCGCTTCGGCCACTATCTTCTATGTGATCATGTCAATAACCATCTTTATCGGCAGTGTCGGCATCGCCGGCTGGGCGCGCGGGGGAAGCAGCGGCATGCTGCGCGGCTTGGTGAAAACGCCGGCGATCTGGGCAGCCGTGCTGGGTCTGCTGGCCGCGGGAAATGATCTGGTCCTGCCGACCATGACGGCAAGGCTGATAGGGCTGCTCGCTCAGGCGATGATTCCCATTATGCTGCTGTCTTTGGGGTTGCAGTTGCTGGAGCAGAAACAGCTGCGTTTTTCGGCCGATCTGCTGAGCGCATCCTGTTTTCGACTGCTGGTCGCCCCGCTCATCGCCGCCGCAATAGCCGTGCCCTTCGGCCTGGGTGAAATCGACCATGCTTCTGGAGTTCTTCAATTCGGCATGCCGACGGCTGTGGTGGCGACGATCATCGCCAAAGAACACGACATCGACCCGACCTTCATTATTTCCGCAGTCGTTTTCACCGTCCTCGCCAGCCTGATCACGCTGCCCCTTATCATGCTGGCCGTCTGACCGGCCAGGATGAACTGCCCGCAGGATGGGCTGGTCAGCCCAATTCTTCAAATGGTGTAGGCCGAGAAACCGCCGTCAATCGGCACCACGACACCGGTGACAAATTTCGCCGCATCCGAGAGCAGCCAGATGACCGCACCCAAGAGATCCTCGGGTTCACCGTAGCGGCCCATGGGCGTGCGAGCGATCACCTTTTGGGCCCGTTCTGACAGCTCTCCGGTCTCTTGGTCCACATGCAGGAAGCGAAGCTGTTCGGTCATGAAAAAACCGGGTGCAATCGCATTTACCCTGATCCCCGTGCGGGAAAAATGAACTGCAAGCCACTGGGTAAAATTGCTCACCGCGGCCTTTGCAGCCGAATAAGCGGCAACTTTGGTCAACGGGGTAAGCGCGCTCATCGATGATATGTTGACTATGGAGCCCTTCCCCTGTTCCACCATCGATCTGGAAAATGTCTTGATGGTGAGAAACGTACCCAGAAAATTCAAATCAAAAACCTGACGGAATCCGGCCAGGTCCAGGTCAAAAAATCCCCTGCTTCCATCGTGCAGCGGCCCCTTGATGGCCCCCGTTTTTATTAATTTCTGCGGCTCTGTTCTCGGCTTTTTCAAGGCTGATATCCACTATCGCGACCCTGCACCCCAGTCCTCCAAGGGCGATCGCCATGGCACCGCACAAATCCCCACCGCCGCCGGTTATGACAGCGACCTTGTCGTCCAGGCTGAATGTATCTAATACGCTGGCAGCCATTTGCTACTCCTCTGGTTAAATTGATGCCGGGGGTAGTTTAAAGTGCCCCACTACCTAATTTGAACCGCTAACTTGATTAGTGCGTCATTAAATTCTATCACCCCGCCGATGCCGGCCTTTGCGGCCTTCACCCCTGCCCTCTCGTGGGAAATTTAATTTGACAAATCCAAGACAGATTAATACAACGTCTGACAAATCAAGGCGAGCAGTTCCGCTAATTGCCGATACCATTGTATTTTCCTCGACAACCGGATCTCATGCCCCTGTGCTGCACACCATTTGAGGCCGGAATGACGGCGGGATTGCACCGATATATATGACTGAAAAAACACTGATAATAGCAGAAAAACCAAGCGTCGCGGCGGATCTCGCAAAAGTCCTGCCCGGTTCTTTCAAAAGAACCAGAACTCACTACGAGGGTGACTCATACCTGGTTTCCTACGCGGTGGGCCACCTGGTGTCGATCTGCTACCCCGAAGAGATTGATCCCCGCTACCAGAAATGGCGCATGGGCGACCTGCCCATCCTGCCCGAGACGTTTCCGCTCAAGGTGCTCGACCCCACCAAGAGTCAGTTCAACGCCCTGCAGAAACTTATTCGGCGCAAAGACGTGGCGACGATCATCAACGCCTGCGACGCCGGTCGCGAGGGCGAACTGATCTTCAAATACATACTGAGCTGTGTATGGAATGCATCGGTGGCCCGCAAGCAGGTAAAACGTCTGTGGCTGCAGTCCATGACCGATGAGGCGATCCGCAACGGCTTTTCGGCTTTGAGAAGCAACGAGGAAATGGTTCCGCTGGAGGACACAGCCCTGTGCCGCTCGGAATCGGACTGGCTCATCGGCATCAACGCCACCCGGGCGCTGACCGCCTACAAATCTCGTTTTGGCGGCTTTTTCAAGACCCCCTGCGGGCGGGTGCAGACCCCCACCCTGTCGATGCTGGTGAAGCGGGAGCAGGAGCGCCTCGATTTCATCCCCAAAACCTATTTCAACCTCGAAGCATCCTTTGGCTTCAACGGCGACAACTATATCGGCAAATGGATCGATCCCTCCTTCACCAAGGATCCGGGCGACGGGGATAAGCGCCAGAACCGCCTCTGGGATCGCCCCGCGGCTGAAGCTATCATTGACAAATGCAGCGGCAAGCCGGCCCAGGTCAGCGACACCAGCAAGAAAACCACCCAGGCGCCTCCCCAGCTCTACGACCTGACCTCGCTGCAGCGCGAAGCAAACGGCCGCTTCGGGTTTTCTGCCCAGAACACCCTGTCCATAGCCCAGGCCCCATTCTGGAGAAAAAATATATCAAGCCGAACCCGCGCATTTTCAACGATGCCAAAGTATCGGATCACCACGCCATCATACCCACCAACAAGCTCCCGGCGTCCCTGTCGGAAGCCGAGCTGAAGATCTACACGATGGTAGTCCAGCGTTTTCTCGCTGTCTTTTTCCCGGCCGCTGAATACCTGAAAACCAGACGAATCTCGCTGGTCGAGGAAGAATCGTTTCTCACCGAGGGCAAGATTTTGACAGAACCCGGCTGGAAAGCCGTCTACCTGGCAGGGAAGAAGGAGCAGGGTGAGGACATCATGGAGCCGGTGCCGCCCGGCAACGAGGTGGTCTGCAGTTCGGTTGAACTCATTGAAATGGAGACCAGGCCGCCGGCTCGCTTCAGTGAAGCGACGCTGCTCTCGGCCATGGAGAACTCCGGCAAACTGCTCGATGACGACGAACTGGCCGAAGCGATGAAAGAGCGAGGCCTGGGAACTCCGGCGACCAGGGCAGCGATCATCGAAAAGCTGATCAAGGACAAGTATCTGGTTCGGGAGGGAAAAGAGCTGGCACCCACCGGCAAGGCGTTCGATCTGCTGGCCCTGCTCGAGGCCATGAGGATTGACGTGCTGGCTTCACCCGAGATGACCGGCGAGTGGGAATACAAGCTCAATCAGATCCTCAAGGGATCCCTGACCCGCTCCAAGTTCATGGAAGAGATCCGGGAACTGACCGATCACATCATAGAGCAGATAAAAACTTTTGACGAAGCCAAACAGACCAGCGAGGCGGCATTCAGCCCGATAAACGGGGTCGTCTATATGGAAACACCCACTGCCTATGTGAGCGAGGATCAGAAGATCATGATTCGCAAGATTCTGGGCGGCCGGGTGATGAAGGAGTCCGAGGTGGTGGATCTTATCAGGGGCGAGACCATAGGTCCCTTCGCCGACTTCCGCTCCAAAAAGGGCAAACCCTTTGCTGCCTTGCTCAAGCTCACCGCTGATAAAATCGAGTTTCTCTTTCTCGACAACGGCGCGGACCTGGACATCGACCAGGTCAAAAAGAACGGCTCGCTTGGCCTGTCCCCCATCGACGGAACCCCTGTGTATGAGACACCCACCGGCTTCATGTCCGAGTCGGCCATCAACGGTGATGAAAAAAAGGGGTTGCGGATCAGTAAGATAATTCTCTCTAAAACGCTCACCGACAAGGACATCAGAACGCTCCTGAGCGACGGCAGGAGTCCTCTGATAAAGGGCTTCATATCCAAGAAAAGAAAACCTTTTGACGCCTACCTCCTGCTTGACGACAAGGGCAAGATCAGTTTCGAGTTCCCGCCCAGGCTATCTGCGCCAAGATTGCCGTGGACGGCAAAGGTGAGGATATCGTGGTTCTGGACGTTCGCAAGATATCTTCATTCACCGACTATTTCGTCATCCTCAGCGGCAGATCCACCCGCCACGTACAGGCGCTGGCTGAAAGCCTGGAAAATGAACTGCGCTCCAAGAGAATCGGCTCCAGCCGGGCCGAGGGACTGAGCGAAGGCAAATGGGTCCTGCTCGACTTCGGTGACGTGGTGGTCCATATCTTTTACCACGAACAGCGGGATTTCTACGATCTCGAGGGGCTCTGGCATGACGCGCCGCGCCTCGAGACGGATCGCTGATTCGACTCCCAGCAAGAGAACAGGCGACTGCAGTATCATGCAATATCTGAGCACCAGAGGAAATTCCGCAGCACGATCCTTCACCGAAGCAGTCCTGACCGGGCTGGCCGAAGACGGCGGTCTGCTGCTGCCGAGGGCCATCCCGCGAATCGACCGGGCCACCTTTGAAACCTGGCAGCCGCTCAGCTACAGCGAGGTGGCCTTCGAGGTCATGTCGCGTTTTGTTGACGATATACCGACCACGGATCTGAAGGTGTTGATCAACAAGTCCTATGCCTCCTTTGCCGATGCTCAGGTGGTCCCCCACGTACATCTTGACGACCTCCACATCCTGGAGCTGTTCCATGGACCGACACTGGCATTCAAGGACATCGCCCTGCAGTTTCTGGGCAACCTGTTTGAATATTTATTGACCCGAGACGACGGCTTTCTCAACATCCTGGGCGCCACCTCGGGCGATACCGGGAGCGCGGCCATTTATGGGGTAAAAGGCAGGGAACGGATACGGATATTCATCCTGCATCCCCATCAGCGAATCAGCGAAATCCAGGAAAAGCAGATGACCACCGTGGCCGATGCCAACGTCTTCAATATTGCGGTCACTGGAACCTTCGACGATGCCCAGGCGGCGGTCAAAACGATTTTCAGCGATATTGAGTTCAAAAAAAGCTTCCGCCTGGGAGCGATCAATTCGATCAATTGGGCCAGGATTCTGGCCCAGGTGGTCTACTACGTCTACAGTTGCCTGCATGTGGCCGGGCATGAAAAGCACAGCGCCGTGGCCTTCTCGGTGCCCACCGGCAATTTCGGCGACATTTTCGCCGGCTACATCGCCAAGAAAATGCTGCCCGAAGGCTGTATCCGCAAACTGGTGCTGGCCACTAACAGCAACGACATCCTCACCCGCTTCGTCAACGAAGGCGATTACTCCTTGGGCGAGGTGGTCTCCACCTCTTCCCCGTCCATGGATATCCAGGCTGCTTCGAATTTCGAGCGTTACCTCTACTACCTGATGGACAAAGAGCCGGATCTGGTGCGCGAAGCCATGCTGAAATTCAGCGTTGACGGCAAACTGTACATGCAGAATTACCTGGCCCACATCAAAAGGGATTTCGTCGCCTCAGCCATCTCCGAAGATGAAGTACAGGACACCATCGCCCGCTACTACGAGCAGCATCACTATACTCTCGACCCGCACACCGCGGTCGGGGTCAAGGCGGCTGAACAGCACCGCGACCAGGGGGTGCCGATGGTCTGCCTGGCCACCGCTCACCCGGCCAAATTCGGCGCCACGGTCGCACGGGCGATAGGCAGGCCGCCTGATCTTCCGCCCTCGCTGGCCGAACTGGAGGGCAAGTCCTCACGCTGCGAGGTAATGGACTGCTCCATAGAAGAGCTGAAGGCCTACCTCGAGAGCCATGCTCAAAAAAGCCCATGAACGGCGGCGCACTTTCCTACAGGGACCAGGTCGAACGGGCCGCGTCATACATTAAAGGAATCTGCGCTCACATTCCGGACACCGCCATCCAGCTTGGTACCGGGCTTGGGGAGTTGGCCGGCAGAATGGAGGTCGAACTCGAGATCGCCTACGAGGATATTCCCGGCTTTCCACTAGCGACTGTCGAGAGTCATCACGGCGCCCTGTTAATCGGTCGCCTGGGCGGCCGCCGTACGCTGATCCTCTCCGGCAGGTTTCATTTCTACGAAGGCTACTCCACCAGGGAAATCACCCTGCCGATCAGGGTCCTGCAGCTATTGGGGACCACGAATCTGATCATCACCAATGCCGCCGGCGGACTGAATCCCCTGTTTCTGCCCGGGACCATCATGGTCATCAGGGACCACCTCAATTTTCTCGGAGAAAACCCGCTGCGCGGACCCAATGTCGATCACTGGGGACCCCGGTTTCCAGATTTTTCCGCACCCTACGGGCCGGATCTGATCAAGACGGCCCTGGACAGCGCCGACCATTGCGGCATCGACAAGGTGGTCACCGGCACTTACGTGTGCATTCCCGGCCCCAGCCTCGAAACACCTGCTGAGACCCGCTGGCTCAGGCAATGCGGTGCGGATGCGGTCGGCATGTCGTCGGTCCCCGAAATCATCGTCGCCCACCACGGCTCCATGCGGGTGCTCGGCCTGTCGCTGATCTCCAACGTCAACGATCCGGACAATTTCCAACCCATTCTGCTCGAAGAGATCATCGCCGAAGGTCGACGGGCATCGGCCAGGCTCGAGAAATTGATTGTCGAATTTATCAAGCGGCTGCACCAGGGAGGCTGAGCGCAACATGGAAGGCACACGTGAACAGGCTGACGTCATTGTCTCCGGCAGGTACCTGCTGCCCACCTGGCGCCACGCTGAGCGGATAGAAGACGGCGCCGTTGCCGTCCTCCGGGACGAGATTATCGCCGTCGGCGGGCGCGCGGAACTCACCGCCCGCTTTGCCGAGGCCGAAGAGCTGCATGAACCGGCTGGGTTGATCATGCCCGGCCTGATCAACACCCATACCCATGCCCCGATGAGTTATTTGCGCGGCATTGCCGACGACCTGCCGCTGATGACCTGGCACCACCAGTTTCTGCGATATGTACCTGTTCGCCGGCGAGGTGGCCCGGGCTGCCGATGAAACCGGAATCCGGGCCTGGCTTGGCGAGGTCCTCTACGACTTTGACTCGCCCTCATATGGTGCGCTTGACAACGGTTTTGCCCTGGTCGAGGAACTCTTTTCGACCTACCGCGAGCATCCACTCATCACCGTGACCGTCGACCCGCACAGCGTCTATACCTGTTCACCGGCGCTGCTGGAAAGGAGTGGGGAACTGGCCGCCAGGATGGAGAGCCTGCATGTCGTGCATCTGTCTGAAACCGAATCTGAGGTCGCCACCTGTGTCGAGCGCTACGGGGTTCGCCCGGTGGAGCATCTCCAGCGACTCGGTCTGCTGAACAGCCGACTGCTGGCCGCCCACTGCGTGCAGCTCACAAAGGGCGAGATCGAGCTGCTGGCGAAACAACAGGTCAAGGTCAGCCATTGCGTCGAATCGAACATGAAGCTCGCCTCCGGAACTGCACCGGTGCCCGCCCTTCTGCAGGCCGGGGTGTGCGTATCAATCGGCACCGACGGCCCCGCCTCCAACAACGACGTCGACATGTTCGCGGAAATGAGCAGCGTCGCCAAAGTCCACAAGGTCGTCGCCATGGAACCGACCGTGATGGATGCCGAGACTACCCTGCGCTGCGCAACCCTCAGCGGGGCCGAAGCGCTGGGAGTGGAAACAACGCTCGGCACCCTGGAGCCGGGCAAAAAAGCGGACCTCATCGTCCTCGATCTGGATCAGCCCCACCTGGTACCGCTCTACAATCTGCCCTCGCACCTGATTTACGCCGCCCGGGGGGCAGATGTGATTCATTCGATGATCAATGGCCGCCTGGTTATGAAGCGGCGGAAACTCCTGAGCATGGACGAGCAGATGATCTTGGCCAGGATGAAGGAAATAGGCTCGAGAGTAGTGCGGATCAGGGAGGAAGCGGCCGCTTCCAGATGAAAACCCTCCCTGGTGCCGAGCGGCTTGACTTTCTGCACATACTAATCTATACATAGCGCTTAGCGGCAGATATACTAACCACAACTGCATTATCGAGGTACGCACATGTTCGGACTGGGAATGCCTGAACTTATCGTCATACTGGTGATCATCGTTATCATTTTCGGTGCCGGAAAGCTCCCCGAAATAGGCTCGGGCATAGGCAAGGGCATCAAAAACTTCAAGGAAGCCACGAAGCAGGACGAAAAGAAGTCCATCGACGAGAACTCCAAGGATCCTGAAGATACCACCAAAAGCTGATCACCCCACACCACCGGAGCACACCCATGTTTGGACTCGGAGCCCCTGAACTCATCGTAATTCTAGGTATAGCCGTCCTCATTTTCGGAGGCAAGAAACTTCCCGAGATCGGCTCGGGTCTCGGCAAGGCGATCGGTTCCTTCAAAAAGGAAGTCGGTGATGTGAAGGAAAGTTCCAAAGGGCTTATCGACGACCTTCCCGGCGTCAAGGAAGTTGCCGAGGTCAAGGACCAGATCGACAAGGTTAAAAATATCACCAGTCTCACAAAGTAGCAGTTCTTTCAATTACCTCATCATTCACTGATGTAATACTCATTTCCCCCTCTCGTTTCTGAGAATTTCGGTCATAGTACCAGTCGTTCGACTTTCTCCCCTGGGCCCCCGGCCGGCCCCTCACTTGACGATATTTCACATTTTGTGTATTTGTACAGGTCCCGAAAAAATGTTGATAACCACCCGGCTGGAAGTACCCAACCTGCGGTTCGCTTTCTACCAACAACTCATATAGTTGCCGGAAGGTGGCTAATTATTTACCAGGAGAAATACATGTGTCGACTAGCCCTGAAAACAGCAAACGAACCCTTCTCACCCTATGAGGTGCTCGAGGCCATGGAGGCCATGAAAGAAGGGTACGACGGCTCCGGACTCGGGCTTCTGCTCAGGGGCCTGGAATTCGAAGATTTCAAGTACAATCCGAGATTTCCGATCCTCTCGGGCATCGCCGAGAACAAGAAGTCCTGGAAGCGGTTGGACCAGTTCATGGAAGAGCGCGGCTACGAACTCAAATATGACCACAAGTTCCACATGGACCGCAGCCATATGGACGGCAAGGACCGGTACCGCTATTTTCTGAGGGCCTACCGGATGCCGGAAGAATTCCAGGGAAAAGCCATGGAGGAACGGGAAGGCGAGCTCATGCAGACCCGGCTGGCACTGCGTAAAGACGGGGAAGCACACGGCGGCGACCTGTCCGTTTTTTCTTTCTGGCCCGATGTGGCGATGATCAAGGAGGTCGGCTGGCCGCTGCAGGTCGGCAATCTACTGAGCCTCCATGACGGCCAGATCAAGTCGAGGGTGTGCATGGCCCAGGGCCGTCAGAACACCAACTACGGCATCAACCTCTACGCCTGCCATCCCTTTTTCGTGCAGGGCGTCTCGACCATGACCAACGGCGAGAACACCGCCTTCGTGCCCATCCGCGACTGGCTTCTGGGCCGCCCCTTTGAGGGATATATGGGCTACCAGAGCGACTCTGAGGTATTCACCCATATTCTTCACTACACTCTCAAGCAGCTCAAGCTGCCCCTGCAGGCTTACAAGCATGTCATCACCCCGCTCAGCCTCAAGGAGTTGGAAACCCATCCCCAGGGCGACTTCCTCAGAGGTTTGCGCAACGCCTGCAAACGGCTCATCATCGACGGCCCCAATGCGGTGATCGGCACCCTGCCGGACGAAACCTGTCTGCTGGTCATGGATCACAAGAAACTGCGCCCGTCGACCGTCGGAGGCAGAGAGGGCGTCTGGGCAATCGCCTCGGAGATGTGCGGCGTCGACGCCATGATCCCCGATCGCGACCCGAGCCTCGATTTCCAGCCCATGAGAGAACACACCGTCATCATTCCCCCAGATAGAAAGGAATTAGAAATATGGTCCCAATTCGATCAGTTCCCATTGAGCCTGGCAGCTTAACCTACCACGACCTGCCCTGGATAATCGAGCATCGTGAGGACCGCTGTACCCTCTGCGGCCAGTGCACCAGTGTCTGCCCCAAGGAGTGTCTGCACCTGACCTACAGGCGCCAGCGGATGCCCAACCTCGACGTGCTGAGCAGCAAGCGGGGCAGCGAATACCGCACCTTCGTCGGCATCAGGCAGAAAACCGACATGGTCCATTCCTGTATCGGCTGCGGCATGTGCGCCATGGTCTGCCCGAATGAGGCCATCACCCCGATGCTCAACACGGTGGAAAACCGAACCCTGTTTCTCAACAACCAGAAGGGCGAAGCTTATAAACGCGGAGGACGCAGAAATACCTCCGGCCCCACCCTGCTCGACCGGATCATGTTCGACCGCATCTCGATGCTCACCGATCCGGCCCTGGACGCCGGCCGGCACGAGTTCACCGTATCCACGACCCTGGGCCGGATCCTGTCCCCGGAGGAATACCTGAAGCGTAAGGCCAATGGTGGCTGGATACCTCCCACCAGGGAGATATTTCCCTTCGTTATCGGCTCAATGTCCTTCGGCGCCCTGTCCCCCAACATGTGGCTCGGCCTCCTTCAGGGAGTCGCTTACTGCAACGAGGTCCTGGGTATTCCGGTAGTAATGTGCACCGGAGAGGGCGGCTGTCCGCCATGGGTCCTCAAGAGTCCCTACCTGAAATACATCATCCTGCAGATCGCTTCCGGTTACTTCGGCTGGGATGAGATCATCAGGGCGATTCCGGAGATGCAGTGCAACCCTGCGGCAATCGAGATCAAATATGGTCAGGGAGCCAAGCCCGGCGACGGCGGCCTGCTGATGTGGTACAAGGTTTCCAAACTGATCGCCCGTTTGCGCGGCGTACCCGAAGGAGTGGACCTGCCCTCGCCGCCGGTTCATCAGACGCTCTACTCCATCGAGGAAAGCGTCATGAAGATGATTCAGACCCTGTCCATGGCCTTTGATCACCAGGTGCCCGTGTATCCGAAAATTTCGGCTTCGACCTCAGCCAAGTCGGTTCTCAACAACCTGGTTCGCAATCCCTATGCCGGAGGACTGCTGATTGACGGTATCGACGGCGGCACCGGCGCGGCCTACAACGTCTCCATGGATGCGACCGGACACCCGGTGGCCTCCAACGTCCGGGAATGCTATCTCGACCTGGCCGCCCAGGGTATGCAGAACGAGGTGCCGATTTACGCCGCCGGAGGGGTCGGCCAGAATGGCAACGTGGCCCAGAACGGCATGGCCCTGGTCATGCTCGGCGCCAGTGCGGTGCACATCGGCAAATATATCATGCAGGCCACCGCCGGCTGCCTCGGTAACGAACAGAACCGCTGCAACGTCTGCAACGTCGGCATCTGTCCCAAAGGCATCACCAGCCAGAATAGCAAGCTCTACCGCAGGCTCGATCCGGACAAGGTGGCCCAACGGGTGGCCGAAACCTTTATGGCCATCCAGACCGACGTCAAGAAGATCATGGCGCCGCTGGGCCGCTCCCAGAGTCTGCCCATCGGCATGTCCGATGCCATCGGCATCAACGACAAGGATGCCGCCGACCGGCTGCAGATCAAATACGTCTGTTAACCAGTGACCAGCAAGGATAGTGCATAAGGAGTTCTTTAGTGGCTACGAACGTAATAAAAGGTCTTGATCAGGACGGAAACCGCATAAGTTCGATGGATTTCGAATACATCGTGCGCAAGGCGGCGAGCGAACATTCCCAGTTGAAGCTGGAATCTTACGGTCAGCACAATATCGGCATCAGGCTGCACCGCGACCAGGGGCTGCACCTGCACATCAAGGGCCCCTGCGGCCAGCGGCTTGGCTCCATGGGTATGCCCGGCACCACGATCACCTGCGAAGGCTCGGTGTCGGACGACGTCGGCTACCTCAACATCGGCGCCGAAATCACGGTCCTGGGTGATGCCACCAACGGCGCCTGCAACGCCATGGCCGCTGGTAAAGTGTTCATCGGCGGCTCCATCGGGGCCCGCGGACTGACCATGACCAAATGGAACCCGGACTACGAAAAACCGGAGTTGTGGGTGCTCGGTTCCACCGGTGATTCGTTCGCTGAATTCAATTGCGGCGGCATCGCCGTGATCTGCGGGGTCGAGCCCAAAAATCCCGAGAATGTGCTCGGCTACCGGCCCTGCGTCGGCATGGTTGGTGGTCTCATCTATTTTCGCGGCCGGGAGGACGGCTCCTACTCCAAAACCAATGCCCGGCTCGATGTGCCGACCGACGAGCAGTGGCAGTGGCTGGCTGACCACATGGGCGACTACCTCGACAGGATCGGTCGCCAGGACCTGTTCGACAGCCTGACGGTTCGTGAAGAATGGCAGGTACTCAATTCGGTCACTCCCCAGGAGCGGGCCCTGATGTGGTCCGGGCCGATGCCCATGGCCCAGTTCAGAGACGAATTCTGGAACAAGG
>JARRLH010000194.1:0-9811 GCA_037387205.1 Desulfofustis sp.
GCGTCCAGGTTAAACCCGGTTATCGATTGAAGAGTGGCGATGTTATTGATGGCGCCATCGAAATCGTCTCCGAACCGCTTAAACTGCAGCCGCAGGATATAGCCTTCGAGATCCTCGAAGAGGATTCTGACTATCTGATAATTGCCAAACCACCAGGCCTGGTGGTGCATCCAGGAAGCGGCAATGTTGATGGCACGCTGGTGAACGGTCTTCTGTTTCGAATCGGTAATTTCGGTGAAGTAGGAGACGCATCTCGACCTGGAATTGTTCATCGTCTCGACAAAGATACTTCCGGAGTGATGGTCATCGCCCGCACCAGCCGCGCCCACGCCAACCTGGTACATCAATTCAAGAGTCGCCAGGTTAAAAAGACCTACCTGGCGCTGGTGATTGGGGTGATGCAAGAAGAGGCGGGCCGCATCGTCGCACCCATTGGCCGGCATCCTGTTCATCGACAAAAAATGGCGGTGCGCGACAGCAGCGGCAGGTACGCGGTGAGCAACTGGAAGTGCATGAGGAGTTTTAAGCACCATACCCTGGTAGAGGTGCTTATAGAAACAGGCAGAACCCATCAGATCCGGGTTCATCTGGCCCATATCGGCTTTCCTGTTGCCGGAGATAACCTTTACGGACCGTCAAGAGAGCACGCCATGTTCCCGCGCCAGATGCTCCATGCCTGGAAGCTGAGCTTTAGCCACCCGCACACGGGGGAAAAGGTTGATGCCCAGGCCGATCTGCCCGATGATTTTACAGCGGTGCTCGCCCACCTGGAGGCGGATCAATGATGGTCGGCATCACCGGCGGTATTGGCAGCGGCAAGAGCCTCGTCGCCACTTTGCTTGGGGAGATGCTGCGGGCTCCAGTGCACAGCAGCGACGAAATCTGCAGACGGCTTCTGCAGAGAGGCGAGGCGGGGTACCAGCAGGTGCTGGACAACTGGGGAGAAAGGTTCCTCACCGATGCGGGCGACATCGACAGAGCACTATTGAGATCGGCAGTATTTGCCGATCAGGACGTACGTCGCACGCTGGAGGCGATCCTGCATCCGCTGGTCCGGCTCGAGCTCCTGGAAGCGAAAAATAAGGGCGGTCCCCAGTCCCTGCAGATTGCCGAAGTACCGCTGCTGTTTGAGTGCGGCTGGGCGGCTGATTTCGATTACGTCGTCTGTGTGACCGCAGATCCTGATCTCGCCGTGCAGCGCGTGGTCGACAGGGATTTGGTAAGGTCGGCGGACGTGGAGATGATAGTTGCTGTGCAGATGGATCCTCTCCTCAAAGCAGAACGGTCCGACTGGGTCATCGACAACGGCGGCAGCTTGAGTCAGACCAAGGTGCAGGTGCAGCGAGTGGCGGCCGAACTGCGGGCGCTGCTGGCCGAGGATAAATCCAATTAAATGGGTAAAACCCTTGACACCTTCAGGAAGAGCACGTATAAGAGAGACAAGTCCATTATAAGACTCCCGCCTGAGACGATCATTGCAGATTTCTGAATATTTCCAATTCAACATACGTTAAGGGCATTATCATAACCAAATGCAGCAAGCAGGCGTGAACCTCAAACCTACCCAGCCTCTGTTTGAAAAATTAAATAATCAATAGACGCTATAATCGGTTCGTATATAGGTCTGTCGTAAAACATATCGACACCTCACCGCAGCACCTGCTGGTGTCTTTTTTCAGGCGCATTCGGCCTGTAACCTTAATTACTGGAATCAAACGTTTTTTTAGAAGGAGAACATTGGTGTGATGAATCTGGCAGAGCTGAAGCTCAAGAAAATCGATGAACTGGTGAAGCTTGCCCGGGGCCTCAAGGTCGAAGGGTTCAGCTCAATGCGTAAGCAGGAGTTGATTTTTGCCATTCTACAGGCCCAGGCCGACGAGGAAGGTAAGCTGCGGGGCAGCGGGGTTCTTGAAATCCTGCCGGATGGATTCGGTTTTCTCAGGGCTCCCGATTACAACTATCTGCCCGGACCTGACGATATCTATGTTTCTCCTTCCCAGATCAGGAGACTCAATCTGCGGACCGGAGATGTCATCGACGGATTGGTTCGTGCCCCCAAAGAGAGCGAGCGCTATTTCGCCCTGCTCAAGGTCGAAAGCGTCAATTTTGATCCCCCCGAGGCGGCCAAGCAGAAAACGCTGTTCGGCAATCTCACACCTCTGCACCCGGACGAAAAGTTTAATCTGGAATGGCAACCTGACAATTTTTCCATGCGGATAATGGACATGTTCGCACCCATCGGCAAAGGGCAGCGCGGCCTGCTGGTGTCCCCGCCCCGCACTGGAAAAACGGTGCTGATGCAGAAAATCGCCAACTCGATTGTCCGCAATCACAAAGAAGTGTATCTCATCGTGCTGCTGATTGACGAAAGGCCCGAGGAGGTAACTGAAATGCAGCGCACCGTCAAAGCAGCCGAGGTGGTCAGTTCAACTTTTGACGAGCCGCCGCAGCGGCATATCCAGGTGGCCGAAATGGTCATTGAGAAGGCCAAGCGCCTGGTCGAACATAAAAAAGACGTGGTCATACTTCTCGACAGCATCACCAGGCTGGCCAGGGCATATAACACGGTGACCCCGGCCAGTGGCAAAATACTCTCCGGGGGCGTGGAGGCAAACGCCCTGCATCGGCCCAAGCGCTTTTTCGGAGCGGCCAGAAACATCGAGGAGGGGGGCAGCCTTTCCATCCTGGCCACCGCCCTGATCGAAACCGGTTCCAAGATGGATGAAGTAATTTTCGAGGAATTCAAGGGTACCGGCAACATGGAGCTTATCCTCGATCGCAAGATGGCAGACAAGCGCATTTTCCCCGCCATCGATATCAAGAGATCGGGGACCCGCAAGGAAGATCTGCTGCTCAAGGATGATGTCCTAAACCGAATCTGGATTCTGCGCAAGCTGCTTGCCTCGATGAACCCAGCGGACGGCATGGACTTTCTCGTGGACAAGCTCAAGCAGCAGAAGACCAACCAGGATTTCCTCGATTCCATGAACGGGTAGATGGTCCAGCACATGGAGAAGATTTCTCTGTAGCATTTTTATTTTTCTTGATTTACTTATCCATCATTGATATGTTGCAAGACTTTGTTTATTTTAAAAATAGAATAAACTGATTAGCCTTGATTTGGAGGATCATCAGCACCATGAAAAAAGATATACATCCTGAATACAAGACCATTACCGCGGTATGCGCCTGCGGCAGCACCTTCGAAATAGGTTCGGTGCTTCCCGAGCTGAAGGTGGAAATTTGCTCCGCCTGCCACCCGTTCTTTACCGGTAAGCAGAAACTGATAGACACAGCCGGCCGCATCGAGAAATTCCGCAGACGCTACGCCAAGCATTACGAGTCCAAAGAAGAAGCTTAGTTTTAACAGCCCGATGCCCCGGCGGCATCACCACAGGGTCCGCAGTAATGGTTTCATTACTGTGGACTTTTCTTTTTATTCCCTTTGTCGCGGGTGACTCCCAATGCTTGATAGATTTCTGGATATCGATGACAAGCTTGCCGATCTTGAAGGGCGACTGTCCGACCCTGCCCTTATTAACAATCAGCAAGAATACCAGAAGGTTGTCAAGGAGCATGCCCATCTTTCACGGCTCGCTGAACTGCTCGGTTCCTACCGGGAATTGGAACAGCAGATTGACAGTAATCGTACCCTGGCCCAGGATGAGAAAGAAGATCCCGAGCTCAGGGAAATGGCGGAACTTGAAATCGAGGAACTCACCGTCAGCTTGAAAGATCTGGAAAACGAGATTCAGATTTTTCTGCTGCCCAAGGATCCCAACGACGACAAAAACATTTTCCTGGAGATCAGGGCCGGTACCGGGGGTGACGAGGCGGCTCTTTTTGTCGGAGACCTGTTCCGGATGTACAGCCGCTACGCCGAGTCGATGGGCTGGCGGGTGGAGATTATGTCTTCCAGCCCCCTTGGAATTGGCGGTTTCAAGGAAATCATTGCCATGGTCAGCGGTGACAAGGTGTACTCCAAATTGAAATTTGAAAGCGGAGTGCACCGGGTTCAGAGGGTACCTGAAACAGAGGCCCAGGGACGAGTGCATACCTCGGCCGTGACAGTGGCCATTTTGCCCGAAGCCGACGAGGTCGACATCGACGTCGATATGAACGAGTTGAAAATCGATGTCTATCGTTCGTCCGGCCCCGGCGGGCAAAGTGTAAACACAACTGATTCTGCCGTGAGGATCACCCATCTCCCTACCGGCTTGGTGGTCACCTGCCAGGATGAGAAATCCCAACACAAAAATAAAGCCAAGGCCTTGACTGTACTTCGTGCCCGGCTGCTCGACAAACTTGAACAGGAACAGCACGATCAGATATCCCAGGACCGCAAAAGCCAGGTGGGCAGCGGCGACCGGAGTGAACGGATCAGAACCTACAATTTTCCCCAGGGCCGCCTCACCGACCACCGCATAAATCTCACCCTGTACAAGCTTGAAGCGATTATGGACGGAAAACTCGATGAAGTCATCGTTCCGCTCACCATTTTCGACCAGGAAGAAAAGCTCAAGCTCATTCACTAGGTCGACTGGACCGCTGATTATGCATTACAGCCAGGGCGTATGGAAAATCTCCGATCTTCTGGAGCATGCAGCCTCGATGCTCAGTGAAGCCGGGGTAGAAACACCGCACACCGACGCCGAGCGTCTCCTGGAAGACTGCCTGGAGGTGTCCCGGACAGAACTCTATCTCAGGGTCGAAAATTCAATTGGAGCGGCCCAGGTGCGACGCTGTCTCGCCATGCTGAAAAGAAGGTGCGGGCGGGAACCATTGGCATACATCACCGGAGAATGTGAATTCTGGTCTTACACATTTGGGGTAAATCCCGCAGTTCTGATTCCCCGCCCGGAAACAGAACTACTCATAGAACGGGTTGCTCGAGAAAATAGCGGCCGTTACAGGCCTGGAAAATGTCTTGATCTCTGCTGCGGCAGCGGCGTGATCGCCATTGTACTGGCCCTGGAACTCGACCTCGAGATGATTGCCCTGGACATCTCCCGAGCGGCACTGGAGGTGTGCCGCAGCAACTGTGTCAGGCACGGGGTGGAAAACAAAGTGCAGCTCATCGAGGCCAATCTGACCAGCTGTTTCAATGAACATACGCAATTCGCCCTGATAACCGCCAATCCCCCCTATGTAAGCCGTACAGAGATGAAATCTGGTATGCAGCCTGAAGTCATTGACTTCGAACCTTGTCTGGCTCTGGACGGAGGGCGTGATGGACTCCAATTGATCAATTCCATCCTTGCAGCGCTGCCCGCTTTGCTGGCTCCGGGTGGCGATCTGTTTATGGAGATTGGGGCTGGCCAGGGAGCTGCAGTAACGACGCTTTTTCGCGAATCAGCCTGCGCGGATCTCTACCAATCCATTGACATCATAAAAGATTATGGTGGGCGGGATCGTCTCCTGCAGGTAAGAAAAAATATCTAATCAAACCAATTGACAACGTTTCCATGGAAAAGTTACTCATCGAAGGCGGTCGGGAACTGGTTGGAGAGGTGAGAGTAAGCGGGGCGAAAAATGCTGCCCTTCCTTTGCTGGCCGCAACCCTCCTGGCTCCAGGTACCCACGAACTCACCAATGTGCCTGATCTGCGCGACACCCGGACCATTTTGGCGATCATCTCCGAACTGGGCTGTGTATGGCGCCGCCAGGGCTCGACACTCTATATCGATAGTACGGATCTGGTCTACTCAGAGGTTTCCTACGACCTGGTCAAGACCATGCGGGCCTCCGTACTGGTGCTGGGGCCTTTGTTGGCCCGACTGGGCAGGGCGAAAGTGTCACTGCCGGGCGGCTGTGCAATTGGCGAGAGACCCATAAATTTTCACCTCCGTGGGTTCGAGCGGCTCGGAGTGCGCTGCACCCTCGAGAACGGTTATGTTGATGCCCGCCGAGATGACGATATGCGCGGCAGTACCATACACTTCGATATTCCCTCGGTAACCGCAACTGAAAACATGTTGATGGCCGCTGTGCTGGCCCGCGGTACCACGGTGCTGAAAAACGCCGCCCGGGAGCCGGAAATCGGAAATCTGATTGACATGCTGGCCAATATGGGGGCCGACATTGAGGGCAAAGGCACCGACCAGATCACCATCCGCGGCGTTTCAAACCTCACCGCGGCCCGGACGGCGATCAGAACCTGGCCATCTTCCGGCCCTGCTCGACAAGCTCATGGAAGCCGGGGTGGAGATCACCAGCGCCCCGGGAACGATTTCGGTAGGCATGGATCCTGCCAGGCGCAGGAGATTACGAGGCGTCGATATTAAAACCATGGTTTATCCGGGCTATCCCACCGATCTGCAGGCTCAGTTCATGGCCTTGATGACGCTCAGCTCTGGAATCTGTGTCATCAAGGAGACAATATTTGAAAATCGTTTTATGCATGTGGCCGAGCTGAGACGTCTTGGCGCCCAGATTCAAACCGAAGGCAACTCGGCGGTGGTGACCGGCCGGGGGCCGCAGGGCTTGAGCGGCGCCCGGGTGATGGCGACCGACCTCAGGGCCAGTTCCTCACTGGTGATTGCAGCGCTTGCTGCCTCGGGGCGAACCGAAATATCACGGATTTACCATCTTGAACGCGGCTATGAAAATCTGGTTGACAAGTTGAGCGGGCTCGGAGCCCGGGTGTGGAAGGAGAAGGAATAGTCAAATCACTCGTCGTTGTTCAATCCCAGCGGCAGAATCAGCGTAAAACAGGCACCCCCCATCTCCGCTTTCTCGACCGCAATGGAGCCGCTATGGCCTTCTATTATCTGTTTAGCGATGGCCAGTCCCAACCCGGTACCGTCTGTTCGAGTAGTGTAAAAGGGTTCAAAGATTTTCTTGATTTCCGCTTGTTCAACTCCGCGGCCGTTATCGCTGATTTTGATCAGACAAAGTTCCTGATTGTCGGTCACGCAGATGGTTGAGCTGCTCAGCTCGAGCCTCTCCTTGCCTTTGGGGCAGAATGGCAGCGCGTTCTGCAGAAGTTGGCTGATCACTCCAAAAAGTTGTTTTTCATCACCCCAGACCCGGAATGTATCATCGATGAGCAGGTCGACCCTGCAGGTGGCCGGCCATTTCTTATCCGCCTTGCAGACCTGAAGTACGTCTTCAACACAGGAGCGCAGCAGAAACCAGTCTTTCTTTATATTTTCCGGCCGGGCAAATTTCAAAAAGTTTGTAATGGTGTTGGCCAGACGGTCTGATTCTCGCAGAATGATCTTGGTAAGTTCATAGTTTTGTGGCTGCGAACTGCCGGAGGAGCCCAATTCCTCGGCCAGTACCTGGGCGGAACCTGAGATGGCCGCCAGAGGATTACGGAAATCATGGGCGATTGAGGCGCTCATCATCCCGATGGCCGCCAGTTTCTCGGCCTGTCGCATCTGGTTCTCCAGCCGTTCAACTTCACCAATATCTTTGAGGGTAATGATGGTTACATCCTCTGCCTGGGTGTGCCCGCCATCAGCTGCACTATCGGTGGAGGAATGGAGCTGGGTGAGGGTGTAGCCGAGTCTCAGCGTCTGCCTGTCATGGCGTTCAAAATCACACGCATTCCGGGGGGAAGTGCTGGCAAGATCGATGCCCGGAAATATGGTCACCAGCTCTTTGCCCAGCAGATCTGCCGGAGATTGTCCGGTAATGGCCGTGGTCGCGTTGTTGGCGGAGGTAATTACCCCTTCCCTGTTGATGGTCAGAATACCGGTGGCGATATTATCGAAAATCTTCTTGTAGAGAAGAGAGAGCCGGTCGAAGTCATATTTGGTGCTTGACAATTCTCGCGTAGTTGAACGCAGCATCGTGCCGAACATGGCACTGATAAAGGCTCCGAGGAAGAAAGTCAGCCCCATGGTACCGAATTGACGGATATTGGTAAACAGGGCGACCTGCTCGTAAAATCTGGAGAGCAGCACGTAGTCGGGCAGGTAACCGAAATACTCGAGAAGCAGGATGAGGGCGAACAGAATCGTCGAGGCGGCAGCGCCGATGAGACCGCCCTTGAGCGGAATCAATAGGCCGCCTGAAATGATGGGAAAAAAATATACGGATGAAAAAATGGAAAGCGAGCCGCCGGTCAGATAGATAAGCATTGAAGCGAAGACCACGTCAAAGAGGGTCTGAATGAAACCAAAACGGCGAAACTCGCTTTCCAGGTGGAGCAGGGTGAAGGCGGATACGATCAGGGTAAAGAGGACCAGCAGGCTCGGAGGCATGACAATAGCTTCAAACCGCTCATCCAGCAGGATGAGGCTGATCACCGTGATCAGCGTATAGAGTACGATGCGCAGCAGAAGCAGCCAGAACAACTGCCGTTTCAAAAGGTCGCCGAGTGAGGTGGGGTAGAGCTGCGCTTCGGGAATAGTGTTGATTTTCATGATCTAGAGATCATATTTCTTGGCTTTGTAGCGCAGCGACCTGAAACTGACCTTCAGCAGTTTGGCTGCTCTGGTCTTGGAGTTGCCTGCCTTTTGAAGGGCATGCGAGATAAGGGATTTCTCGAGATCGGCGACCACCGTTTCGAGACCGCGCTCGAAAAGCTCCTCTTCGTCCTGGGCGGCAACAAAGGCGGAAGACTGGGCGCTATCCTCTCTTCTGGTCTGCAGCGGTCCGCCCAGGGACAGATTTTCCGGCAAAATGATATTGGTGCTCTCGAGGGCCACCCCACGTTCTATGATATTTTCCAGTTCCCTCACGTTCCCAGGGAAATCATATCCCATCAGAACCTCGAGTGCGTAAGAAGAAATTTCACGGATTTCCTTGCCGAGAAGAGTCGAGTATTTTTTTAGGAAGTGTTCGACCAGAAGCGGAATATCGCTTTTTCTTTCCCGCAGGGAGGGAACGCGTATGGGCACCACGGCAAGCCGGTAAAAAAGGTCCTCGCGAAAACGGCCGGCCCGCATTTCTTCTTCGAGAATTCTGTTGGTTGCGGCAATTATTCTGACGTCGATGGCAAATTGCTTGGTGCCCCCGACCGGTTTGATCTCTCGTTCCTGGAGGACGCGCAGCAGCTTGGTCTGGATGATCGGGGTCAACTCTCCAATTTCATCGAGGAAAGCGGTGCCGCCGTCGGCTTCCTTGAACAGTCCGGTCTTGTCGCTGATGGCTCCGGTGAAGGACCCCTTGATGTGACCGAATAATTCGCTTTCCATCAACTCCTCGGGGATGGCGCTGCAGGTAATGGGCACGAAGGGGCAGGCATGCACCTTGCTTTTCTTATGAATGGCCTGGGCCACCAGCTCCTTGCCGGTTCCGGATTCGCCGTAGATAAGAACATTGGCCGGGGTGGGCGCGATGCGGTTGATCATGTCGAAGATTTTCAGCATCTCCTTGCCTTTGCCGATGATCTCGGGAAACAGCTGTTCGGCCTGCTGGATCTTCAGGGTGGCTTCCGTCTGATTGGTGGCTGAATGGATGACCGATTTAATCTCGTCGACGTTGAAGGGTTTGGAGATGTAGTCATAAGCCCCGTTCTTCATGGCCTGCACGGCATCGTTGGGGGAAGCGAAGGCGGTTATCATGATAACCGGGATATCCTCGGACTCGTCCTTGATCCTGGCAAGCAGCTCGAGTCCGCTGATACCAGGCATCCTGATGTCGCTGATGACCAGGTCTATGCGGTTTTTATCCAGGGCGGCCAGCGCCTGTTCACCGTCGCCGGCGACGGTGACTTCGTAGCCTTCCTTGACCAGCAGAATTTTGAGAAAATCCCGCATTGATTTTTCATCATCGACAATCAGAATTGTGGTCATGGGCTCTGTTCCGGATCTGGTTTGAAAATAGTCTGAGTTCGCTATGAAGGTTATGCTATTCTATC
>JARRLH010000195.1:0-7775 GCA_037387205.1 Desulfofustis sp.
CGTTGCCGACTTGTCATCCACAGGCACTGCCAGCACTGCGGTTAGCGGAAAATCGGCCGGGTCCCCGTGCAGATGAAAGCTGTCTATGTTGTCCTCGGTAATCTCCTGATACTGCATCAGTTTGGCGTTGGCGGTCACATTGGCAGCATCTTTTTTGAGAATGACCGATTCATCCTGAGTCCTGGTCACATCGGTGTGGCCGTGGCCGAGACCGCCAATGATCCAGGCGGTCTGAATGTCGACGAATACCGCCCGGTCATCAGCGCTGTTCGACTCGCTCAGGACGCCTGCTATGGTCATTTTCAGCGGATACACACCGGCGATGTCAAACATTGCCTCGGGTGAGGAAGTGATGGTATCCCCGGGGCCCAGGTTGAGTGTGCGCGCTGCTTCTGCCCCCAGAACACACTGGCCGATCAGTGCAAACATCTGTCCCTGTAGGATTTCAAGCTGCCTGAAGTCAAAGTAGTCAAGCGTCGTGCCGACCACCGGATAGGTGCGAGCCTTGTACCTGATATGCACTGGAATCGGGGCGGCAAGGCCGCTATCCCCAACTTGGTCAATCGCTGCCATGGTAATTGGCTCCGGTTGCTCATCACTGAAATAAAGCGAGTTCATGACCAGATCAAGTGAGCTGCCCTTGGCGCCAATCAGCAATGGGCTTGACTGAGCCCGCGAGGAGAGCTGCCGCTCGCTCTCGTCGACGAGTGTTTCAAGAACCAGCGGCAGTGCGGCGATAATGGTGATGCAGCAAATCAGGACCAGCGAGCGCGCTTTATAAAAGCTGAGATAGCGCCAGGCCAGATACAAACTGTCCATCAGGCTGCCTCGGGAGAAACGGCAAGAAAGTCTCGAAAATCGATAACCCGGTCGAATCGGTCGAGCAGTTCGTGATCGTGGGTGACGGCGAGCACAGTAGCCTGCTGGGTGGCGACCGCCTGAAACAAAGCATCAAGAATGAGCGCCTTGTTTCGGGGATCGAGGTTTCCGGTGGCTTCATCTGCCAATATCAGCTTGGGACCCAGGAGAAGTGCGCGGCAAATGGCCACCCGTTGTTGTTCACCGTGGGAGAGTTTGGCGGGATGATGGTTCATGCGGGAAGATACCCCGAGTTGTCGGGCAAGTTGGCGGGCTCTTTGCTTGATTTCACTGGTCAGCTTGAGGGCTGAGCTTATCCGGCAGGGATGAACGATATTGTCCAGCACGTCGAGGTAATCGATAAGGCCAAAGTCCTGAAATATGAACCCGATCCTGGCAGCACGGAAATCCCTCCTCTGCCGCTCGCCGAGCTGAGTGAGGGCGGTGCCATCGACTTCCAGCCGGCCAGCGGCCGGTGCAAGTATTCCGGCCACCAGGTTGAGCAGCGTCGTCTTTCCCGAGCCGCTGGGACCGATGACCGCCACCTTCTCACCGGCTGCTACCGACAGTTGTCGGACTTCGAGCCTGAACTCGCCGGAAGGATAACGGAAATGGACGTTATCTAAATGGATCATGCGATCTAATTAGTTGTTTGATTATTGAGCTGCCCTACTTTCTGCCTGACCTTGCTGGGTATAAGGATCGACCCGTGTTTCCTCCAGCATGTCTATCCCGGTAATCTTCCAGGAGCCGTCGACGACCGCCAGGGTCAGCACCGCGTCGTAAACGTTACGCCTGGTATGGACATGCCCCCAGTGTCCAACTGTGCCGAGAGCCGACCAGTTCGTTCTGACATCGATAGCGTCATCTGATCTTGCTGCCGGTTGGCCGATCTCTGCGTGCTCCACCTGGACTTGGATAACTTTGGCCTGGGCGCCGCCAGCCTGCTCGATCAGCATCGACTTTCTGTTCTGCAGGTAAATCTCGGTCAAAAGGTTGCCATCGACGCTCAAGGCAAGCTTATCATACACATTCTCTTCTTCACGAAAATCAAAGGCTCGATATACATTTTTCAGAAGATTGTAAATGATCTCCTTTATCTGTTCATTGCTGATTTGGCCACTCCGCACACTGCTGCCCAAAGCAATTTGTTGGTATGGGTACAGCATGACCGTCCCAACAAAAAGCACACATATAAGAGCTAAAGGCAGAGTGACCGGCTGCGACCTTCTCCATCGCCTGATGCTAATAAAGATGAGGAGCGATATCAGCACACCACAGCCAAAACTCAGCAATGGCAACGGAATCCCACGGTGGGCCTTGTCGACCGCGGTCTGGTCGACGGTTGGGATGGTGTAGTTTTTCAAATAATTGGTCCACTTCAGGATATTGTCGTCCGGTGTCAAATTATAGGGAAAAGGGCCGGCGGGATCGGTCATCGTCGCCGTTACCTTCTTAACACGCTTGGAAAACAGGTCCCAACGTGTCTCCACCTCCTGGGGAATACCATCTGTGAGATAGGTGATGACGACGCCGATCATAGCAGTATTGAGCGGCACTCGTTCCGGCACATCGATAAAGCGGCTGCGCGAAATAGAGGATTCCACATAAGAGGTCCGATCGAGAATCGGTTTGAGCTGAGCTCCATCGATCAGGACATATTCATGCTCCATGAAAAAATCGGCTACCTGCTGGCGGACGGGATCGAATTCATCGACTTCAATAAATTCTTCTCCGCGTAAGCCGAAATCCATCCAGGTCATCATATCCTTGACACGTACCAGGATTTCGTGCCGCACCTCGTAAGGTTCGATATAAAGGAACGTACGAACACCTGACTGAAGGGTCCGGCGCAACTGGCGCTTTTCGAATTCGGAGTACCAGGGATCATCCCAGACAAGCTGCAGTGTGCTCTTCTCTGATAATTGTCGAAAGTCCACGACCGGCACGCCCAGGTGATAGCAGATGAAGCCAATGGAGACTTTCGGAAAACCTTTGTCGTCAAGTGGAGGAATGAAAGTCAGAGATTGTGGTTTACTGGTAAACGGATAGCTCAATTCAGCGTACAAGACGCGTTTGTCTTCCGGGGGACCAGGAATCGGTCGTCCGGTGTAGGGGTTAATGCTGCCGACTAGTGGTGAGTAGCGCTGCACCCGCATCCGGGGCTCTACCAGGTTGATCCGGGCGTTGAGCCTGGTGTCGGTATTGGCTACGACCTGGAAAGTCTGCTCCGAAAAATTCCTGATACGCTCGTCCGCTGACGGCCTTCCAGGTATGGGTTGAGGAAGAAAGTCGTCAGGAATCAGGTCTGCAAAGGTTTCCAGATCCCCGACGAAGATTTCCAGCTTGACCGTGACCTGGTCCTCCTCCACATAGATCTCAGCAATGCTTCTGGAATTTTCCGAGCCTGTCAGGTTGATCCAGTCGGCCGACACAGTTGGTGGTGAGAAAATACAAATATGGAAAAGGGCCAGGATGGTTACATGCTTCAACTTTGTATCCCTTGTCTCTGATGGTACACCTTAGCAGCACTCCCAGCCATCTTCTCTGATCTGGGGAGCTATACCTTTACTTGTGTTTTTGCACGAGCAAGATAGCAGAGGAACAAGCATCTCAGGAAATAATTTCAGAAGAAGGGAACTTCAGAAATACTTACCTTTGATTTGGCAATTGTTATTCGAAAAGCTCAGACAACCTCGAGTGTCGAGGTCGCCTGAGCTTTGATATTTTACTCGTCTGCAGGGTAAGGAAAGTCTTGTCCGAGTTTTTCGCTTGCCTCTTTGTAAACCCCACGGAGCACCTCGTCGACATCACCCCATCGACCGTCCTTGATGGTATTGGAGTATCCCATCGCGTCATTCGGAATGCCCATTTCCTCGCTGTATTTATCTCTATCACCCTCCTGTGGAACTTCCGGCTTGTTCACCAGTGGCGGTGACCACGTGCGTTCCTCTACAACTGCCATCCGTACCCGGATCTCGTCCTTGGTGATGTTCCAGACCATAAAGTCTTCAGCGAGGCTCAGTGGCCCGTCATAGGTGGTGCGTATGCGGTCGTTTACCTCCGCAGTCGTGTCAAAATCCTTGAAGAAATGATAAGCAACAGCATGTCTCGGTTCAATCGCGCTCATGACCTTTCCGAAAGCCTCCGGAGCCGTGTGTATCTGGGTGCCGACCACCAAAGCCGACTCTGGCGTGAAGCCCATTTTTTTGACAAGATCGGGAACGGCGACGAAGCACTCATGCACAACAAGATCCGCATCTTTGGCGTACTCTATAAACCATTTATTGGGATACGTGTCAGAGCCAAAAACGAATTTTAACCCTTTCCATTCGAGACTGAAGCTGACAGGTCCATCGAGTGAATGAATCGCGGGAAATGAACGGATCGTTACGCCGTTATCCTCATAGATGATGGCGTTCTCGGCCATGTAATCGAACTCGTTGACCTCAATCGAGTAACCACGAAAGTCAACCATACCCACTCGACCGGCGAGGTCCCATGTATACATTTCCTTCAACTTCTGGACGGCATATGCGGTTCCCAGCTCGGGGCTGCGACCGCTCGGACCCCAAACCCGAAGTGGTTTCTGCCGCCCCATGAGTGCGCCTCCGATGAATAGTTCACCCAGTGAACCGAAATGGTCCGCGTGCAGATGTCCGATGAAGATCTTGTCCAAGTAGTCATAGGGGATCTGCAAGGACGAAAGACGCTCGGCCGATCCAGAGCCGATGTCGAAGATGAATTTGTCGCCATTACCAAGCTCTACGAGAAAGCAAGCTGCAGCCTGAGCCGCACGAGTGGTCGGCATGCCGGTACCGCAAGCGATCACTCGCATTTCGTCGGACGCCAGATCCTCACTATTGGGTGCGTAGTAATCCCGTGCGCGCGCCTTAGTTGGAGAAACCTTTTCGGCAGCGACAGCGTCATCTGTAAAGGTGAGAAATGCTTCCTGTTGCCCGTCGTTGAGATTCCCGAGATGAAGAACTCCTGCAACAAGCAGCGTCGATGCTACAATTAAAAATTTGAATAGTTTCTTTTTTATGGACATGTTCAAACCTCCTTTGGAGCGCAATTGCCTATAAACTGTATTGACATTGTTCGGGGCTGTTGGGATGAAAATAAGGGTTGATAGTCTGAAAGTCTTGTGCCAAATTAAGAACAGACAATAGACAACTCTATGGTAGTAAGTAATACACACAAGATAGAATGTCAATAGACCACTCTATGGAAAAGATCGAATATGACCGATAACAGCTCATCCCGCCTTACCAAAGCAGACTGGCTGCAGGCAGCGCTGAAGATCCTTGCTGATGCAGGAATTGAGTCGGTAAAAATTGTTCCGCTGGCAAAGCAACTTGGCGTTACAAGTGGTAGCTTTTACTGGCATTTTCACAATCGACCTGAATTATACAAGGCATTGCTTGACTACTGGGAACGCGAGATGACGGTCAACCCATTGGAGGCGGCTAAAAGTTTTGAAGGGCCGCCAGAAGAGCGGATCTGGCACCTTATGGAGCACGTCATGGACACTGGATTGGCTAAATATGATATTGCTGTCTGGCATTGGGCACAGTTCGACAGTGCAGCTCATGAAGTATTCGCCCGTGCGATGAAAAAGCGATTCTCACTCGGCACGTGGATGTTTGAGCAAGTTGGATTCGATAGAGTCCAAGCTGAGGTGCGGGCAAGAATGATGGTAATCTACATGATGGGTGAATCAACGCTCCTTTCCAGACTTTCGGATCGTCGAAAGGAACTCTTAAAACTCAAGTATGAAATTCTTATTGCGTCTTAAAACCGCCTCTGGGATAGCCAATTAAACACGATTGATTTATCTCTAAAAATCAGCTCACGAGAAATACCTGCACTAGAGCACCAGAGTACGGAACCATTGATGTTGCCGGTGCTGAGATATCAATTCACATATATCGTCAAGGCAAAGGCTCTTCCTGAGCAGTTGAGAATTTTGAAAATTGGACCAAATAAGAGGTGTCCCTCGGCAAGGTCAGATTTTCGGAAAAATTGAATTTTGAAGAGCATCAGGAATAAGCTCTGCCATGAGCTTATTCGTACTACAACTACTAACACGCCGCAAGCGGCGGGGTATTAGACCTTAGGCTGCGCAATAAAAGTCCCGCCCTGATGACAGCGGAGTATTATGTGATTAACTATTCAATTTGTTCCAAGCTTTATATCTTTTCGATGGAGAAACGAATTTAATTTGTTACAAGCTTTATATCTTTTCGATGGAGAAACGAATTTAAATTAGTAATTCCATATTTGTACATTGCATCAAGTCTTACCGTAATATTTGTCCAATTCAATTTTGGGGGTTATTGATCATGAAGGTTCTCATATCGGCTATAACCTTATGCTTAGTCGCAATAATCGTTGGATGTGGATCTACCACCGGCAATGAAACCAATCGAATATTTCCTTCAGAATTTCCCTCGTTCGCAATTGATCGTCCCATAAATGATCCGATTGAGGTTGTTATTCCAATAGGTAACGGCTCGATGGAAGAGACGGTACGTATTGAAATGGTAGATGGGGTCAAAAAAGAGGTCAGCAGTGTAAAGACAACGACAGACTGGGATATCGCCTTCAATCAAGAACAGATTACCACCACATTGAATACCCGTACCGAACTGTCAACACCTGATATGGAAGGACTTGATTATGAATTTCAAGAGGAATTGATATCAGATGCAGAAGGTAAGCAGATCAGTTATCTGGCAGATTTCAAAGGAATTGATTCTGAATTGCCCTCTGAAATGATTAATGAATTTAATGATTTACAGCCAAAATGGATAATTGCAAAATATCATTTGGACAAAGCCGGTATGCTGGTTAAATCTGGGGATCAAATGCAACCATCGGCAATAAAAAGATACCTACTTCGGGATGTTATTGGTGATGAAATACACTCGGAGATCGAAATTCCTGAAATCGTTGAAGGCTACGGGAAATACGACAACAAGCTTGTCATTGTTACAAGTTATTCAATCGACAAAACTTTTGATGACGAGGGCTCAACGGTTCAAATCAAAGGCAAAGGCTTCAATTTATTTGACGCAGAATCCCACATCCAAGTACTGGGAGAATTCCATATGCTGCTGAACGTATCTGAAGAAGATAAGAAGGTTATGCAAATGACAACACAAATCAATCAGCGCAGCACGGGTTATAATGTCAGCGGAGTGATTCGAGGCAAATAAACTGTTCAGATTGAAATCGCTGCAGCTTTGGTAAAATCTCTTAAAAATTTATGAGATGCTCGCCTGGTTAGAAAACAATTACCACAGTTACTACATAATCAGGTAAATGAAGTAGATCTGCGAGGCAGGATATTATCATTCAAAATCCCATAGCCATAAACAACCCTTGCGTATGACACTTGCGCTCCTCTGCGCGCTCTTTTTGCTATTTTCCGGCTGTACCCAAATAGGACCGAGGACCATCAGCGTGGGACGCGCTTATTACAATGAGGCCATCAACGACACCGAAGACGAGCAGATGCTGTTGTCAATTGTAAGGACGCCATGGTGAAACTTTTTCACTCCTTGCCGTGAGGGGCGTGATAGCAAACGTCCGCGTTAATACTAATGTTGGAGTCCGGGCCGGTTTTGGCCCTAATGAAAATTATGCCGGTAATCTGGTCCCTTTCAGCGCTGTCTTGGCTTACGAGGAAAACCCAACGATTACCTATTTGCCGGTTCAAAGCGAACAGTATCTGCGGCAGTTAATGTCACTCATACCTTTGGACATCCTGTTATCGTTAATTCGTTCCGGTGCATATTCAAAAACTTATCTCAATTTGATCGTCAACAGAATCAACTATATGATCAATCCGGATTTTCTGGATGTCGAGCATGATCAAAAATTCAAACGTTTTGTCGAGCTGAATTTTGAAC
>JARRLH010000196.1:0-6066 GCA_037387205.1 Desulfofustis sp.
CCAGCACCGAGATCCGCACCGACTCCTCGCTCATGCCGATGGCCTGGAGCAGCACCTCCATCACATCGGTACTGGTGATAATGCCGACCAGGTCATCGTTTTCCAGAACCGGCAGGGCACTGATGTTGTTGCTCTGCATGATGAAGGCGGCCCGCTCGATGGTGGTCTCGGTGGTGATGGTCACCACCGTTTTTATCATGATCATCTCGACTAGAATTTTTTCCAGCAGGTAGCCCAGTTCGTGGGTGCTCAGGGTATTGGCCGGGGATGCCCAGTTCTGTTTCAGATCCCTGTCGGAGAGGATGCCCACCAGTTTGCCCTTGGCGTTTAAAACCAGGAGGTGATCGATGGCCCATTTGTCAATCAGTTCCTTGGCTTCCACCAGGGTTGCTTTGGGGGATACGGTTATCAGGTTGGTGTGCATTATGCTGCCGACGTACATGTGGCTGCCTCCGAGTGGTGGGTGAATGAGTTTCAGGATAGTTTCCAACTGGTGCGGTTTCATTATAATCCATGTCAGGGCCGAAACAATCGATTTGTAGCTCCCTTGAAAAATTGTTTTTCGCTCGATCTCTGCATTGCACGGTCAAGGTTTATCCCCGGAGTATTTACCACATGGTTGTGAGGCAATGTTTTCGCGCCTCTCGATCTTGACCTGAAGTTCTGATCTTGCAACGTACCCCTGTAACAGCAAGAAAAGGCCCTTTTATCGCAGTGATTGATTTGCCTCTGCCAACGCCTCTTCAGGGAAAAAATCCTTGCCTGGAACAATGTTTTCGGAGTAGTTTCACAGATTGCCTTAAGCAACGGCCAGACAAGCCTTTCTGCCGCTGGGCATGGATCAATAACCCCCAAGAACATCAAAGAATCACAGGTAACTGATGACTGCACAAGTACACAACAAATCGACCTGGATGTCAGGCAACGAGGCCATCGCACTTGGCGCTTACGAAGCGGGAGTAGCGGTCGCCTCCGGATATCCTGGCACACCGTCCACGGAGATAATGGAGTATCTCTCCGCCTATGACACGGTATACACCGAATGGGCTCCCAACGAGAAAGTGGGGCTTGAAGTGGCCATCGGCGCTTCCTTTGCCGGTGGACGGGCCCTGGCCACCATGAAGCATGTCGGCCTCAACGTGGCCGCCGATCCCTTGTTTACCGCTTCTTACACCGGCGGCAGAGCGGGCATCGTGGTGCTCACCGCAGACGATCCCGATATGCACTCTTCCCAGAACGAGCAGGACAACCGCAACTACGCCCTGGCAGCTAAAATACCCATGCTGGAGCCCTCCGATCCGGCCGAGGCCAAGGAATTTCTTAAGCGTGCGTTCGAGCTCGGGGAAGAGCTTGACTCGCCCGTGCTGCTGCGGATTACCACCAGGATTGCCCATGTCAAGGGAGTGGTGCAGCGCGGAGAAGTGGCTGCTTTGGCGGGCAAGCCGGAGATCGAGAAACACCCGGAGAAGTTCGTGATGCTGCCGGCCATGGCGCGCAGGCGCAGGGTGGTTGTTGAAGAGCGCATGAGGAAATGCAAAGAGATAGCCGAAACGGCCGATTTCAATGTGCTCGAAGATGGCGACAGGAGACGCGGCTTCATCACCTCGGGCGTATCCTATCTTTACGTAAAGGAGGCTTTTCCCGAGGCGGCCGTGTTGAAGCTCGGCATGTGCTGGCCGCTGCCGGAGAAGAAAATCAGGGATTTTGCCGCCTCGGTCGAGGAGCTCTATGTGGTCGAGGAACTCGACCCGTTTCTAGAAACCCAGATCAAAGCGATGGGGATCGACTGTCACGGCAAAGATCTGATCCCCGCCATAGGCGAACTCAACACCGCCGTGGTGAAGAAGTCGATCGATCCGCAGCGGGCACCCGAGGATCTTTACGAGCCGGTGGAGCTGCCGCCCCGGCCGCCAAACATGTGTGCGGGCTGTCCTCATCGCGGCATCTTCTTTACCCTGTCGCGGATGAAGAAGGTCTTCGTGTCCGGCGACATCGGCTGCTATACCCTGGGCTTTCTGCCGCCGCTCAACGCGCTGGACTCAACGGTCTGCATGGGTGCTTCGATCCCGATGGCCCACGGCATGGTCAAGGCCCTCGGGGAAGGGGCCCACGATCGGGTGGTGTCGGTTATCGGTGATTCGACCTTTGTACACTCAGGCATTACCGGGCTCATCAACTCGGTCTACAACGGCTCGGCCGCAACCCTGATCATTCTCGACAACCGCATCACCGCGATGACCGGCCAGCAGCCCAACCCTTCTTCCGGTTCGACAATACGGGGAGAGGCCGCCCGGGAACTCGACCTTGAGGCCCTGTGCCGGGCCTGCGGGGTTAAGCACGTTCGGCTGCTGGATCCCCATGACGTTCCCGAATGCCGCAAGGTGATCAAAGAAGAGGTGGAGCGTGACGAGATGTCCGTCATCATTGCCCAGGCGCCCTGTGTACTGCTGCCTGACATGAAGCTGCGCAAGCCGGTTTCCTATTACACCAACATCGACAATTGTGTCGGCTGCACTTCCTGCATCAGGCTTGGCTGCCCGGCCATAAGCTGGACCGCGTTCGAGGAGGGAGAGGCAGAGGCCAGAGGGTACAAGAAGAGCCAGAAAGGCTACTCCAGAATTGACGAAGTGCTCTGCAATGACTGCGGGCAATGTGCGTCACTGTGTAAATTCAATGCCATCACCAGGGGAGAGCCGACACGATGAGTGTGATTAGAAATATTTTGTTTTCAGGAGTGGGCGGGCAGGGCATCCTGCTGGCCAGTGAATTGACCGCCGAGGCCCTGCTGCAGGCAGGCTATGACGTCAAAAAAAGCGAGGTTCACGGCATGGCCCAGAGGGGCGGCTCGGTGACCGCGCAACTCAGGTACGGGGAGCGGGTCTATTCCCCGCTTATCGATCCCGGCACAACAGATATCCAGATGGCTTTTGAGATGATGGAGGCGGTGCGTTACCTGCCTTACCTGAAGCAGGACAGTACCGTCATAGTCAATACCCAGAAAATTCTTCCCCCGTCGGTGGCAACGGGCCAGGCGGTGTATCCTGAAAATGTGCTGGATGAGCTGAGCAAAAGGGATATCAGGGTTATCGGCGTCGATGCCTTTGCCATCGCCAAAGAGGCTGGTGAGGTACGCACCGCCAATGTCGCCCTGGTGGGGGCCTTGTCAGTGCACCTCGATGTCGATGCGTCGGTGTTTGAGTCGATTATCGAACAACGGGTGCCACAGCGATTTCTGAAAGAGAACATGAAGGCCTTTGCCGGCGGCAGAGCTGCCGGAAGTGAGTAAGCGGAGATTTCTTCAGGACAGGAGAGAAGAGAGATGTCGACAATTTATTGGGAAGAAGAGATAGAAACCCTGCCGCGGGTCGGCTTGGAATCGATCCAGTTGAAGCGGCTGCAGTCATTGATAAACAGGGTCTACAGAAAGGTCGAGCCCTACCGGCAGAAAATGATTGCGGCCGGGGTCAAACCCGAAGACATACAGGGGCTCGAGGATCTGCAGAAACTGCCCTTCACCAGCAAAGAGGATCTGCGGGAAAACTATCCCTTCGGGATGTTCGCCACGGGGCTCGACGACATTGTCCGGGTCCACGCCTCCTCGGGCACCACCGGCAAGCCAACGGTGGTCGGCTATACCAGAAACGATATCGACACCTGGGCCAACATGATGGCCCGGGCCCTGGCGAGCGCCGGAGCCACCAAAGGCGATATGGTCCATAACGCCTACGGCTACGGTCTGTTCACCGGCGGTCTCGGGGCCCACTACGGGGCTGAAAAGCTTGGAGCGACGGTTATCCCGGTCTCCGGGGGCAACTCGAAGCGGCAGATCTCCATCATGAAAGATTTCGGCTCCACCATTCTCATGTCCACCCCTTCCTATGCACTGAATCTGGCCGATGCCATGGATCAGATGGGCATAGACCCATCGTCGCTCTCCCTGCGGGTCGGCATATTTGGAGCTGAGCCGTGGAGCGAGAACATGCGTGAAGAGGTGGAACACAAGCTGAACCTGAAAGCGGTCGATATCTATGGCCTCTCGGAAGTTATCGGTCCCGGGGTAGCCCAGGAATGTCTGACCTCCAGCGGCGGGATGCACATTTTCGAAGATCACTTCCTGCCGGAAATCATCGATCCTCAGACCGGCGCCACACTGCCTCAGGGCGAGAGGGGCGAGCTGGTCTTCACCACCCTGACCAAAGAGGGTTTTCCGGTCATCCGCTACCGGACCAAGGATATCACCAGCCTCCATTACGAGACCTGTAACTGCGGCCGCACTCTGGTGCGCATGGAGAAGGTCACCGGCCGCTCGGATGATATGCTGATCATCAGAGGAGTCAACGTCTTCCCGTCTCAGGTCGAACACGTGCTGATGGGAATAGAAGGCGTGGAACCCCATTATCAGATCATCGTGGAGCGGGAAGGTACCATGGATACCATGACCGTTGAGGTCGAGGTAAGCGATTCCCTGTTCACCGATGAAATCAAAGGCCTCGAGGCGCTTACCAAACGCATAACCAGAGATGTCAAAGACATACTCGGGGTGACCTGCCGGGTCAAGCTGGTGAATCCCCGCGCCATACAGCGCAGCGAAGGAAAAGCGCAGCGGGTCATTGACAATCGTAAAATCTGAGTTCGGGAGAAGATCATGCGGGTAGAACAGATTGCGGTGTTTCTTGAAAACAAATCGGGACGCCTGGCTGAAATAACATCCATACTTGCAGAGAACAATATCAATATCAGGGCGCTGTCGGTGGCCGACACGGCTGACTTCGGCATTCTGAGACTGATTGTCGACAAGGTCGACGAGGCCGAGAAGGCGCTCAAGGAAAAAGGCTTCACGGTCGGCAAGACGACGGTGATCGCGGTCGAGGTTCCGGATCGGACCGGCGGTCTGGCGGCGGTACTCGACTGCATCCAGAAGATCGGGCTCAACGTCGAATACATGTACGCCTTTGTCAACAAGACCGGGGAGAACGCGGTCCTGATCTTTCGCTTTGATGATATGACCAGGGCGATCGATTCACTGCAGAAACATGGTTTTACCATTCTTGAAAGCAGTCAGGTGTACAATCTCTAGGATCAACCCGTAGCTGCGGCAGCCCGCTGCAGCGTCCTGCGCACTGGCTCACACCGGGCGCCCCCTGGCGGGGGCGAGCAGGCTCTGGTGCTGATGGGGTTCGCTGGGCAGTAATGAAGAGTTGGTGGACAAGATGATGTGGGATACAAATGAACAGATGGCTGCCGATGATCTGGCCCGGCTGCAGCTCGACAGGCTGCAGAAGATGGTCGGCCGGGTGGCCACGCACGTACCGTTCTACCGGAATAAATTCAAAGAAGACAAATTTGACGTGGCCTCGCTGGCCGCGCTCGATGATATCCGGCGGCTGCCCTTCACCTCCAAACAGGATATGCGCAACAATTATCCCTACGGGATGTTCGCCGTGCCATTACGAGATGTGGTCCGCATCCATTCATCGTCGGGAACCACCGGAATGGCCACTGTCGTGGGCTATACCCAGAACGACATCGACACCTGGTCGAACCTCATTGCCCGCATCCTGACGGCCGCCGGGGTCTCTACCCATGACGTGATCCAGATCGCCTTCGGTTATGGCCTGTTCACCGGCGGCTTCGGCCTGCACTACGGGGCGGAAAAGCTTGGTGCCTCGGTAATCCCGATTTCTTCGGGCAACACCCGCAGGCAGATTCAGATCATGCAGGATTTCAAGACCACCGCTCTGGTCTGCACGCCCTCCTATGCCCTCAAAATAGCCGATGTGATGATGGATCAGGGCATCAACCCCAACGGTCTGTCGCTCAAGTTCGGTCTGTTCGGCGCCGAGCCCTGGTCCGAGAAGATGAGACAGGAAATCAGCGAGCGGCTCGGCATCCTGGCCACCGACAACTATGGCCTTTCAGAAGTGATGGGACCGGGAGTAGCAGGCGAATGTCAACACTGCAACGGCCTGCACGTCAATGAAGATCATTTTTTCATGGAAATTCTCGATCCCGCTACCCTTGAACCCGTTGACCCCGGGCAGGTCGGTGAACTGGTGATCACCACCC
>JARRLH010000196.1:6130-13317 GCA_037387205.1 Desulfofustis sp.
CGTTTCCGGTGGTCCGTTACCGGACCAGAGACTTGACCAGGCTCCTTCCCGAGCCTTGTCCGTGCGGCAGAACCTTCAGGCGAATAGAGCGCATCACCGGCAGGACGGACGACATGTTGATCATCAAGGGCGTAAATGTCTTCCCGACCCAGATAGAATCGATCCTGTTCGACATCGAAGGAACCCAGCCCCACTATAACCTGATCATCGAACGGGAGCACAACGAGGATAAAGTCACGGTCCTCATCGAGGTAGTCGAATCGATCTTCTTCGACGAGATGAGAAGCAGCGGACCATGGTTGACCACATCAAAAAGCGGCTGGCTTCGGAACTCGGTGTCGGAGTGCATGTCAAACTGGTCGAGGAGCGCAGTCTGGAGCGCTTCAACGGCAAAGGAGCCCGGGTCATCGACAAACGCGAGCTTTGATCCTGGAGAGGAAGATGCGCAGAGATAGACGAGCCCCCAATGAACTGAGACCCTTCTCGGTGGAACAGGGCATCCAGCCCCAGGCCTATTCCTCCCTGTTGATCAAGACTGGAAACACGCAAGTAATCTGCGCGGTCAGCCTCGAGGAAAAGGTCCCCCCTTTTCTGGAAGATGCGTCTATGGGCTGGATCACCGCCGAATATTCAATTCTGCCGGGTGCCACATCCTCGCGCTATCGTCGGGAGACAGGCGCCAGATCGGGCAGGAGCATGGAGATTCAGCGGTTGATTGGCCGCAGCCTGAGGATGATGGTGGACCTTGGTGCTGTCGAAGGGTATACCCTGCGGGTCGACTGCGATGTGCTGAACGCCGACGGCGGCACCAGAACCGCCTCGATCACCGGCGGTGCGCTGGCAGTCAAGGCGGCAATAGCCAGGATGGCGGCGGAAAGCAGGCTCCCGGCTCTGCCCGGGATCCAACCGCTGGCTGCCGTCTCGGCCGGACTCGTCGACGGCCGGGTTCTGTTGGATCTTGACTATAGTGAAGATTCACAGGCCGATGCCGATGGTAATTTCGTCATGGCCGGCGATCGTTGGGTCGAGCTTCAGGTAACCGCCGAAACGGCTCCTCTCAGTGATGCGCAGTTTGACACCATCAAGGGTTTCGCGGCCCAGGGTATCTCCGAGCTGCGCTCCCTCTGGGGACGCGTGTAGCACGGCTGTTTTCCTGTGGTCATGATCAGTGGAACCCGGGAATGGGCGGTGGCGGAAATCAACTGCAGTGTCGGTTGTCCCCACGCGTGCCTCTATTGTTATGCCCGGGTGGCCGCGCTGAAAAAGGGGCTCATCGATTCCGCCTCGGACTGGCCCCGAACCCGGACCCTTGACTCTGAAGTTGAGGCCAGCCGGCCCCTGTATGGGGGCCAGGTGATGTTTCCGACGGCTCACGATATCGTCGAAGACAATTTGGAGGAAGTGGTGCAGGTGATCAGCCGCCTGCTGGAGGCCGGCAATAAGATACTAATCGTCTCCAAACCCTCGAGCTTCTGTATCGAGCAGATCTGCGATCGATTCTCCAGGCAGCGGAGCCAGATTCTGTTTCGCTTTACCATCACCAGCAGGAACAGCGACATTCTGCGTTTCTGGGAACCGGGCGCACCTGCCTACCCGGTGCGGTTAAAGAGTTTGCGGCTGGCTTTTAAGAGAGGCTTTCAAACCTCGGTCAGCATCGAGCCGATGCTGGACCTCGAAGATGTCCAGGGGATGATAAATGAGATCGAATCGTATGTCAGCCACTCGATCTGGATCGGCAAGCTGAATCGGATCGAAGAGCGGGTGCAGATCGTCTCTTCCGGGGTCGCCGCCGAGGTCGAGCGTATCCGCGCGTCCGCTGGTAAGGTGGAAAGAATCGATTAAACTGGTCGTCGGACTCCCCCTCGCCACCGAAAGCGGACTCGATATCTAACGAGGCAGAAAATGAGAAAAAGACATCACGAAATCACCAGCAGGGAGAAAGTGGAGGTGATCCTGCGGCGCTGCCGGGTGGGCAGGATAGCTACCCACGGTGCTGACGGATACCCCTACATCACCCCGCTGAACTATGTCTACCATGACGACTCCATCTACTTTCACTGCGCCCGATCAGGAGAAAAACTTGACAATCTGAAGCGCGATTCCCGGGTATGTTTCGAGGTGGATATTCCGCTTGCCTATCTCGATCTCGACTATTATGGTGAGAACCCTGAGAGCTGTGGGGTGACGCAGTTTTATCACAGTGTCGTCATTCGGGGCCGGGCCGAGATCGTCAGGGACATCGACGAAAAAACGGCGGCGCTCGAGGCCCTGGTAGCGAGCCATGAGCCCGAGGGCCGCACCTTCCGGAAAATCACCGCGGCCACTAAAGCGGCTGGCCTCTGCGAAGTGGTGGCGGTGAGAATAGAGAGGATCAGCGGCAAAAGCGGGCTGGCCCAGAAGAAAAGTGACGAGGAAAAGAACGCGCTCAGCACCTTCCTGGAAAACAGGGGGCTGCCCGGCGACGCCGAAACAGCGGCTCTCATCACTGGTAAAGAGAAGTAGAACAGATTGGATTGACTGGAACTTGAGCGGAGGGAGAGGGAGTTGGAAGCTATCAAGTCAACGGACATTGAGATATTCGGACTAATCAAGCAAGAGGAACAACGGCAGTGCGACAAAATCAGGCTGATTGCCTCGGAAAATTACGTTTCAGCCGCAGTGCTTCAGGCCACCGGTACGATTCTGACCAATAAATACTCGGAGGGATACGCCGGTAAGCGTTATTACGAGGGCCAGCAGATCATCGACCAGATCGAGTGTCTGGCCATCGAACGGGCCCGTACGCTGTTCGGGGCAGAGCATGTGAATGTCCAACCCTATTCAGGCTCACCCGCGAATGTGGCAGTGTATCTGGCTTTTCTGAATCCCGGCGATACCATCCTGGGCATGGCGCTGCCCCATGGCGGTCACCTGACCCATGGAGCCAAAGTCAGTATCTCGGGAAAATATTTCAAGGCCGAGTCCTATGAGCTGAACCGGGAGACCGGCCTGATCGACTATGACGCCATTCGTGAAAAGGCGCTTTCCTGCCGGCCGAAAATGATCATAGCCGGTCACTCGGCCTATCCCCGTCATATCGATTTCGCCCGATTCAGAGCCATCGCCGATGAGTGCGGGGCACTGCTTATGATTGACATGGCTCACTTCGCCGGCCTGGTGGCCGGCGGTGCCCACCCTTCACCCATACCTTTCGCCGATGTGGTTACCACTACTACCCACAAGTCCCTGCGTGGTCCCAGGGGCGCGATGATACTCTGCAAGGAGCAGTATGGCGAGGCAATTGACAAGGCTGTTTTCCCGGGCCTGCAGGGGGGGCCGCACAATCACACCACGGCGGCCATGGCCGTGGCTTTTAAGGAGGCGGACAGCAAGGAGTTCAGAGACTATGCCCGCCAGGTGGTTGAAAACGGCCGCACCCTCGCTGAGACGCTGAACAGCAAAGGCTTCGATCTGATTACCGGGGGGACTGACAACCATCTATTGCTGGTCGATCTCACCAGCAAGAATATTGGCGGCAAACCAGCAGCCAAAGCTCTTGACCAGGCTGGTGTCGTCGTCAACTACAACGCCATTCCATTCGATCCGCGCAAGCCCGGAAGCCCCAGCGGCATCAGGCTTGGCACTGCGGCGGTGACCTCCCGCGGTTTCGGGGAGAGGGAGATGATCCAGGTTGGCGAGTGGATTAACGCGGTAGTTGCTGATCCTGAGAATCAGTCCCTGCTGGCCGATATCGCCGAACATATCGCCGACTACTGCAGGGACTATCCGCCGCCCGGCATCGGCGTCTAACGGGCGTGGCGACGGTGCTCAGGCCTGGGGCAGCGGCGAGGTCGCTTTCAACCTGCTGATGATGACAAAGGCCAGGGCGGCACGCTCGTTTCTGGTCAAATCCTGCTCCAACTTCTCCAGCGCGGCCTGTATCTTTGCAGAAGATCCGGGTTCCTGCTCGGTCAGGCGCCAGGCCTCGGCCATCTGCTGTTCATTGATGCAGTGAACCGACTTGCCACCCATCAGGGGTATGGTTTCATGTGCCACAGCTCATCACCCCCTTGTCCAGTTCAGGAAATCCGGCCAGGCCGAAACTGGCCCCGCAGCCGCAGGAAGACTCATTGCTGGCGTTGTTGAAACGAAAACCGGCGGTAATCAAGTCGTTGGAATAGTCGATGACGAGCCCCAGAAGATAGGGAATCGATTCAATATTGGAAACGATATCGATGCCGTTGTGGCTCTCGAGCACTTTTTCATCGCTGTCCATCTCCGAGTCGATCTCGGCATCGTAGGTCATCCCGGCGCAGCCCCCGGTTTTGACGATTACCCGCAGGAATTTGCCCTCTCCGGCTCCCTGGCTGCGAAGCATTTTCTCAGCATTTTCAGTAATATTTACCATAATGATTCAGGTTCATGAGTTGCATTGGTTATCGTAGTTTGTGTACTTAGTTGTAGTACCCTTATAATTGTTTAGTTTTTTTAAAGGGATAGTTCTTTCTGTCATGTAATAATGTTACTGGGGAAAACCTCAACCGAAATCGTCAAATCAGCCAAAGCAATTGATTATCAAAGCCGATTATGTTAAGTGGAGTCCGATGGCAGTATGCATTCAACTGCTGTTGTCTTCCTGTACTACCCAGGGATGTAACCCTTCCACCATCCATTTTCTGAGGAGAGGAGTACCGTTATGAAAAAGCTGTTAGTCGCGTTGTTGATCTCCCTGTTGTGTCTGCCTGGGCTCGTGTCGGGTGCCGAGAAAAAAGATCCCCTGGCCGCCTGGAAACCAAAATTCGATCCCAGTGGGGCAGAATTCACCTATATTCTGTCCAATATCTCCCATCCCGTGATCGAGGGCGTTGCCGTTGGCTACAAGATCCGCGATAAGGTCTGGGAAAAAACCAACGGTCGCCTCTATGTCGACTACCGGCCGCTGGCTCAGCTTGGCGGCGAGAAGGATGTGATTTCCAAGTTGAAGCTCGGCGCAGTGCACGGTATGCTCAGCTCGTCAGTGGCGGCCGCCAACGTTGCCGATCGACTTGGAGTGGTGAATCTTCCCTACGTGGTTGATACCTTTGACAAGCTCGACACCTTCAGGAACGATGCCGATCTCTGGAAGCCGTTTTCCGAGGCGGCCCTGCAGAGCGGTATCGTGGTTGCCGACGTGACCGGTTATGGGCCCTACGGCTGGGCCACAACCACACCGGTGAAATCGATCGCCGATGCCAAGGGCGTCAATTTCCGTATTGCCGAGGCGCCGGTAAACACCGATTCCTACAAGGCCTGGGGCCTTAAATTTACCGTCATGCCCTGGCCGGACGTGCCGCAAGCCCTGCAGACCGGCGTGATCGACGGTCTCGATCACACGGCGATCGTCTGCAACATTACCAAAAAGTTCACCATTGCCAAATCGTTCACCCAGTTGAACTATGCCCAGGGGCTCTTCGTTCATCTGATCAACAAGAGCTGGCTCGACAAGCTCCCCGAAGATCTGCGCACCGCCTTCCTCGAGGTGGTTGCCGAAGAGAGCGCGGCTACCCGCGCTGCCACCAGAGAGCAGCATGAGGTACAGGTGGCTGCGGCCAAGGAAGCCGGGGTCGAGTTCATAGAGCTGCCCGACGCAGAAATTGCCGAGCTCAAGAAAATGGCCGAGCCGGTCCTGCAAAAATGGGGAGAAAAGATTGGCCCCGAATATTTGGCAACGGTACGGCAGAAACTGGGTAATTAACCATTATTCCAGTTGCCTGAAGCCTATTTTTATGGTCGGAGAAGAAAGCTTCTCCGACCTTTTTCTTTGTTTTAGATGAAATTATTCAGAAAAACATTCAGGGCGGTTGACCGCTCCTTTCAATTCTTTGAGGAGTGGTCGCTGTTCATCGCCGTCAGCGTGGCGCTCCTGACGGCCATGGCCAATGTCGTACTGCGCAAGACCACAGACAATTACAGCCTCTACTGGTCGGATGAGGTGGTACGCAAGGTCATCTTCTTCTCGACCTACATCGGCTGTGTGGCGGCGATCAGGAGCCGGTCTCTGATCCGCATCGATGCCTTGCCGCAGATATTCACCTTTTTAAAAAAGCCGCTGGCTATTATCTCTCATCTGGGCGTGCTCATCTTCGCGGGAATCATGATTTATCTTGGCTTGGAGATGACCATGATGATGTACCAGGACGAATATGCCAGGACGGCGACGCTGCGCTTGCCGGAATGGCCGTTTTATGCGGTTCTGCCGCTGATGGGCATAATGATGATGGTCAGAACTCTGATTACGATCTGGGAAGATCTCGTCGATCGCCAAGAAATAACCGGAGATAATTGACAGATGGACAGCAGCTATCTCCTGATATTAGCCCTCCTGCTCGGCTGTCTGGCATCGACAATCCCGGTTTTTATCGCCCTTTTCTTCACCGGCATGTTCGGTCTTGTCTACCTGATCGGCATTGACCCGCAGATCGTCATCGAAGCACTGGAACCATCGTTGAAAAGCTTATCAAAACGGCAAATGTCTTTGTCGGCTTCCTGCCTGGCGGTCTGGCCATGGCAGGGGTTATCGCCTGCGGTTTTTTTGGCGCCATCTCCGGTTCGACAGTGGCACGGTGGTGGCCATCGGCAGCTTTATGATTCCGGCGCTGATCGAGAACGACTACGATGAAAAATTTTCGGTCGGTCTGATGACCACGGCGCCCATCCTTGGCGTCATCGTTCCCCCCTCCATTGCCATGATTCTCTATGCAATGGTCAGCAACGATCAGTTGGAAGCGCTCTTTCTTACCGGTTTCATCCCCGGTCTGACCATCATTGTGGCGATGAGCCTCTATGCCTACGTGTATTGCAAGAGAATGGGAATGACCCGTCGTCCGCGACCTTCGTTGTCTGAAGTTGTCGCGGTATTGAAAGAATCCATCTGGGCGCTTTTTCTACCGATTCTGATCTTTGGCGGTATCTATTCCGGTCTGTTTACTGCCAATGAGGCGGCCGTTGTCGCTTGTTTTTACGCGTTGTTTGTCGAAACCTGTATCCATCGGGACATGAAATTCCGCTCGGTGAAGCGAGTCGTCGTCCAGTCGGCGATTACCTCATCAACGTTGCTGGTTATTGTCGCCGGCGCCTCGGTGTTCGGTGAATATCTGACCTTTGAGCAGATCCCAGGCAAAATAGCCACCGTGGTGGTGGAGAATATTTCCTCACCCTGGGTGTTTCTG
>JARRLH010000197.1:0-3988 GCA_037387205.1 Desulfofustis sp.
TGGCCCATGGCTCAAATGATCTTGCCGCGGTGCAGATGGCCTGCGGCATGGGTATGGTGGCCGCCGTCGACGCCCTGGTCCTGTCGGTGGCTGCAATAGGATTCATGATCTACATTCACCCGACCCTCACCCTCTTCGCCCTGCTCCCCCTTCCTTTTCTGGCGCTGACCACCAGGTTTCTCTCCGCCAGGCTGCATCATCGATTCAGCCATGTCCAGGAAGAGTTCTCCCGGATGACCGAATTTGCCAGGTCAGCGGTGGTTTCCATCAGGCTGATTAAAGCCTATACCCACGAGAGAAGCCAGGTGGATGACTTCAACCGCCTTGGCAGACGATACGTACACGCCAACATCAGAGTGGCACTCATCCATGGTCTTTTGTTTCCGGCATCGACGCTGATCGGCAATATCGGTCTGCTGATCGTTCTGGTCTATGGCGGCCGCCTGGTAATCGACCAAACCATTACCATAGGCGATTTTGCCGCTTTTACCACCTATCTGCAGATGCTCATCTGGCCAATGATGGCAGTGGGGTGGGTCGCCAACCTCACCCAGCGGGGAGTGACCGCGCTCAGAAGAATCCATGGCCTGATTACTTCCGAGGCTGTTCTGATCGACACCTGCCCCCCCTCCGCAATGCTTCCGGCCTCCTCGGGGTTCAAGGCCAGGGATCTTACTTTTGCCTACCCGGACTCCGCCAGAACGCAATTGTCCAATATCACTTTCGAGGTCGACTCAGGCATCATCGGTATTGCCGGTAAAACGGGCAGTGGTAAAACGACCCTCTGCAAACTTCTGGTGCGGCTGTATCCGGTGCAGCGCCGGGAACTATTTTATGGGGATCGCGATGTCAACGAGATTCCTTTTGAACAGCTCAGATCCCAGATAGCCTATGTCGGTCAGGAGCCCATTCTGTTTTCCGACACAATCAGGGCAAATATCGGTTTCGCCAGCGATGAGATGGCCATGGACAAAATCGAGGCCGCTGCCCTTGATGCTGATATCCATAATGAGATCCTCGAATTCAGCAACGGCTACGACACGGTGATCGGCGAGCGCGGCATCACCCTCTCTGGCGGGCAGCGCCAGCGCATAGCACTGGCTCGTGCCCTGCTGTGCGACAGGCCTGTGTTGGTGATAGATGATGGGCTCTCGGCCGTCGATACCGCCACCGAAAACAATATTGTCACCGCCCTGCGGCGACGCTTCAGTGGTAAAACGGTGTTTATCGTCTCCAACCGCCTCAAGCTTCTCTCCATGACCGACCGGATCCTCATTCTGGAAGAGGGAAAACTGATCGACGATGGCAGTCACCGGGCCCTGCTGGAAAGAAACAATTTTTACCAGGCCATGCACCTCAAGCAGATGCAGGAAATGGAAGGACTGTCCCATGCGTAATTTCGGCTACATGGAAAAAGGGCAGAGTTCCTCCCTCTATGATTTCAGACTCTGGCTGCGGATCCTCAAACACAGCAGGGGCTTCAAAATACCGATTACCATCGCGGTGTTTCTTTCTCTGGGGGTCACCTTCTCGGCGCTGAGCCTGCCCTACCTCATGAAGACCGGTATCGACTCCTTTATTACGGCCACGATGCTTCCCCTCGATGAACGCTATGGCGGATTGGGGAAAATCGGCCTGCTTATCTGCCTGCTGATCACAGCCGGGTTCATCCTTACTTTCGTCCAGGCTGTTCTGCTCGAATGGGTCGGTCAATCGGTGATGCATCGCATCCGCCAGCAGCTTTTCGATCATATCCTCAATCTCGATCTCAGCTTCCTCACCAACCAGCCGGCGGGCAGACTGGTCACCCGGTTGACCAACGATGTCCAGAACATGTATGAAATGTTCACCTCGGTGCTGGTAACCCTGTTCAACGACATCCTGAGGTTGGCCGGCATTCTGGTGGTACTCTACCTGCTCAATGTTCGCTTGGCCCTGGTGATGTCAGTATTCGTTCCTCTCGCCCTGGTCTTGACCCTCGCCTTCTCCAGATTAGCCAGAGAAAAATTCCGGGAGATTCGGAGCCAGTTGTCAAAGATAAACAGCTTTGTTCAGGAGTCGGTTTCCGGCATATCCATCATTCAGCTGTTTGGCCGGCAGCGCCAGTGGTATGAAAAATTTGCTGATCTGAGCGGTGAGTACCTGAGCAGGACCCTGAAGCAAATACGCCTTTTTGCCGCCTTCATGCCCCTCACCGAACTGATGAGTTGGGCCGCTGTGGCGCTCATTCTGTTATACGGCGGCCGCCTGGTTATGGGCAGCACCCTGAGCATCGGCGAATTGATCGCTTTTATCGCCTATATGCGACTGTTTTTCCAGCCGCTCAGGGAACTGGCCCAGAAATATTCGATTGTCCAGTCAGCCCTGGCTTCGGCTGAGCGTATATTCGATATGCTCGACACCTCGAGACAGATCACCGAGATTGAAAATCCCCACCAGTTGCAGAAGGCCAGAGGTGCACTCACCTTCTCTTCAGTCAGCTTTGGTTACGATCCGGATGAACCGGTGATAAAAGGGCTTGACTTGGAGATTGCCGCCGGCGAGACAGTGGCGGTGGTCGGTCCCACCGGTTCGGGCAAATCGACTCTTATCAGTCTGCTGCTCAGGTTCTACGATCCCCAAAAGGGAACCATTCTAATCGACGGCTGTCCAATCAGCGAGCTCAGCCTGCTGCAACTGCGCACCGTTGTCGGGGTGATTCTTCAGGATGGGTTCATCCTCGACGACACCCTGCTGAGAAATATTGTCATGGACAGCGGCAGTACCAGGGAGCGTGTCGAAAAGATAATAGAGAGCTCGGGCATGACTCCTTTTATTGCCAAACTTGAGGACGGCCTCGATACCAGAATCGGCGACGGCGGCCGCGAGCTTTCCACTGGTGAAAAACAGCTGCTTGCTTTCGCCAGGGCCCTGTGCCGTGATCCAGCAATTCTCATTCTCGACGAGGCCACCGCCTTTATCGACTCCGAGACAGAGTCAATTCTCGAAGAGGCAATCGATCGGCTCGAAGATCGAACTTCGATTATTATCGCCCACCGGTTGTCAACCATCAAACGGGCAGATAGAATCGTGGTGATGAAAGAGGGCACAATAGTCGAGCAGGGCACCCATGAGGACCTTCTGCAGGGCGGCGCATACTACGCCAGACTGGTGAAACTAGACACCTTCAAGGCGCTGTGAGAGGGTCAGGATGAACGCTACGCTCTTGTGGTGGGGCCGATTTGATCCCAATTATTCCCGCAACCGTATTCTCAGATCTCTACTGAAGGACAACGGCATAGGTCTGCGCGATTTCAGGCCACGCTCGTCAGTGCTGGGATCGCTGGAAGCGGCGATTCGTCGGCCGCAACCCGGAGATGCCCTGTGGCTCCCCTGTTTCCGGCATCGGGATTTCAGTTCCGCCAGAAATTATGCAGACAGGCACGATCTGAAACTGGTCTTCGATCCACTCATCTCCAGCTGGGACAAAACGGTCTATGAAAGGCAGAAATACCCCGCCACTCACTATCGGGCCAGACGCCTGCTGCAGCGGGAGCGTTCACTTTTCAGCCAGGCAGACATCGTTGTCGCCGACACCCGGTCCCATGCCGACTTCTTCATTGAACAGCTTGGGGCCCCCGCTGAACGCACCCGGGTGATCCCGGTGGGGGCCGAAGAAGCGCTTTTCACCAGGCAGCCGCCCCGCTCCCCCTCAGATGGACCGGAGATCTTATTTTTCGGCAGCTTCATTGGACTGCAGGGGCCGCAGCACATCGTCGAAGCCGCCCGCCTGGTTCCCGACGCCCGCTGGACCCTGCTGGGGGAAGGACCGCTTCGCAGCCATTGTGAATCCCTGGCTCGCGACCTTGCCAATATTGGTTTTGAAGATTGGCTGCCCTACGAGCGCTTGCCCGAACGAATCGCTCAAGCCGATGTGCTGCTGGGTATTTTCGGGGATTCGCCCAAAGCTGGCCGGGTTATTCCCAACAAGGTCTATCAGGCCCTCGCC
>JARRLH010000197.1:4048-12205 GCA_037387205.1 Desulfofustis sp.
AGCGGCCGGTCAGGCCAGCAGAACCTACAAAAAATATTTCTCTCTTTCACATACGGAACAAGCGCTGCTTGACGTTCTCGGCGTCCTCGGCCTCTAGCGCCTGGCCTGCAGTTCCCTGCTGATTCGATTCTTTTTGTCCTTGGGCGGGCCGCTGATCGGCTTTATTGCAGAACGTAAGTCGCTTGATCACGCCCTGGCGGTGTTCGGCATCATTCTGGCAGCAGGATCGGCGGCGGCAAGGATCTTTCTGTTTCGCCACCATCAATTCACCGACCACGATTTTACCGATGATCCAGTTTCTGGAAGTGAACCCTGAACAGCCAGTAAGGAATATAACAGGGTAAGACACCTCGATGCTGGGCCAGACTGTAGTTGAAACTCACCTGGTCGCGGCAAGACCATGATAGAAGCTGGTTGAACCAGGCCTCCATCAAGGCCCGCAGGTGCGGATCGCCCGGCCGGCGTATCAGCAGACGGGCGTTTATATGGGGATAGGGATCGCTGAATTTTTCGAGATCTGTATAGGTGCGATACTGTTTAGTCAGAAGCTCCGGATCGTCCCTGCCGGTGTTGATGCAGAGTTCCACCTCCTGTTTAAGGGAAGAGTGAAAAGGATGATGGAGCAGGCCCAGCACCCGGTCCTCGTCCATTGCCTGGTTGAGGAAGAGGTCGAGGTCGCCGCGTATGCGGATATTGGCGTCCACATAGATACTCAGGTCGTAACCGTCGTCCACCAGGTGATTTTTTATTTTGTAGAGCCTCGAGAGACGCACCGGATCGAGCCCGTCATCATTGTCGGCGAGCCTGATCTTCCAGGTGTCAGAGGAAAGTGCCGGGTTATCGGTTATACAGACGAAATCCCACTGCTTGGCAGTGGCCAGTAATGAGGGAATTTCGTTCAGCCGGTCGTAGCCGCCGGTCAAGACGGTGTAAAGCAGTTTTTTCCGATCCCGGTAGCGATCTCTGCTCACCGATCGGATCAGTGGCGGCCGTGTGCGCACATAGTCAAGCAGATACCCGCCAACCAGCACAACGTACCCCCACCGGCCTCCTTTTCCGTCCAATCCATTCTGTTTTTTCAGATGTTCGAGAAAGAGCATGAGTCTACTCGTCTGGAGAAATTACCTCGGCGTGGCAGAGCAGTACATTCATCCGTTGCAGGGCAGAAATCATATGCTATTAACGGTTTGGGCTTAACTCTTTCAGTGCTGATATTCAGTTGTGCTACCGCCTTTTGCGGGCCGGCTGAAAGATTACGGCAGCCCGATGTCTGGACTTCCAGAGAAGCGGTGATTTTTGGTTTGCAGAACAGTCCCGACAGTAGAATTGCCTTACAACGTATTGCCTCTGCCCAGGCTGCGCAGGCCGAGGCCGATGCCCTGCTCAGACATCCCCGCCTCGATCTCAGTGCCTTCTACGGGCAAACCAACAATCCCCTGCTGTCATTCGGCAACATCCTGAATCAAGGTGCGTTCTCCAACGATATCGATTTCAATTCCCCCGGCCAGACCGACAATCTCAATCTCAAGGCTGAACTCACCTATCGCTTCTATAATGGGGGCAGAGACCAGGCCCTTGTCGACAGTGCCGAATCTGGCTACCTGGCAAGTCAGGCAGGGCTCAAGGAGGTTGAACACCAGCTTGGTTATGAAATTGTCAAGGCCTTTCAATACATCGTTCAAGCCCAGGACCAACTTGAAGCCCGACAGGCCGAACTGGAGGCTATCGATAGTTCACTGCAGGTTGCCAAGGCCCGGTTCGAGGCCGGCGATTTACTCAAAACAGAAGTACTCAATTTCGAAGTGCAGAAAGCCCGAACCAGCGAAAACCTCATTGTTGCCGAACATCAGAAAGCTCTGGCCGAGAAAGGGTTCCTCAATCTGCTCGGCCTGCAATCCGGATCCGTCGTCATCGATGCTGAGGAGAAACACCTTCTTGCCCCACCTGCAGCCCAGTCCATCCTGGAACGGCCCGAGCTCACCAAACTTTCTGCCGCGATGCAAGCCGCAGAAGCAGAACTCAGGCGCGCCGAGGGCCTCAATCTTCCCACCTTTGACGGGTTCGCCAGTTATCAGTATGACTATGGCTGGATCAACGACGGCTCGGGCGATTCCTGGGTTGCCGGGGTTAAAGTCAACTACAACCTGTGGGATGGTCGCCGGGATGATGCCGAGATTCTGCGCAAGCGAGCCGAATACGAGACTCTCGCGGAACAGTTCGAAAAACTCAAACTGGCGATCGGCCTCGACATCGATAAGGCCGAACTCAATTATCAACAGGCCCTGAAACGCAGAAGTGTCACCGATAAAATGGTTGAAGTTGCGCAGGAGAGCGCCCAGCTCAGCCGCGAACGATTCAAGGAGGGAGTCATCCTCTCCTCGGACGTATTGGATGCAGAGGTCAGACTCACCGACACGCTCGTGCGCCAATCCGCGGCCAGGGCCAACCACCGCATCGCCACTGCCAACCTGCGCCGGGCTAAGGGCTATCAGCAGTATACGACCACCACTGAAGAATTACTGGAGAGACAATAATGAAATCGGCATCGCTCAGATCATTTTCTGCGCCGGCATCCTTCCTCCTGCTGGCACTGCTGGCGCTGACCAGCTGCAAATCCGAACAGCATGGTCCTCAGCAAACTGCTGAAGAACTGGCGCCGCTCGAGGTTCAGGTTATTGCCGCCGAGCAGGTACATCCTTTGCGCCAGATCGAAATTATGGCCACCGTGGAGGCCGCCCAGAGCGCCACCATAGCAGCCAAAATAAGCGGCAACATCACCGAGTTGCCGGTCAATCTTGGCTCGAAGGTCAACTCGGGAGATATTCTGGCGGTCATCAGCGCTGATGAGATCAAGGCCAAATTATCCCAGGCACAGGCTCAATTGGAGCAAGCCCAGCGCAACCTCACCAGGGAACGCAACCTGCTGAAAAAGAATGCGGCCACAGCAGAGTCGGTGAAAACCCTCGAGGAGCTGAGGCGAATAGCCCAGGCAGCTTTCAATGAGGCGCAGACCATGCTCGATTATGCGACCATCAAGGCGCCGTTTGCTGGGGTGGTCACCAGTAAGCCAGCCAATGTCGGCGATCTTGCAACTCCCGGTAAAACACTGCTGAAGCTGGAAAACGAATCGAGTCTGCAGGTGATCACTGATGTGCCCGAAGCCCTGGTGCTAGATCTTGCCATCGGCGACACCCTGCCGGTGAAAATTGAAGCGGCAGGGGTTGAGGTCTCAGGCACAGTCACCGAGATTGCCCCGACCGCTGACCCCACCTCGAGGACTGCACCAGTAAAACTGCAGATCCCCGCTTCGCCGAATATTCGTTCGGGCCAGTTTGCCAGAGTCAGCCTGCCGGGAAGCCGGGGAACGGCGATCATGGTGCCCCGAACTGCGGTTCAGTCTTTTGGGCAGCTGGAACGAGTGTTCATCGAATTAAACGGCAGAGTCAGGCTGCAGCTCGTCAAGACCGGTCTGGTCGTCGACGACTTGATCGAGGTTCTTTCGGGCATCTCTGCAGGAGACCGGGTGGTGGTATCGGACACCAGAGAACTTGTGGATGGCCGAAGAGTCACCGTCAAGTAATCGTCTAATCACTTTTCATTTACTCTATTCCAGCCATGGATACAAAAGATATACCCCACAGTGGTTTCGCCGGCAAATTGGCGGGTCTGTTCATCGATTCCAAGCTGACGCCGCTGGCCATCGTCGGCTCACTTCTGCTCGGCATTCTCGCAGTGATCATGCTGCCAAGAGAGGAAGAGCCGCAGATCAAGGTCCCCATGATCGACGTAATGGTAGCGATGGAAGGGGCCACTCCCAAAGAGATCGAGGAGCAGGTTACCATCCCCATGGAAAAGCTGCTCTACGAGCTCCCCAACGTCGAATATATCTACTCCACCTCGATGGCCGGGAACTCATTATTGGTTGTCCGTTTTTATGTCGGTGCCGATCTCGAGACGGCGATCGTCCGACTCAATCAGAAACTGGCAACCAACTTCGACAGGATACCTCACAACGTCTCGATGCCGCTTATCAAACCGCATACCATAGACGACGTGCCGATCCTGGCCCTGACTCTTCATTCTGATAAGTATGATCAGTACATGCTCAGGAGGGTTGCGGCTCAGCTCGATGATGTGATAAAAAACATCCCCGAAGTTGCCGAAACGAAACTGATAGGCGGAAGCAAACGTGAGCTCAGAATCCGGCTCGACCCGGTGTTGCTGGCCTCGAGAAACCTGTCGATCAACGAACTCATTCCCATCATCCAGCAGGCCAACAGGCAGAGTTACCCTGGATCCCTGGTTAATTCCAACAGCGAGATAGAGATTCAAACGGGCACCTTTCTGACCAGTGCTGAAGAGATCGGCCGTATCGTGATCGGGGTGTACGGGGGAAAACCAGTTTATCTCGAGGAGGTAGCTGAAATCCTGGACGGTTCCGAGGAGCCTTCCCACTATGTTCTCTATGGTGCTCCCTCAAGGCAGGACCTGGAGGCCGCAGTGACCCTGTCGATCGCCAAGCGGCCGGGGGCAAATGCGGTCGCCGTAGTCGAAAATGTACTCAAAAAAATTGAGGCACTAAAAGGCAGTCTGATTCCTGCCGATCTGGAAATAAGCGTCACCCGCGACTATGGAGCAACTGCCTCGGAGAAATCAAACGAGCTGCTGCTCCACATGGGCATCGCCGTATTCGGCGTGGCCATCCTGATCCTGCTTTTTCTCGGCTGGCGCGAGTCCCTGGTGGTCATGCTCGCCATCCCCTCGACCCTCGCCCTCACCCTTCTGGTTTTCTACCTCTACGGCTATACCTTGAACAGGATCACCCTGTTCGCCCTCATCTTTTCCATTGGTATTCTAGTCGACGATGCCATTGTCGTGGTAGAGAACATCGTCCGTCACATGCATCTGCCCGGCAACCAGGATCGATCCCTGTTGAAAGTGGCGGTGGAAGCGGTCAGCGAGGTCGGCAACCCGACGATTCTGGCAACCTGGGCCGTTATTGCCGCGATTCTGCCCATGGCCTTTGTGGGCGGCCTCATGGGTCCGTACATGCGGCCGATTCCGGTCGGAGCATCGGCGGCCATGCTCTTTTCGCTGATTATCGCTTTCACAGTCACCCCCTGGGCGGCTACCCACTTCCTCAAAGCCAGGACAGGAGGTAAGGGACATGCTCATGATGCCGTGCCCGACGACTTCTTCACCCGGCTCTATCATAAGATCATGGATCCGCTGCTCGCCCACGCCGGCTGGCGGTTGGTGTTTTTCTCTGTCATAACCCTCCTGCTGCTCGGCTCAATGGCCATGGTTGGTCTTGGCTACGTCAAGGTCAAAATGCTTCCCTTTGACAATAAGAGCGAATTTCAGGTAATTCTGGACATGCCCGAGGGCACGACGCTGGAACAGACTTCGAGGGTGGCGCTGGAGATGGCGGCGGTAATCAGGCAAGATCCAGACGTGGTCGACTACCAGGTGTATGTGGGTACCGCTTCGCCCTATAATTTCAATGGCCTCGTACGCCACTATTTTCTGCGCAGCGGTCCCACCGTTGCTGACATTCAAGTTAACTTGCTCCCCAAACACCAGAGGGATCTAAAGAGCCACGATATCGCCAAGCGGGTCAGGACGAAACTGGCAGATATTGCCGAGCACTACGGCGGCACGCTGGTGGTCGCCGAAGTTCCCCCCGGGCCCCCCGTTCTCCAGACTCTGGTAGCGGAAATTTATGGACCTACCGAGCAGGATAGGCTGGCTCTGGCTGAAGAGGTAAAATCAATCATGGCCAGCAGTCCCGGGGTGGTCGATGTCGATTGGTACCGGGAAACACCGAGAACCAGAACTCTGATCACGGTGGACAAGGAAAAAGCAGCGCTGAGCGGCATCACCGAGTCGCAGATAAACAGGACCATAAAGATCGGAGTGGACGGGCTCTCCATCGACCTTCTCCACCAGCCCAGCGACAAGGAGCCGATCAATATTGTACTCGAGGTACCCCGAGCACAGCGGGCCCGCATCGACGAGCTGCTCAACATTTCACTGCGCTCTCAATACTCAGCTCAGGCACCGCTGGTGCCGCTGCGGGAATTGGTTCGAGTGTCTGAAACCGAAGTCGAGCAGCCAATTTACCGTAAAAATCTCAAGCCGCTTATCTATGTGACCGGAGATGTGGCAGGCGTTGTGGAAAGCCCGGTGTATGCCATCCTGGAGATGAACGAGAAAATTAACGCTCTCGATTCGGCCGACTACGGTGCCACTGCCGGACCGGTGAAGATATACAATCTCTTTCAGCCTTTTGATGAAACCCGTCCGGCGATGAAATGGGACGGTGAATGGCATATCACCCTCGAGGTATTCCGGGACCTCGGCCTGGCCTTTTGCGTGGTGTTGGTGCTGATCTATATGCTGATGGTCGGCTGGTTTAAAAATTACATCACCCCGCTGGTGGTGATGGCAGCCATTCCCTTCTCTCTGATCGGCATACTCCCGGCTCATTGGGCGTTTGGGGCATTTTTCACCGCCACTTCGATGATTGGCTTTATGGCGGGAGCAGGAATCGTGGTGAGAAACTCGATCATCCTGGTCGATTTTATTGAGCTGCGCATCCAACAAGGTCTCCCCCTTGACCAGGCCGTGGTGGAGGCTGGCGCCGTCCGTTTCCGGCCCATGCTGCTCACCGCCTTGGCGGTAGTAGTGGGGGCCTCGGTGATCCTCGCCGATCCGATTTTTCAGGGGCTGGCCATCTCGCTGATGTTTGGTGAGATAGCTTCATTGCTGGTGAGCCGCATGGCGGTGCCGGTCATGTATTATGTGGTCAAAAAGCGCCAGCACTCCGTAGGGTAGCTCAGACAAGATACCCCTGATTCTGCAGGTAGAGCAGAATCTCCTGGACGGCTTCAAGCGGCGTCATACTGGTAGTATCAATCACTATGTCGGGATTCGCCGGTTCGATATAGGGGTCGGTGACGCCGGTCACCCCTTTGATCTTGCCGCTGCGGGCCTTGGCATAAAGCCCCTTGCGATCACGCTGTTCGCAGACCTCCAGGGGAGTTGCCACGTGGATTTCCACATATCCTCCATAACAGCTGATCAGCTCCCGGTTGGCCTGTCTCGACTCTTCATAGGGGGCAATCGGCGCGCAGATGGCGATACCGCCCTCGGAGGACAGATTTTTTCGGACAATATCGCCGTCGAGCAAGGTTACCGGTCGATCCCGCATCTCCATGAATTTGACCAGCAGCACCCGGGCGATGGTCGACTTTCCCGAACCGGAGAGCCCGGTCAGAAAGATGGTGAACCCCTGCTTTGATCGCGGTGGAAAGGCATGCTGCAGCTCGGTGACCATATCGGGCCAGGCGAACCAGGGAGGCACCTCTTCGCCCTCCAGCATCCGCCTCTGCAGTTCCATCGAGGTGATTTTCTCAAGTTCGCCCGAGCTTTTTGAGAGTGGGAAATATTTCTTTTTCGACCCGTGGAATCCCCAGTCCTCCTGCGGCACCATGTCAATCCCCGTCCGATCTGCATAATCGCTTACCAACTGCTGGGCAGCACCCCGTTCATAAAAAAGAGAAGCGCCGTTGGTCCTGGCAAATGGATCGGCCTGGTCCTCGGATACCATGAAATGACTGCAGCCGAAATTCTTGCGCATGATCGCCTGCAGCAATGCCTCACGGGGACCGGCCCAGCGAGTGGCAAAGGGTGAGAGGCCAAGCATGATCATGTTGGGCGGAAATTTCGTGGTGAACACCTGGTAGCAGCAGATGTGCGTGTAAAAATCCACGTCTCCAGGGTGGTCCAAGCCGACCACTGGCTGCAGGAAAATAGAGGCGCCTATCCGGGAGGCGGCATCAAGCACCATCTCCCGGTGGGCGCAATGCAGATATTGTTCGGTATGAAAGCCAAGCACCCGTCTCCAGCCGTTCATGGTGAAGCGCCGGACGCTCTCCGACGGAGTCAGCCGCAGCTGCAGAAAATCATAGTGAACAGGCAGGTTGATACCCTCGACACTGCCGCCGATATACCAGGAGTCGGTCTGATTGACGAGTTGCCTTACCCCCGGGTGCTTGGCAACATCCGCAGTTCCATACACCAGGGAAGCTTCCTCTCGTTTATCGGCTTGCCAGATATCGCTTATGGTGAGTATGGCGAGCAGAAACCCCTCCT
>JARRLH010000198.1:0-6007 GCA_037387205.1 Desulfofustis sp.
GGGAGGAGAGCTTATGTATATCAAACAATCGGAATTGTTGTGGGGCTTGGATAATCATTTCATCAAGGAATTTATCGACTCCGCCATGAAGAAAACCTACCCCGAGGGGTATAAGCTTTTCAGCGCAGGTGATCCGGCCGAATACTTCTATATCCTGATGCGGGGGTCCATCCGGCTGAGTGTCGGCAAGGAAAATAAGACCACCTATGTGGTCGAACATGGCGGTGAGGCCTTTGGCTGGTCAGGGCTGGTGGGTATGCCCAAGTACTCGGCCTCGGCCGAGTGCGCGAAGGAATCGATGGTGATGATTTTCGCCAAAGACTTTGTTCAGAGTGTGACCGATGCCGACCCGGAAAACGGCATGAGATTTTACCGAAGACTGGCGCGCATGCTTGGTAAGAGACTTATCTACAGCTACGGCATGGAAATGGAAGGCGTGACCGATGATCTGCACTACACGTTTGCACCCGATGAACAAGCCACGTCACTGGAACCTGCCTGATGCACTACCTCGAACACAGGGCTGGGATCACAGACCGGTCCCCGCCCTGTATCGCCCTCTTTATCTAAAATGATACCGGGCCGATTATGCGGCCCTGCCTCGATGACTGCCCTGGTGCTCACAGGCGTGCTGGTGCCGGGGGAGGCGTTCCCTGTTCCTCCGCTGATGGATTTTTCCCCTGTTCGTATATATCGTTGAGCTGATATTGGCGAGGTTTCTTTGCATGATACTGCGTCGAAAAGAGTCGAACGACTTGCCGAACCGCGGCTGGGCCGCATCCTGGCAGAGATGGTTGCGCCTGTATTGCAGCGGGTGATTGTTCGAAACAACTATGGAGAAGTAAGAGAGTCAGCGATGAATACCTTTTGTAGACCATTGACAGCGCTGGCGATGACCGCTGTCCTGCTGATGTCGTTGACAGGTGATTGCCTGGCCCGGCAGCCGACACCGGTAATTGTTGCGGAAGCGAAAATTGCCCAACTCTATGATCGGGTGGAAGCTCTCGGTACCTTGCGTGCCAATGAAACGGTTGAAATCACCGCTTCGGTCACCGATACCGTCACGGCAATTCATTTTACCGATGGTCAGATCGTGGAAGCCGGCGATATACTCGCGGAAATGACTAGCAGCGAAGAACACGCTCTGCTCGAGGAAGAGGTGTCCCGCCGGGAAGAAGCGCTGAAGCGCTACGAGCGGGTGCTCACCCTTGTCGCCCGCGGCGCGGTGTCCCAAGCTCAACTCGATGAGCGGGAACGAGAACTTGAAACCGCCGAGGCGCGCTTGCGCGCCATCGAATCACGCCTCCAGGATCGGCTTATAAAGGCGCCGTTCGGCGGCGTAGTGGGGTTGCGCAATATCAGCCTTGGAGCGCTCGTCGAACCCGGAGATATGATCACGACCCTGGATGATGTACGCGTCATGAAGCTTGATTTCAGTGTGCCTTCCATCTATCTGGCGACTCTCAAAAAGGGGACGCCGGTGGGGGCCGTCTCTCCGGCCTTTCCGGACAAACGCTTCAAGGGATCGGTGAGCAGCATCGACAGCCGGGTGGATCCGGTAACCCGGGCAATAGTGGTGCGGGCCTTGATCGATAACAGCGATGGGCTGCTCAAACCGGGCCTGCTGATGTCGGTCGAGCTCTTTAAGAATGAACGTGCGGCCCTGATTGTTCCGGAAGAGGCCCTGATTCCCAGAGGCGAGCGCAATGTCGTCCTGCTGGTTGACGATACAAAGTCGCCTGCGGTGGCCGAGGAGCGAGCCGTGGCCATTGGCACGCGCCGGGTCGGCGAAGTGGAGATCCTGGAAGGTTTGCAGCCCGGAGATAAGGTGATTACCCACGGTGCGCTCAAAGTGCGCCCCGGTCAGGAAATCTCGATCCGGGGCACGGATGATCAAAACAAACCGCTGAGCGAGATGCTGTCCGGCGATTCTTCAGAGACCGCGCAATGATCCTCTCCGATACCTCGATCAAACGGCCGGTATTCGCCACGGTTCTCTCGCTGCTGCTCATTGTCTTCGGCCTGGTTTCATTTTCCCGCCTGCCGCTGCGCGAGTACCCAGATATCGATCCTCCGGTGGTGACCATCGACACCGTATACCCAGGAGCATCGGCGTACGTGGTGGAAAGCCAGATCACCCAGCTGGTGGAAGAACGGATCGCCGGTGTCGAAGGCATCCGCTTTATTGAGTCATCAAGCGAGGACGGCCGTTCCAGGGTGACCATCGAATTCTCCACCGGCCGGGACATCGATGCGGCGGCCAATGATTTGCGGGACCGGGTTTCGAGGATTGTCGACGATCTGCCGGCTGAGGCCGATCCTCCCGAGATCCAGAAAGAGGATTCCAACGACGACGTCATCATGTGGCTCAATCTCACCAGTGACCTTCTCACGGTGCCGGAACTCACCGATTACGCCAATCGCTACCTGGTGGACAGATTTTCGGTGCTTGACGGCGTCTCGCGGGTCAGGGTGGGCGGCGGTCAGCGCTTCGCCATGCGCGTCTGGCTCGATCGCTCCGCCATGGCCGCCAGGGACCTCACCGTGCCCGAGGTTGAAAGGGCGCTAAGAGAGGAGAATGTAGAGCTTCCGGCCGGTACCATCGAGTCTGCCACCAGAAGTTTCACCGTGCGCCTGGGCCGCGCCTTCCGCACCGCCGATGATTTTTCCAAAATAGTTATCCGGCGCGGGTCCGACGGCTATCTGATCCGCCTCGGCGACATTGCCCGGGTTGAGCGCGGCACCGAGGAGGACAGAACGTTCTTCCGGGGCAACGGAGTCGCCATGGTCGGGCTCGGCATAATTAAACAGTCCACCGCCAATACCATAGAAGTGGCCCGCAGCGCCAAGGCGCAGATGGGGCTGCTCAACCCGACACTGCCGGACGGCATGCAGATCAGGCAGAGCTTCGACACCTCGGTGTTTATCGAGGAAGCCATCAAAGAAGTGTACAAGACGCTGGCGATTGCCATCGGCCTGGTGATCCTGGTCATTTTTCTGTTCCTGGGGAGCGTCAGGGCAACCATCGTGCCGGCGGTTTCGGTGCCGGTATCGATCATCGCCTCTTTCATCGCTCTTAACGCCTTTGGTTTTTCAGTCAATCTGCTCACCCTGCTGGCCCTTGTGCTGGCCATTGGACTGCTCGTGGACGATGGCATCGTGGTACTCGAAAATATTTATCGGCGCATCGACGAACACAACGAGACTCCGTTGGTGGCCGCCTTCAACGGCACCAGGCAGGTCGGCTTTGCGGTCATCGCCACCACCCTGGTGCTGATTTCAGTATTCGTGCCCATAGCCTTTCTGCAGGGCGATGTGGGCAGACTCTTTTCTGAGTTCGCCCTGACCATGGCGGCTGCAGTCTTTTTCTCCAGCATCGTGGCCCTGAGTTTGTCCCCGATGCTCGCTTCAGTCCTGCTTAAGCCAAAGCGCCGCGACCGCGCCACCCCTCCCCGCATCGACCGCTTTTACCGCTGGATTAGACGAACCTACAGGAGAGTACTGGGACGCTCCCTGCGCTGGCCGCTGCTGGTCGCCGTCGTTTTTGCCTCTCTTCTCGGGGTGACTTACTGGCTGTTCAGTCAAATCGCGACCGAATATGCCCCTAAAGAGGACCGCGGTGCCTTCTTCGTCATCGTCAACGGGCCGGAGGGAGCCACTTACGAGTACATGAGCGAATACATGGATGAAATCGAATCCCGCCTGATGCCGCTCGTGGACAACGGCGAGATCACCCGTCTGCTGGTGCGCACGCCGCGCAGTTTCGGCAACATTGAAAACTTCAACACCGGCATCGTCATCTCCGTGCTCGAGCAGTGGGGACAGCGGCGCTCGGCCTGGGAGATCATGGACGAGGTGCGCTCCAAGCTCGGAGACCTTCCCGGAGTCCGGGCTTTTCCGGTTATGCGCCAGGGTTTCGGCTCCTCGATCCAGAAGCCGGTGCAGTTCGTTATAGGAGGGGGTACGTACCAGGAGCTGGCGCAATGGCGCGATATTCTGATGGCTGAAATTGAAGCCGACAACCCCGGTCTGCTGGGAATTGACTGGGATTACAAAGAGACCAAACCCCAGATCGAGATCAATATCGACTATGACCGGGCAGCCGAGCTCGGGGTGACGGTGTCGGCCATCGGCAGGACGCTGGAGACCATGTTCGGTTCGCGCCGGGTGACCACCTATCTCGAGGAGGGGGAAGAGTATGATGTCATAGTCGAAGGGGAGCGCGATCTGCAGCGCACCCCGAACGACCTGCAGTCGATTTATGTGCGCTCCGAACACAGCGGCAAGCTGGTCCCGCTGGCCAGCTTCATCTCCCTGAAGGAGTTCGCCGACTCCAGCACCCTGAAGCGCTACAACCGGGTCAGAGCACTGACGCTGCAGGCCAACCTGGCCGATGACCTGGCCCTGAGCGACGCACTCACGTATCTTGAAGCCCTGGCGCGTGACAATTTGCCGGAGCGGGTGATCATCGATTACAAGGGCATTTCCCAGGATTACAAGAGCAGTTCCGAGTCGATCCTGTTCGTCTTTGCCCTGGGCATCATCGTGGTTTTTCTCGTTCTTGCCGCCCAATTCGAGAGCTGGATAAATCCCCTGGTGATCATGCTGACCGTACCGCTGGCCATGGCCGGCGGACTCTTCGGCCTCTATATTACCGGCAATACCCTCAACCTCTACAGTCAGATCGGCCTGGTCATGCTGGTCGGTCTGGCCGCCAAGAACGGCATCCTCATCGTTGAGTTTACCAACCAGCTGCGGGATCGTCAGATCGGCTTTCTGCGGGCGGTGCTCCAGGCTGCCGAAATTCGACTTCGTCCGATAGTGATGACAGGTATTACCACCGCTGCCGGGGCCGTACCCCTTATTCTCTCTTCCGGGGCCGGAGCCGAGACCAGGATGGTGATCGGCGTGGTGGTGCTCGCCGGAGTTATCTCGGCCACTTTATTCACGCTTTTTGTGGTGCCCGTTGCCTACAGCGTGCTGGCCCGGCGCACTGCGCTGCCGGGCACGATAGAGCGTCGTCTCAGGCGAGAGCAGAAGACCTCCTCGAGCACAAAGCACGAAGAGCGGATTTAATAGTTGACCCTGTTCAGATCAAGCCTGAGTAATCCTCGCTCCTCAGCACCCCTCCTGCTGCTTATGGATTGGATTTGAGTTCCTGTAAAGCAATAAAAAATAACTATTATTTAAAGAAAGAGCCTTTTGCAAGACTAAGATTTTCTTTCAAAATCAAGGCATGCGAGAAATTTTACCACAGGCATATGATGGCTATTCCGAGGATAAAATTTTGAGCATAACGCAGAGTGTGGGCGAAAAGATCGTTGTGCAAATGGCTCGAAGAATTTATCTGCGTATTTGAAGTGAGAAGCGCTGAGCAGATAAGGCATGAGCAGCCTATTCCGGCGGCAGCGAGGGTAATATTAAAACTAGGGAGGTAGATCGAGAATGCAGGGTTAACGCTGTGTTTTCAGCAACCGGTAAACGCTGAAATATAGTTCCAGTCAACTAGGTCGAACCAATCGGTCTGGCAATTAGTAATGAAACCGAAAATAGAAGGCCGGGAGCACAACCCCTATCAGTGGTTTTTTAATAAAGAGGTTAACGGCAGTGTTTTATTACTTCTTGCTGCAGTCAGCGCTGCATGTTTAGCAAATTCCAGATTTCACGGGATGTATGAGCATCTGCTCCACCTCAATATCTCTTTTTCATTCAGCACATTCACCTACAGCAGTTCCCTCCAGCATTTCATCAATGATGGTCTTATGGCTCTGTTCTTTTTTACCGTAGGGCTGGAAATAAAAAGAGAAATCCTTGTTGGTGAACTTGCCACCCCCAAGATGGCGCTACTGCCAATTATTGCCGCAGCAGGGGGAATGCTCGTTCCCGGATTAATCTATGTTGCTTTCAATTCCGGCACACCCAGCATCTCGGGATGGGGTATTCCCGTGGCGACAGATATCGCTTTTTCCCTTGGGGTTATTGCCTTGTTAGGCCGTAATCTCCCCAT
>JARRLH010000199.1:0-6004 GCA_037387205.1 Desulfofustis sp.
CAAGAGTCGCTACCATCTCAGTCAGCTATTCGGTGAGGACGCCTTCTATGAAACGCTGGGGGACGTCGTTATAGATTTCCGGCAGCAGACGGGGGAAAAAGTCTAATTATTTTAGAAAATGATGTTTGCCCAAAATGTATTCATTGAAGCTATGGCGCTATGGTCCATTTTCTCTGATAGACACGGCAAATGCGTAGTTCGGTTTTAGGCCGTTCCGGCATAAAATCTAAAAGATTGATATATATGTTAACATATATTATGGTGTCCAAAAAAACAGATTCTCTGAATGCCGCCTGGTAATCGACTCTTGGGGCCAAGAAAATAGGGAGATCCCAAAGGCTATGCATGGACGTCATCTTAAACAGATATTGATCCAGACCAAGCTGAATCGACCGGCGATCGTTACGAACAGCGGAGAGCGGGATTATAGATGACACAGGTCGGTCGCAGAAAGACAGACGCCTATCACCATTTAATCGTCGATATCCTCGGCATTCTCGGCGAATCGGGTAACTGGCAGAATTCGATCCGGCGCGCCGTTGCCGCCATCAAGGCATCAACCGGGCTCGATGCCATTGGCATTCGCCTGCGTAATGGTGATGATTTTCCGTATTTCTGCCAGGAAGGATTTTCTGAACAATTTCTGCAGAAAGAAAATTCTTTGATAATCCGCAGTCAAGATGGCAGTCTTTGCCGGGATCCCGACGGCAATGTCAGCCTGGAATGTACCTGTGGCCTGGTGATTAGCGGTAACCCGGATCCTGAAAATCCGCTTTTCACGCCGAAAGGAAGTTTCTGGACGAACGACGCCACCCCTTTACTGGATCTTGCCGAGAATCAGGATCCAAGAATTCACCCACGCAATGTGTGCATTGATCAGGGCTATGCATCTATTGCCTTGGTCCCGCTCCGGGCCAATAGACGCATTATCGGCCTGCTGCAACTCAACGACCGCAGAAAAGGACAATTTACCCTTGAAGTCATCGAATTGCTGGAAGCCATAGCGGCCGGTATCGGCGAGGTCCTGCTAAGGCGGAGGACCGAGGAGGAATCTTTTAAAGCGCAAGAGCGCTATCGCATTGTAGCCGATTTCACATACGACTGGGAGTGGTGGGTTGGGCCTGACGGAAAATATATCTATGTATCGCCTTCCTGCGAGCGGATAACCGGTTATACGCAACAAGAGTTTATTGGCGAAGCCGATTTACTGGATGACATAATCTTGCCGGAAGACCGCCAAATTTGGCAGGAGCATCAAAAAAACAGCCTGATTGGACACATACCGGGCGAAGTCCAATTTCGCATCATGAGAAAAGACGGCGCTGTCCGATGGATTGAGCACGCGTGCCAACCTGTAAAAGACGATACCGGCAGATTTTTGGGAGTACGCGGGTCCAACCGGGACATCAGCAATCCCAAACAGGCCGAAGAGGCATTGCGCGAAAAAGAGGCGGAGCTCCGGGAGAGTCGTGACTTTATCAGGGACCTGACAAATTCCTTGCCCGATTCGGTTTATTCGGTATCCATGCCTGAGAGGACAATCGAATGGGGCAATGAGGCCGTAAGACAGCTCGGGTATGAAGTTGAAGAATGTGTCGGACGAACGACCGAGTTTTTATATGCGACCAAAGAGGATTATCTTGCCTACGGCGAGAAGTTGGCCCAGGCTTTTGCAGCGGGTAAAGATACCTTTGAAACCGAAGTGCTTTTTAGGAAAAAAAGCGGTGAGGTTTTTCCGGCGGAAGTCAGGGTTTCTCTCTTCAGACTAAACGGCCAATTGGTCAGGGTGACCGGGATTGTGAAAGACATCTCCGAGCGCAAGCAGAAGGAACATGAGCTTGAGCGGTATCAACAGCGCCTGAAGGCGCTCACGTCTCAATTGACGATTGCAGAGGAAAATGAGAGACGCAGCATCGCAGCCGACCTGCACGATCATGTCGGGCAATCGCTGGCCCTGGCGCGCATGCAGATTGCGTCTGTTCGTAAACGTGTAACCGAGCCCGGGCAGACGGCCGTCCTGGATGAAATTTCCGATACGCTGCATCAAACCCTTCATCAGACCCGCGAACTCATTTATGAACTTAGCCCCCCACAGCTAAATGAAATCGGCCTGTCCGCAGCCATACGGGAGTGGCTTGAGGAGCAGGTTGAAAAACGTCAGGGTATTCAAACAGAGTGCATTGATAATGGACTTGAACTAAAATTGGAACAAGACCTGCGCGTGATTCTGTTTCGCTGTGTGCGTGAGCTTTTAACCAATGTGGTCAAACACGCGCAGGCGACCCGGGTCAAGGTGCATGTGAACAGGGTTAATGATCTCCTGGAAATCATCGTCAGCGACAACGGCCGCGGCTTCCATGCCGGTGCCACAGAACAATTCTTGACCCCTCAAGGCGGTTTTGGCCTTTTCAGTGTCAGGGAAAGAATGGCTGATTTTGGAGGCGCCGCAGAAATTTCTTCCGAACCCGGCCAGGGGACCCAGGTGATATTGAGGGTGCCTGTAAATCTCTGAACCCAAAACCAAGGAATATCCCCATGCCAATCACTGTCCTTCTGGTGGATGACCACCCCATATTCCTCAAAGGACTCCGCCTGCTTTTTGACGAGGAACAGGACATCCGCGTGGTCGGTGAGGCCGGAGACGGCCGGGCGGCCATTGAGCAAGCGCAAGAATTGTCGCCGGATGTGGTGGTGATGGACATCAGCATGCCCAACATGAACGGCATCGAAGCGACCCGGCAGATTATTTCCGGTTCACCAACCACCAAAGTGATGGCGCTCTCGATTCACGCCGGCAAACAATTTGTGAAGGACATGCTGGGAGCCGGGGCTTCCGGGTATATCCTCAAAGACAGCGTGCCGGAGGAACTGGTAGAGGGCATCCGAAAAGTGATGCAGAATGAGGTGTATCTGAGCGATACCATTACCGGTGTTGTTGTAACGGACTTTTTGAAAGCCGAAAATGAGGAAAGCGCTTCTGAAGCGCCGGAACCATCGGCCGCACACAAAAGCGCCTTTATCCTGCGTACCAAGCTGCAGTGTCCGCCCGTGGCTTCTGACATTTTGCCGCGGGCCCGTCTGTTGGATCGACTCAACAAAGGCCGTCAGCGGACGCTGACGTTGATCTCGGCGCCGGCCGGCTACGGAAAGAGCACCCTGGCCAGCCGCTGGGTGGCGGCATGCGATTGCCCCAGCGGGTGGGTGTCGCTGGACGAAAGCGACAGCGATCTGCGCACATTCCTGAGCTATGTGCTGGCTGCCGTCAGTTCTCTATTCCCCAAAATAGAGCTGCGGACCGAGGATTTGCTGGAAGCGAACCCTTTGCCCCTTGCTCCGGTCCTCGCTCAACATCTATTGAATGATTTGCAGGAGATAACAGAGCCTTTCATGCTCGTGCTGGATGATTATCACCGCATCCGAAGAGGAGGGCCCGTTCACGATTTCCTTAAGAAGATCCTTGAGTACCCGCCGCAGGCGATGCATTTGGCGCTCCTGACGCGGCATGATCCCCCCTTTGCGCTTTCCGGACTGCGGGGCCGTGGGCAGGTTAACGAAATCAGGGTCGCCGACCTGCGCTTCACGCCGGCCGAAGCAACGGCGTTTCTCAGAGAAAAGCTCATGATCCCGGTGGATGATGCCAGCGCCGCGATCTTGGATGAGAAGACGGAGGGCTGGGTGACGGGGCTGCGTCTGGCCGGCCTCTACCTGAGCACTCTGGACGATCTGAACCGTGGGATACAAAATCTTAAAGGAAGCGCACAACATATTGCCGAGTACCTGCTCGCAGAGGTCGTCGCCGCACAGAATCCGGAAATTGCGGAATACCTCCTCAAAACCTCGATCCTGGAGCGCTTCTGTGCGCCCCTGTGCCAGGCCGTATGTTCGAGAGCTGTTGAAGGCGGGAATAAGAAACAAGGCGTCAAAGCGGAGCAGTTTATCAAATGGTTGGTCGATGCAAACATTTTCATAATCCCGTTGGACGACGAGGGGTATTGGTTCCGCTATCATCACCTGTTCCAGACGTTCCTCCAGTTTCAGCTGCGGAAGCAGACAAACGCCGATACAATCGCCGGACTGCATATTGAGGCCAGCAACTGGTTAGCCAAAAACGGCCTGATCGACGAGGCAATCCAACATGCGGTGGCGGCCGGCGACAGCCAGGCCGCTGTAAAGCTGGTAATCGACCATCGCTACGATCTGATGAACAATGGTGATTTCCCCCGTCTGAGCCGGTGGTTGGGATCGCTGCCGGAAGACGCGGTTGGAATGGAGCCGCTCTTGATGACGACCAAGGCGTTTGTCGGCCTGTTTTACGGGCCGGAATCCGATAGGTATGTCTTCACGGAGAAGGCCCGACGCGTTGTGGATGTGCTTCCCCAAGAATCCGAAGTGTCCAGGATGCTGCGGGGTGAAATCGCTGCAATGCAGGGTGCTCTGGATATCCTCTTTGGACACAGGGACGGCGCCTTTGACAATGGGACAAGTGCCCTTTCGTTTTTGCCGAAACACGCATATTTCGCCCGAACGATGGCCGTGTGCGCAATTGCCGCCGGCCATCAGATGGCGGGAGACAAAGGCCGAGGTGTTAAGGAATTGAAGAAGATGCTCACCGAGCCGGGGCTTCCCGTCGGCGAAAGAATAAAAGTGTGGCTCTATCTATGCATCCTCTGCCACATGGCGGCCGATACTTCCGGCGCTCTGTCGGCAGGGCATGAGTGTCTGCGGATTGCAAGAAAGGGACGATTTACGATTCCGAGTAACAACGCTCGCTATCATTTAGGAGCGATTCACTATCTTCGCAACGAGCTTGCCGATGCCAAATCTTTTTTGAACGATATCATGCGCGATTGCGCCGTCTCAGAATCCAAACATTTACTTCATGCGAGCGGTATACTCGCATTCATCCATCTCTCGGAAGGCCGCGTTGAGGATGCAACGAGAATCGTCGAATCAACAAGTGATAACATTCAGATTCAGGATAGCTACGCCCTGGCGACCAGGGACGCGCTGCTTGTGGAGCTGGCCCTTCGCCGGGGCGCGGTGGACGAGGCTCGAGGTCTAAGCACCGGTATCAACTTCGATCTTCGGCCGCCCCACTGGTTTCTCTACACGCCGCAACTGACCCCTCTCAAACTTCTTCTGGCCGAGGGCACGGACCGGGGCGTGAACGAGGCCCGTGACCGCCTGTCTCAATTGGAAGCGGCGATGTCTCGGATCCATAGAAGACACGTGTGCCTCGATGTCCTGGCTCTCGAAGCGCTCGCATACCGTAAATTGGGAGATGAGCCTACAGCGCTTGCAAAACTGCGGGCAGCGCTGGATATAGCCGAACCGGGCGGTTGGGTCCGCAACTTCGTGGATCTGGGTGCTCCCATGAGAGATCTGCTGGAACGGCTTAATCAGGTCCAGCCCGGCCACACGCATTCCCAGCTGGCTTTGGAGGCATGCAGGGCCGAGACCCGATTCGACTCTTCATCAGACTCGAATGGCAATAAGATATCACGCTTGCCCGAACATGCCCCGGGTTTGATTCTCTCCCAAAGAGAAATCGAAATTCTTCCGCTGCTGGATGAGGGGCTGAGCAACAAGGAAATTGCCGCAAGACTTTATATCGCACCGGTGACCGTCAAGACCCATCTGCAAAACATCTACAAAAAGCTGAATGTCAACAACCGCGTCGAAGCCCTGAAGAAGGTCCGCGAGATCGGCATCCTCGATAAGTGAAGCCATCCATTTGTCGGGTAGAGGCAGTTTTAAACGCTGAAACCTGACACCTCTTATGAAACTGCGCCAAAATGGCATATTTTCTGTTTTTTGATCAGACTGGACGCTCGCGGCCAGAGCCTCCGCTGTCACCTGAAACCATTCATTAATTGGGTGGAACAAAACTGGGATGATTTTTTAAGGACGTCGTAACGGCAATTTTCACCACCTCAGGGCCTTTCCATACTCCGAAAGGAGCAGTCCATCGGTCTTCAAAATACTCCTTAAAATACTCCTTTTG
>JARRLH010000200.1:0-9231 GCA_037387205.1 Desulfofustis sp.
AAGGTAACAGATCTGAGTGTAGGGTGCCTTTTATTTTGGGCAAACAAATCACGTAGATGGTTTATAACGACTAGGTGTTCTGGGCCTATTGCAATTGCCTCTTTGTCTGCTAACCAATCCCTGATTTCCTCATCCCAGGCAGAAAAATCCAGCAAATAATATCTATCATTCACGATATACTTCTTTGATCTTATCTCGATTTCTCTTTTAATCTCCGGTTTGAAGCATTCCATTGTCGTGTTTTGACTTATGCAGTTATAAAATCTTTAGGCCACCTTGAAAAATTGTGTTTTGGCTCAATCTCAGCCTTGCGCAGGGATATTTTATCCTCGGAATAGTAAGTATATGCCTGCGGTAAAATTTCCCTGCGCGCCTCGATCTTGAGCCAAAATCCTGATTCTGCACGGCACCCTTGAGTGGAATATTACGCTGTCGATCGATTTCTGCTCCAATCACCATAATAAATCGGGGGCCTAAGATATTTCAATAGATCAACAGCACACAGATTTGCAGCTTCTTGATGTGGACAACTGGAAAGAGCTCCTCATTTACGAATCATGGTGCGGAAAGTTTTGTGATACGTCAGCCAGCGAAGACCAGGTGCTCGGTCACCCCCAGTTCCGCTGCCGCATAGCGGGCCACGGTCTGGCTGAGCCAGTTCGGCTGATGGGCATCTGAACTGATGACGAAATTGAAACGCTCGACAAAAGGGGTGTAGAACTCACGCCAATTGTTCCGCCAGACATAGCGGTTGTTGATTTCAATCAGACATTGCGCAGGAATACGGTTAAGATTGGTCCCCAAGGCGTTGGGATGGGCAATTATAACCGGTTTTCCGGTATCGAGCAGCAATTCGACCGAGCGGTAGTCCGCGCCGCTGTCGCGACAATGCATCACATAATAGTCAACCTCGTGCTCCGAGGCCTCCTGCACCCAGGGGTGGCCGTCCACCTCAACGCCGACCTTCAGGCCGTAGCCGCTGACCTCGGCGCAATAGCGTTCGAACCCATCATTGAGCAAACTCTCGAAATGATCACTTACCCCGACTATCCGCGCATGTTTGACGGCAGCGATGAGTGCTACTGTCTGTTCCGGTACGACACAATCGTCGTTGGCGGAATATGTCGTATGGATGTGCAGGTCTTGCGGCAGCATTTCTCCACGGCTCAGTTGTTGATGGGCGAATTGAGACCCCGTCGTGGGCCTGGTCACGGGGAAGGCTCTCCTTGATTTTAGCAGGACACTGCTGTGTTCGACTGGGCGCTGAAGGTAATATCGCCGATAAAAGCCTCTTCAATCGCAGAGAAGGGGTTCTGCGCAACAGATCCCAAAGAGTCAGCTCACTTATTATGTTCGGCAGCCATATTGGCGAGCCAGTCAGTCCACGCCTTTATTCCTTCGCCTGTTCTGCTTGAAAGGGGAAATATCCTGATCTCCCTGTTGAGTTTTCTTACCCGTTTTTCCAGCAGTTCCAAATCAAAATCGGTGAGAGGTGTTCCGAGGAAATCGGTCTTGTTGACGATGAGAGCGTCGCATTTGGAAAACATTAGCGGGTATTTCAGTGGCTTATCGTCGCCTTCGGGGACGCTGAGGATCATCACGTCAAGCGCTGCTCCCGTGTCAAATTCTGCAGGGCAGACGAGGTTGCCAACATTTTCGATGAAAATGATGTCGAGAACATGGGGATCTAGGGAATCGAGGCCCTGCTGGACCATCGGCACATCAAGGTGACAGAAGCCGTCCGTCTGAAGCTGGATTGCCTCAACTCCCGAATCGGCCAGACGCTCGGCATCGACTGTGGAGTCGATATCCGCCTCGATGACTGCCATGCGGTAATCATCCTTCAACCTGCCTGTTGTCTGGAGCAGCAGGCTTGTTTTGCCTGCACCAGGGGAGGACATGATGTTGATAAGCAGTGTTTTACTGGCTTTCAGCTCCTTTCTCAGGTCCTGGGCATGCTGGTCGTTGTCCGCCTGAATACTTTCCCTTACCTTTATGAGTTTGACCGAGTCTGTCATTCCGCTTCCATCTCCTCTATGTAATACCCCCGGCCGGACATGATCGAAAACCCTTCGTCAGCTCCGCAATGGGGGCACGCCATGTCCTGCAGGTCTCTTTTTTCTGTTTCGATTATCGTCCTGCACTCGCCGCATTGGAGTTTGATAGGTTCCGGTATAATGATGAGTCGGGCATCCCGGGCAATGGTATCCCTGCTGAGATAATTGAAGTAGTGCTGCAGCCACTCGTCTTGCAGGTCGGTCAACCGGCCGACTTGTAAGGTGATAGAATGGATTGTTTTTAACCCATTACGTTCCGCATGTTTCAGGACGATGGTCAGTATCTTTTCCGTGATCGGTAGTTCGTGCATAACTGTTTGATACCATATCCCTCGCTGCAGCCGTAAATGTCGGCCCGAGCAGCGCAAGACCCTGTGAACCTTTTGCCTGGAGGACAATCTCGACTTGAAAAATATCGGGCCAGTCCATTGCACCTCAGGGCGATCAACGTGATAATTTCCCTCTTTCTTTTGCCATCCGCAGGTAGGTCTGGTACGTGAGTTTTGGAGGCACATACAGGTTGGAAGGCTCTTTGGCGGAGAGGTGAATGGCATCGACATCGCACACCGGAATGCAGACCCCGCAGCCGATGCAGCGGTCAAGATCGACAATGGCGGCCTCTTCAACCTCTATGGCATCCATATGGCAGCGATCTGTGCATGATCCGCAGGCAATGCACTCCTCTTCATTGACGACAGCGTAATAATTTGAGTGCATTTCTTCAGCGGGTTTGGCCAGTTTTTTCATATTCTTGAGAACCTGGCAGCAGCAGCCGCAGCACATACAGATGTTGGCTGACTTTTTGGCATTGCCCGGCTGGATGACAAGTCCCGCTTCTCTGCCTTTTTCCAGAATCTGAAGAGCTTCCTCTACCTCTATAGCCCGGCCGAGCTTGTTCTCTTCATAGTAGTAGGCAGCCGCACCGAAGGACATGCACACCTCCATCGGGTAGTCGCAGGGTTCACCGAGAACCTCATGCTCTTTTCTGCAAATACAGTTTTGAACCGTGATTTTCGACTGGGCGCGAATAAGTTCTTCGGCATCGTCATAAGAGGCGATTTCCGCATCCTGAACAACGGATTTTGAGACGGGAACAACCCTCAGTTGTTTGGTGTCCGTCTTAGTCCACACCTCTTCCATGATATGGGGCAGGTACTCGTTCACATCCTTGACAAACTCGGGGTCAAGGTCGTTGAGATGGTATTCCCAGATACCGACCACAAATTGGGCGGCGGAATACATCACCGTTCCATCCTTATAGCTCCTGAAGATCAAACCTTTTTGGGCCATTTCTTCCAGACGTTCCCCAAGTTCCCTGGCGGGAAGATCTGACCGTTCAGCGATAGTATCGACCGTATCCGGCCTCATGGTCAGCCGCAGGGCAATGTCCGCTTCCTCTCGCCTGAACAGCCGGCGGAGAATCTTCAGTTCGATGCCGCTGTCCGTAGCCGGAAACCCACCGGGAAGATTGTCGAGATGTCGGGCCAGTTTCGTATATGGATCGCTCATCTGTTTCTCCAGATCAGGGGTGCTAAACTGTTTGTTTTCACCATCCTGTCGTACCATATTTTCGCTATTGTTGCTCTTTCAAGTCCTCAGGGAATCAGGTTTTCAATGCAACAGGCAAAATAGCGGTGGGCAACTGTTGCCACCAGTCGATCGCGGCAGCAGTTTCTGGAGACCAGCTAACAGCTTTAGTGAGGTCCGTCTGCTTTTATTTAGGTAAGGATACAGGAGAAGTCACAGATCAGCGGAGAGTGATCTGAGAGCCGCACATCAGGTATATAAAAGTTATCAATGCGAAGTCCGGAACTGTGCAAGATGAAGTCTATCTGTCGGTGCGGAGCGTTGCTTGGGTGGGATGGCATATTGGCAATATTTGCGTTCTTAAGGTCTGTTGCTGCAAGAAACAAATTGAGTTCCCTGCTTCCCCAGAAGGTATTGAAATCACCTGTAAGAATGACTTCCTTATCTGTGTCCTGAATAAGGCTGTGGAGGTGCTCAAGCTGGTTTTGTCGGTGCCGATATTTGAGAGACAAGTGCACAATAAAGATGGCCACAGTTCGAATATCTGTCTGGATTACAAGCCGTTTTACACCTTGTTCAAAATAGTGGCATTGGTAATTCTCAATACCCTGCCGCGCAAGTATGGCATTTGCCTGCTGCTTAAGCACTGGAACTTTATGAGCAAGTGAGTCGGAACCATATTTGTTTTCAACGACGTGATTGTAGCCAAGGCTATCGGCTATAATCTGGGCTTGGCAGGAATTGTTTGATCTATAAGAACCTGAATCCACTTCAACAAGGGCAACAATATCGGGGTTAACTGAGGCGATGAAATTAATGATGCGCTGGAGATTTACATTGGTTTTCTTGAAAAATCCAGCATACGGAATGGGCACATGGTAACCTTTTTTGTGCCCTGTCGCGTAGCGTATATTGTACATGAGCAGCCGCATACTTAAACGATACTTATTTCGCGGCGAGAAACAATGGCTGCTTGAAAATCTGAGCGAAAAGATTGCCTGAAGTAATCCCCCCCATGGCGACAGAAAAACCCATACCAATCTTATCCCTGACCTATGCGGCGAATGAACCTCGAGAGATGTTCCTGATATGTCTGTTTTATAGAGGCGGGAAACGTGATGGCATACTTGGCAGTTTACCATCTGGTTCAGAAATCGTTCTTAAGATCAAGATTGTTTTACCGCGCTACAGATCGGCACAGTTTTTATCCTGATCTGCAGCTGCTTTGTTAAGATATTGTAAAATTTCGCTGCGTGTCTGATTTACGCTATCATTTAGACTGGAACTCACTTTCCCAAGTGCTTTTACTGTGCGATCTATGACGATTAGAGCCTGCGAGTAACATCCTCGCCGAGATAATACCTCAGCCAGGTTGTTGGATGCGGCAAAATTATTGGGGTTGATGGATATTAGTTCTTCGAAGATAGTTTCAGCTTCTTGGTAGTTTCCTTGAGACAAGTAATTGTTTCCCAGCGCCAATAAAGCTGTTTGATCTTCCGGCCAAGTAGAACAAGCTGCATGGTAAGCCATTTCAGCTTGCTGAATATTGCCACTCGACTCAAATGCACTAACAGCAGTTAGGTAGCGAATCCTGTCTGGAACTGCTGGAATCTCCCCCGGCTTTAATGCTATCAAGCCCCACGCACCTGCACGCTTCCATCTAGAAAGAAATTTCTCTAAATCTGTTGTTAAGCGTCTCTTTTCACCTGAATGCAAAACAATTTTGTCAGGCGGAAGCAGTCCAATGACGACGGCATAATGGTATGCTGGAAGGTTATGTAAAGCGAGGTTCTGCAGTACCAATACAGGTCTGCCAGCCTTTAACTCAGACGATAAGGCTGAGATGTCAGGGTCGATCACATATGGTATACGCTTATGAAGCCTGCTCGCAGCCAATAGCTCAACTTGAAAACTTCCCTTTCTCTCAGGAATATAGGTATACGGAGTAAGGTCGTCCGGATGAACCGTAACGCCAGATGCACCCAGCAGCATTGCTAGAGCTGCCGGTCCGCATTGATAATCTTTCTGCGGATAAAAGGGGATGTTCTCTAGAACCAGAGCTTGGTCTATCTCGGTATGGAGACTAGACTTGTTAAATGCACATCCACCTGAGGTGGCGAATGCCAAAACAATTACAAGCCAGATCCGAACTTGATTGATCAACGTTACAATTTACTAAAGACGTTTGTCACGCCCACCAATTCTAGAACAAGAAGCACAAGAAAAACCGCACCCAATACTGCGAGTGCGCTGGAGCCGCCAGCTGGCAATTCGCCAATTTTTTGTTGAATTTGGGCAAGTTCGTGATCAGTCAAAGCGGCTATTCGGCGATCTACATACTCAGGACTAACTCCCAGATTAATAAGCTTATTCCTAACATCTTCACGGGCGAGAATGTTTTGAAGTTCACCTTGAGTTGATCGCGCGTGCTGACTAAGAATGGTTTCAGTGCTTATAGCCGCAGCTTGAGCAACAGGAGTAAATGAGCTCAAAGTTGAGATAGCGACTAGAAGCAAAACAACGATGAGTTTGTTAATAGTCTGTGTCATATTCTTTTCAGCGGGGGTCGACTTAACATTAATGATGAACCTGATAACCATAGAGAACTATGGATAGGATAACTTTATTAAGATTACCAGGTCAAGCTGAAATGGGGTGTTAAGAAGTGGATCCAACAAACCGGTCCAAGTGTGGGCCAAAACAGAAAAGGAGCTACCGAGCATGTACGGTAACTCCTTTTTATAGATGGTGGAGCTAGACGGGATCGAACCGACGACCTCTTGAATGCCATTCAAGCGCTCTCCCAGCTGAGCTATAGCCCCACGAAGTAGGCGGCTAAAGCATATTTTTCTACCAGCCTTTATTGTGAGTGTCAATAAAAATAAAGGATCCCAGGGAAAATAGCCTTTTGTCCACAATCCCTGCTGCATAAAAAAGTTGTGGTCACATCTTGTCATTCACCTTGATATTAAACTGAAAACCTGATTTTTCAGGGGACCTTGAAGAGTGATGTTACTCCATCACCAGCCATTAATCTTGCCAACAAAGCGGTGCTCTGGTATCTTTTCCCTTTTTAGTAAGACTATATTTTTCCAGACTTCCTGCCATACACCTAACTGCTTGGAAATCTGAATCAATTTCACATAATGTCCGTTTGTTGATAAGGAAGATTTTATGTATTCGCCATTCAATTTTTTATTCGGCTGGCTCTCCAATGATCTGGCCATCGATCTTGGCACGGCAAACACCGTTTTATATGTTAAGGGAAAGGGAATTGTTCTGCGTGAACCCTCGGTCGTGGCCGTGAGGCAGGATGTAAGAATGAGCAAGGTGCTGGCGGTCGGTCAGGAAGCCAAACAGATGCTTGGCAAGACGCCGGGTAATATCAATGCGATCAGGCCAATCAAGGACGGTGTTATTGCCGACTTCGAAGTGACCGAGGCCATGCTGCGCTATTTTATCAAGAAAGTGCACAACCGCCGCACCCTGGTGCATCCCAGAATTATAATTTCCGTTCCTTCGGGCATCACCCAGGTGGAGAAGCGGGCCGTGAAGGAATCGGCCGAGTCGGCCGGCGCCCGGGAGGTCTACCTGATCGAGGAACCGATGGCGGCGGCCATCGGCGCAGGCCTGCCGATCACCGAACCCACCGCCAACATGATTGTCGACATCGGCGGCGGCACCACAGAGGTTGCCGTCATCTCCCTGGCCGGTATTGTCTATGCCAAATCCGTCAGGGTTGCCGGAGACAAAATGGATGAATCGATCCTCCAGTACATAAAACGTAAACATAATCTGGCCATCGGTGAGCGAACTGCGGAACTTATCAAGACTACCATCGGCAACGTGATTCCTGAAGAGCCCTATGAGATGATGGATATAAAAGGGCGGGATCTGGTCTCCGGCGTGCCGAAAACGATTTCCGTTGGAGCCGATGAAATTCAGTCTGCTATTGCTGAGCAGGTAGACGTCATTATAGAAGCGGTTCGGGTGGCGCTGGAAGTGACGCCCCCTGAGCTTGCAGCCGATATTGTCGATCAGGGAATAGTTCTGACCGGCGGCGGCGCGCTCTTGAAAAATCTCGACAAGTGTCTCAAAGAAGAGACCGGAATGCCCATTATTGTGGCCGACGACCCGCTTTCCTCCGTGGTGCTCGGTTCAGGCCAGGCGCTTGATAATTTAGATATTCTTAAAGAAGTTACCATCGATTAAGGCCGCTTCTACTCCGCAGCGGGAGAGCTGCCGTTCTTATAGTGAGTAAACAGTCCAAGGACAGAAAGACACGTATCGGGGCTCTACGTCTCCGCTCCGTGCTGCTTGCCGTATCCCTTTTGCTGGGAGGGCTTGTCCTGCTGGCCTATACCTTTGGCGGCCGGTTCGGTGTCTCCCACCAGATCACCCTGGAAATCCTGGGCCCCCTGCAGTCCATCTCGGCCAAAGCAACTTCAGCCGCCCGCACATTCTGGGAGGATTATGTCGATCTGCTTTCGGTCAGGGAAGAGAATATACGTCTCAAGGCGATGCTCAGATCATACGAGGAGGATCTGGCCACCTACCGTGAGGCCTACACCACCTATCTGCGGCTGCAGCAGGAACTCGATTTCCGCAAGGGGACCGATTTTCCCCCGCTGACCGCCCGGGTTATCGGCAAGGATCCAAGCTTCTGGTTTCACACCATCATCGTTGATCGCGGCGAGAATGACGGCGTGGTCGAGGGCATGGTGGCCCTGAACTCCAATGGGATCGTTGGCCAGGTGATCCATGTCTCCAACAACTATTCCAAAGTGCTGCTGGCCATCGCACCGAGCAGTGCCATCGATGTCTTCGTTCAGAAGAGCAGGGTCCGGGGGATCCTCAAAGGTGTTGGCGAGGGCGGCTATCTGCTCCACTACGTGCTCAAGAACGCCGAGGTCAATCAGGGTGATCATATCGTCACGGCTGGCATCGGCGGGGTCTTTGCCTCGGGTATCCCGGTTGGCACCGTGTCTGCGGTGCACCGGAAAAAACGAGGCATGTTTCTGGAAATCGAGGTGGAGCCCTCGGTTGATTTCCAGCGGCTGGAGTTCGTACAGCTCAATCTCTCCCTCCAGCAGTCGCTGATCCAGGGCAAAATCGATTCGTCGGGAGGATGAGCAAAGATGAAAATGACCGCCTTTCTGCTTGTCGGCATTTTCCTGATTGTCATGCAGACCACCATTCTGCAGATCCTGCCGGCCTGGCTCGGTTTCCCCGATTTCGTCTTTATCCTGGTTGCCTTCGCGGCCTTTCGCTTCGACTGGCTGCGCGGCTGTCTGCTGGCCTTCATGCTGGGCTGGATGATGGATGTGGTGACCGGCATCTATCTGGGAATGTTTGTCGTCAAGTACCTGATTGTCTTTTTCACCCTCAATCTGCTTACCCAGAACAGCCCGGTCAAGGAGGCGGCCTACCAGGTACCGCTGGTAGGCATCAGCTACTTTCTTGTCCAGTTTGGTTTTTATGCGGCGCTGAGCATGGCGGCGGCCGATCTGGTCTCGCCCTGGTCGTGGCACCGGGCGGGGAGAGAGACGATCATTCTGATGATCGCCACCGTCCCCTGTTTCCTGCTGTTCAACAGCCTCTACGAATATCTTCTCAATCGGCGGGTGGTGCCCCGGGTGGCGAGGAA
>JARRLH010000201.1:0-5995 GCA_037387205.1 Desulfofustis sp.
ATTTGTCTTCAGGTCCTCATCCTGAATGATGAGGGACAACCGGGTGTCGTACCATTTGAACTGTTCATAGTAAGGGTTGGCCCCCAGATCCACTTCCAGTTCAGGCAGCCTGACGTTGCCGGAACCTGAAACTATGGATTTGTCGAGGCCCGCCGCCTGGAAGTTGGCGGAGATTACTCCGTCGATCTTCTGATCGATGATTCCCCAGTCATAGAGGCTGTCCAGCGCCAGTCTCAGGTCATCGAGCGCCAGCGACCAGCCCCCGGATCTGTCCCACTCCGCAGCCGCACAGATAAGGTTTTTTCCCCCCGCCAGGCAGGTTCTTTCAAGGCGTGCAGATTCCGTCGCCAGCCGCAGCGTGCTCGCCTGCTGCTGTCTCCAGGTGCCGAATTGGGAATCTCTGAGTACGATCCCGCCGATCTCTCCCTGCCAGCCCCGGCCTTCGACACTGCCGCTGGCCTCGGCTTCGAGACTGACCCGCTCCAGCGCCAGTTTTGCACCCAGCTGGTGCGACGCCGTCGTGCCCTCGGCTTTCAGGGTGAGCTCCTCGGCTCGCATTCCGGCCAGATCCAGGTTTTCTATCCAGAGTGCGCTCCTGCTCCACATATCAGCCGGTGCCAGATCAATATCGGCCGCCACGCTGCCGGCAAAATAGTCCTGATACTGCAGCTCCGCGCCTTTTACCGTGAATTGAACCTGCGGATTGTGGCGCGGCCCCCCCAGTACCCCGTTGATGTCCAGGGTGCCGCCAAGTTGGGGCAGCATGAGCTCCAATTCAGCCCCGTTGAAGACAAAATTGAGGTCAAATTCATCGGTCACCGTACCCGTTGCATAGAGCCTGTTATTGCCATTGGTTATGTTCAGGCCGGCAATGGTCAGGACCTGGTCGCGATAGACCAGGGTGCCGCCGCCGTGCAGCTCGTAGCCGCTCAACACCCCGGTCAGCGAGGCGATCTCAGTCTCGACCCAAATATCCTTTCCGGCGATTCTGCCCCTGCTCGAAAAACTGCCGTTGACGCTGCCCTCAGGCAGTGAGCCGATCTCCGACGGGTCGAAAGAATCTAACTGCACCTCAGTGCGCCACTGCACCCCGTCAGACCAGCTCAGCTCACCGGCCAGGTCTATGCGTCCTTCTCCGCAATCGATTCTGCACGATTTGATCTCGAGCCCCTGCTGATCTCCGGCCAGGATAAGATCTCCAGTCAAGCTCAGATTAAACTCATCCGCCGATATCTCGAACTCCTCCACCTCGGCGAGATAGGCCAGGTGTTCACCATCGAAAGTTCCCGAAACCTTGATACGGCCGTCAACACTGGTCGATGGAACAGGCGCAAGATCCGAGATGCTGAAAGAGTCGACGAGCACCACCCCATCCCAGGCCAATTGAGGCGCAAATGTCAGTGCCCCGCTGATGGCCGAGATATTCTCCCCGTAGCCCAGCATTCCCTGGGTAATGGTCAGTGCCTGTCCATCGAAAGCAAAATCGAGCTGAGCGGAAACCGGCAACCCTTCCGCCAGCTGGACAGTGGTCAGTAGATTGCCCGTGACCTTTTCCAGGTCGCCTCCGGCCGTGAAGTCGAAATCGGCCAGGGCCTCGGGAAAGCCGTCGCAGATGCCACCAAGGTCCACCGAGGATCCCGTGAAAACGGCCTGGAATGAAGGGTCGTCAAACACATTGGCAACCCCCAGGTCTAGCTGCAGGGGGGCGGGAGCGCTTATGGCCAGGTCTATGCGCGGATCAACAAGCGTCTGAGACACCGCTAACCGCCCCTTGATAGCACTGCAACCCGGAGGACTGGCCTGGAAGCGTGAACCCAGCTCGAGGGGCCAGTTGCCCGACAGAACGAGATTGCCCTCGGCGGAACCACTCAGATACTGGCTGGCGAAAAGGACGTCGCTCATCTCAAGTCGATTTCCAGAACCGGCAAATTTTGCTGCGAACGAATCAACCGTATACAGCTGAGCCCCGCCCAGGGTGGCGACATTCAAGTGCTCGATCTCCAGGCTGGCGATGATGGCCAGGGGCAGGGTGATGTCGGGTGGGATAAATCCCCCTGCAGGTTCGCCGTCGCCCTGCTCCTTGAGGGCGATTTCCACATTTTCAAGGGACAGGTGCGCAGCCTGGAAAACCCTGTCCAGCAGCCGTTTAGGCTGCCAGCGGCAGGACAGGCGGTCGATGGAGACATCCACCCCGTCAGCATGGACCGTGATCTGTTCAAGCCGCCAATAGCCCAGAATCTTTCCCTGGCTGCCGCCAATGACCAGCCGCCCCGCGGAGAGGTTCGAGACGATAAAACTCACCGTCTGCAGTCCCCAGGAGGTGGTCAGCAAAAAGGCCGCAGCTGCGGCGCTCATTGCCAGGAGCAGCATTCCCGCTAAGACCAGCCGCTTGATCACAGATCGGCACCGACGCTGAGATACACGTACTGGGCCTCACCTTCATCGGTGAGCGGGTAGGCGAACTCCAGTCTGGCCTGGCCAAACGGCAGTACGACCCCGATCCCGGCGCCGACGCCGTGGGCTAAGTCGACGTTGATATCGTTCATGGCATTGCCCGCATCATAAAATAGTACCCCGCGCCAGTTCTCGGAGAATTGTTTCTCGCCCTCGATACCGCCGGTCAGCAGAAGTTTACCACCAATCACCGCCCCCGTTGAATCGGTGGGACCGAGAGTCCGGTATTTGTACCCCCTGACACTCTTCTGACCGCCGGCATAAAATCGTATCGAGGGCGGCAGCGAATCAATGGAGTCGACCAGTATCGTACCGATCGAGCCCCGGCCGATAATTCGGTAGTTTTCGAACGGGGTTATGATAGCCTTCCCTTCGCCTTTGAGCTTGGCGAAAGAGGCATCCGAGATGACGTCCTCATGGGCTCCCGTTACTTCTATAAGGGCGCGCAAGCCGTGCCTGGTGGTGACAATATCGTCGGCCAGCGCCCAGGTCCAGCGGAGCCCGGGCATCAGCAGCTGGCTTTCGCCGGTGGTCTCACCCACCCGGTAATTCTCGTTGAGATAGCCCAGCGACACCCCGTAATAGTGTTCGGGAGTTGAATATTCATAGAGAAGTCCGGTGGTGTAGAGTTCGGTGTCGGTATCCTCCCACGACTTCTTCTGCCACATGCCGGTGGCGGTCATGGCGTTGTAGCGGGGATCGACGACGGGAATAGTGTAGTTGAGCACCACAAAACGCTCGAGCTCACCGTACTGTACCGAGCTGAAAAGGCTATGCCCCCACTTGTTCAACAACCTGTTGAGCCACTCGAACTTGGCATAGGCCCGGATATCGGTGGAGTAGCCCAGACCGAAGCTGAACCGGTTGTAAGCCTTGAGCGGCTCTACCGTGATGTCGACAGGGACTCGAAGGTCAGCAGCGGCCTCGATATCGCCCTCGATGACTACCGAGCCGAAATAATCGCTGCGGTAAAGATCCCGCTGCAATTCCTGTAAGCGCCGGGCCGAGAAATAATCGTCATCGTCGAACTCGATGAATCTGGAAAACAGGTCGTCGGTGATAATATCCTGGTCGACCCTAATTTCTCCGAAATAGTAGCGCGGCCCCGTATCTAATTCCAGTTCGATATCCGCCTGGTAGGCGAGCCGGTCAATGCGTATCTCATGGAGGCGATAGCTCGCATCGAGGAAGCCCAGAGAAATGGCCTTCCTGAGAATCCGCCTTTTTTCCTCCTCGTAGAGCCGCTGGTTGAGAGTGTCCCCTTTTTTCATTGCCGGCGTTTCCACTTCAAACTGGTCGGCAAATTCCGCCCCCTCGCCGACAATGCTCACCGAGACAGACTCGATGACCACCGGCCGGCCGACCTCGATCAGATAATGAGCCGACCAGAGATCTTCATCCTGGGCCAGCGTGGCGGTAATCTCCGGGGAATAAAATCCGTAGGGCGCGAGGGCGGATTTGATGTCTTGTTCGCTGAGTTGATGGAGCCGCAGGATCTCGGCCTCGGTGAGATCGCTGTCTTCGCTGTAGACTTTGATCCTCAGCCTGGCCAGAACATTGTCGAGCAGCCTCCCTTTGACCCCTTCGACCGTTACCTCAAGCGATGGCCCGGCGCTGGCGACCCCGGCACATAGCAATAGAAAGAAAGCGAAGAAAAAGAGGGCTCGACAGCGCAAGGATAGTTATTATCAGCAGACTATGTAGTTACAGGTTATGCAGCAGAATAAGAGTCAGCCGCCTTGAAAAATTGAGGTTTTCACCCGCGTTAAGGACGTCCATGGAATTTTTATCGCAAGCCGAAATGATATGTCGAGGATGAAAATTCTATGCGCGACGCTTAGTTTGGGTGCAAAGGCAATTTTTGAATCATTATTATAGTCGCAACCGGGCATGAACTGCAACACACAGGTTGTCACCATCAGCAAGATCGTCAACGGCGGCTATGGCCTGGCAAAAACGGATGAGGGGAAGACCCTGTTCGTCCGCTATGCTCTGCCCGGTGAAACCGTTTCAGTTGAGCTCACCGAAGAGAAAAAAAGATTCTGCTTTGGCCATGTGGTCGAAGTTCACTCCCCGGTGAGCGGCCGCACCTCTGCTCCCTGCCCTTATTACGGAGTCTGCGGCGGCTGTAATCTCCAGCACGCCGATTATGCCACCCAGAAAGGTCTGAAAGACGCCATACTCGAGGATCTGTTGGCCCGCAGTCCGCTGGCCCAATCCACCCTGGAACACGAAGCGCTCAAACCGATTCTCGGAGCCGGGGACCCCTTCGGCTACCGGCAGCGTATCAGGCTGAAAATTGATGATACAGACAATCCCGGCTTTGCCCACTTCCGTTCGCATAAGGTCATTGAAGTGGATAAGTGCCTGCTGGCCGCCGAACCTGTCAACGGCTGCCTTGCTGAGCTGCGCAGCCACGGTGATTTCAAGCTCCTGGCGGCCAGCGCTGATGAAATAGAGCTCTGCTTCGATCAGCTCACCGGCGCTGTCGCGCTTCGTCTGCTTCTCCGCCGACCTCCTCGCCCAGCCGATCGCCGCCGGGCCCTTGGTTTGACGGTCGACATAGAAGTTTTGGACCGGGTCTTTTTCTCCGGCCGCAACTTTGCCCAGGAGGGCCCCTTCAGTTGCCTTGACACGCAGAGCAACCTGCTGGGCTTCGAGCTTGAGGACAAGGAGCCGATTACTTTGCGCTGGGAAATGGGGGGGTTCAGCCAGGTAAATGCGGGGCAGAATTTGAAGATGATCGATCTGGTCCGCCGCTTCTCCCGGCCGCATCCCACTGATCGGATCCTCGACCTCTACTGCGGTATGGGCAACTTCTCTCTGGTGCTGGCCCGCCAGGCGGCAGAAGTCCTGGGTATTGAAGTCCAGGGCTCGGCAATCAGAAGCGCCCGGCGCAACGCTGAAGAAAACGGGCTCACCAACTGCACCTTCATTAAAAGCGAGGTGGCATCGGCGTGTCGGAAACTGGCGGCCGACAATGAGTCGTTTGCCACGGTCGTCTGTGATCCCCCGCGCCGGGGATTGGGCGTCCTGGCCGGGGTGGCCGGAAGTCTGGCCCGCAGGCGGATGGTCTACATTTCCTGCGACCCTGCGACCCTGTGCCGTGATCTCCAGGAACTCGTCGGCTGCGGCTTTTCGATTCAAACCATTCAGCCCTTGGATATGTTTCCCCAGACCCATCATCTCGAAACGGTGGTTGTGCTGGAAAAGAACCGGGCTTAACAGCGAAAATATTGACAATCCGCCTTATTAGCAGTAAACGAATAGTGGGCTGTACAGCCCGTGAGCCAAACCACCCATATCCAGACAAAGCGGCCCTGTGCCGCTTTTTTAAATGGCAGCATTACGCTAACCTGTGGCTCATCCGCCACAGTCAAACGAGGCGAGAACCAGAATCGCCCCTACGCAGGTCCTACGATGAGCAGTAGTGAAAACCAGTTTCTCGCCCAGCGCAGAGAAAAGGCCCAGACCTTAGCGGATCTGGGCGTAAAACTGTACTCCAACACCTTCAAACCCGGCGACCGTATCAGTGATCTGC
>JARRLH010000201.1:6062-12620 GCA_037387205.1 Desulfofustis sp.
CTCGAACCACAGCAGAAAGAGCAAAGCGGTGCCAGTTATTCCATAGCCGGCCGGATCATGGCCATGCGCAAGTTCGGTAAAGCTGCCTTTATCACGCTCGCCGACACCACCGGCCAGATGCAGGTCTACATCCGCAAGGACAGCGTGGGTGATGAGCAGTTCAGCGCCTTCAAGAAATACGATATCGGCGATATCGTCGGTGCCCGGGGCCACCTGTTCAAGACCAAGACCGGCGAACCTTCGCTCCATGCCGAGTCGATACCCATGGTTTCCAAATCGCTGCGGCCCATGCCCGAGAAGTGGCATGGGCTTACCGACGTGGAGACGCGCTACCGTCAGCGCTACGTGGACTTGCTGGTGACGCCCGAGAGCAGGGAAACCTTTCGCAAGCGGGTCGAGATCATCCGGCTGGTTCGCGACTATCTGAGCGACCGCGGTTTTCTCGAGGTGGAAACGCCGATGATGCAGCCGGTTCCCGGAGGTGCCACGGCCAAGCCGTTTAAAACCTACCACAATGCCCTTAACATGGACCTCTATCTGCGGATTGCACCGGAACTGTATCTCAAGAGGCTGCTGGTGGGAGGCTTTGAGAAAGTCTTTGAGATCAACCGCAACTTCAGAAACGAGGGGCTCTCGACCAGGCACAACCCCGAGTTCACCATGCTCGAGTTTTACCAGGCCTACGCCACCTACGATGACCTGATCGACTTGACCGAGGACATGCTTTCCTCGGTCTGCCAGGCGGTAAAGGGGACCATGAAAATCAGCTATCAGGGTGAGGACGTCGACCTGAGCCCGCCCTGGAAACGGTTGACCATGGAAGAGGCGCTGATCGAGATCGGCGGGCTCGACCCGCAGATTCTTGCTGACGACAGCCGGGTAATCAGTCATGCGAAAGGTCTGGGCATCAAACTGGAGCCGCACGCAGGACCGGGCAAAGCCAAAACCGAACTGTTTGAGCTCCTGGTCGAAGAGAAGCTTGTCGACCCGACGTTCATTACCTCCTACCCGACCGAGGTCTCGCCCCTGGCCCGCCGCAATGAGGTCAACCCGCAGGTCACCGACCGTTTCGAGCTGTTCATCACCGGCCGCGAAATTGCCAACGCCTTCAGTGAATTGAACGATCCCATCGACCAGCGGGCGCGCTTCGAGAAACAGATCGCCGAGCGCGGCGATGACGACGAGGTCCACCCGGAGCTCGATATCGATTACATCCGCGCCCTGGAGTACGGCATGCCCTCGGCGGCCGGCGAAGGCATAGGGATCGATCGGCTGGTCATGCTGCTGACCGATTCCCCGTCCATACGAGACGTCATCCTCTTCCCGCATATGAAACGCGGGCCAAACACCGTCAGGGGTTTATTTCGCTGATCTCGCTGATTTCGGTAATCGGCATCACCGTCGGGGTCATTGCCCTGATCGTCGTGCTGTCGGTGTATTCAGGCTTCACCGACGGGCTGCGTGACCAGATCCTGGGCATCAACAGCCATATCATTGTCCAGCGTGTCGAGGGCTCGATCGACAACTACGAACTGATGCGCGACCAGGTCCTGAGCGTTGAAGGCGTCAACGGCGCGACCCCCTATCTCTATGCCCAGACCCTGTTGAGCGGTACCACCGGCGGCGCCGGCATCATTCTGCGGGGCATCGAACCGGAAACGGCCAGAAACGTGGTCAGCCTGTCCGCTCAGATGATTGCCGGCAGTATCGACGATTTGAGCTTCGATAAAGATGAGAGGCTGCCGCCGATCATCATCGGCGCCCAACTCGCAAACGATCTGAGAGTGGGGTTGGGCGGCAAGGTCAGACTTATCTCTCCTGCGGGCCCGCTGACACCCATGGGGGTGATACCGAAAATCAAAACCTGCCGGGTGGCCGGGGTGTTCGAGTCGGGCATGTACGAATATGACTCCTCACTCGCCTATATGCATATTCACGCGGTCCAGCAGTTTCTCGAGATCGGCGACGTGGCCCACGGCATCGAGGTACTGGTGGACAAGAAGCTGCTCAACAAGGCCGACCGGGTGGCCCAGGCGATCGTTGAAAAAGTCGGGGCAGGCACCATAGCCCGCGACTGGATGTCGATGAACCGCAACCTGTTCGCCGCCTTCAAGCTCGAAAAAATCGGTATGTTCATCTGTGTGGCGCTGATCATTTTAGTGGCCGCGCTCAACATTATCAGCGCCCTGATCATGCTGGTAATGGAAAAAGGCCGCGATATCGCCATCCTCAAATCGATGGGCGCAACCTCGGGCTCGATCATGAAGATCTTCTTTCTCCAGGGACTGGTGATTTCTCTGACCGGGACGGTGCTTGGCGTATTAGGCGGACTCGGGCTTTGCGAGCTGCTCTCCAGGTATCAGTTCATCGAGCTGCCCTCCAACGTCTATCCGATGACCACCCTGCCCATCAAGGTATTGCCCGCCGATGTGACCATCATCGCCTGATGTTCGATCATCATCAGCCTGTCGGCCACCATCTATCCTTCCTGGAAAGCGTCGCGGGTGAAGCCGGCGGAGGAGCTCTCATGACCCTAGCGCTGCTGCAGGCGACCGAACTGCGCAAAACTTACGCCAACGGGCTCAAGGAGGTCGAGGTGCTCAAAGGCATCAACCTCATGGTACAGCCCGGAGAAATGACGGCCATCATCGGTGCCTCCGGCTCGGGCAAAACAACCCTGCTGCAGATTCTCGGCACCCTGGCTCCGGCCACTGGCGGCCAGCTGCTGTTCAAGGGGAGCCGTCTCGACCAGAAGGGCGATAAAGAGCTGGCGGCCTTTCGCAACAGATCGCTGGGCTTTATCTTTCAATTTCATCATCTGCTGCCCGAATTCAGCGCCCTGGAGAATGTCATGATGCCGGCCCTGATCTCGGGCAGATCGATAACGGAGACCGAAGAACCTGCCCGACGCCTGCTGGCTGCGGTTGAACTCGATCATCGGCAACAGCACCGGGTGCACGAACTGTCCGGCGGCGAGCAGCAGCGCACCGCGCTGGCCCGGGCGCTGATCATGGAACCGGAACTGCTGCTGGCCGACGAGCCGACCGGCAACCTCGACAGTAGAGCAGGGGAAATGGTCTTCAATCTGCTCAAATCGATCAGCAGGGACCGTTCGCTGGCGGTGCTGATGGTCACCCACAATAGGCTGCTGGCCGATCAGATGGGCCGCTGTCTGACCTTGAGTGACGGCATCCTGGGTGAAACAGCGTTAACCCCGGAATAGAACAAGACGTCTGCTGAACCGGCAGCGGTGATCACTGCAAGGAGTACCACATGCCCTATACCACCGATTCCAGAGGCTATAACCGGTTGGTACGGGACAACCCCGGAGCGACCAGAATCCTCGCCGAGGGCGACTCCTGGTTTGCCTACCCCCGCCGTTACATAGCCTTTGGCGCGCCCTCCAACATCGTCCAGATTCTGGCCGAACGAAGCTACTATGCAATCTATTCGACGGCCAGCATCGGCGACGAGGTCGCCTCGATGATGACCGGTGAACAGAAATTCGGCTTCACCAAGCGGCTCGGCACCAAGGAATTCGATATCATCCTCTTTTCCGGGGGCGGCAACGATATCGTCGGCAGGTATGATTTCGACCTCTTTCTCAAACCCAGGCAGAGCTGCGCCCAATGGCAGGACTGCATCGAGATCGAGCGGCTCGACAACAAGCTCGACCTGATCGAGTCGGTCTACGTTGAGCTGCTGGAACGGGTGCTCTACTATTCGCTGAATCCCGAGGTCAAAGTGGTGAGCCACAACTACGATTTCTGTGTCCCTGCGCCGGAGGGCTACGAACTGTTTGATCTGTTTCCCATCGGCGAAGCCTGGATCTACCCCTTCCTGATGGAGAAACAGTTCACCAATGCAGCCGAACAGCAGGCGGTAATCAGATTCATGCTCGAACGTTTCGGTGAGCGCCTGGCCCGGGTTGAGGCAAAGTACCCGGGGAAGCTCTTCATTGCCGCTACCCAGGGTACCCTCTCCCCCAACCAGTGGCGCAATGAGATACACCCGTCCCCGGCCGGCTTCAGGAAAATCGGTTCGATCATCCACCGCACCATTCAGCGGGCGCTGCAGGAAAACTGATTATTTAAGCGCTCTGTAGTAACTATCGAGGTTGTAGACTGCGGCCAATGGGTTGTGTCCCAGGAGTCTGTCTTTTACCGCCAGGACTGTACAGAGCGCCTCTGAATATTTGAAGAAAAGAGAATCGTGGCCGACACAGAGGCCCAGCAGGATGTTGAAATCGGTCTTTTCCCGGTTCAGGACCATAGCCTGCAGGACAGGGTTGCACATGGCCTCGTCTTTGGCAGGGTCGATCTGCTCGGACCGGTCGAGTCCAATGGCCTGCTTGGAGCTTCTGCCCACTTTGCAGACCACCGTGACCATTTCAAATCCCCGGGCGCCGATCAGTTTTTCAATGGCCTGGGCCTCTTTTCGCAAACCGATGCAGAAAGCCATGCCCAGCTTCTTGTAATTCATGCGCTCGGCAAATTCGATGATTTCTTCGATCCTGGGTTTGATCGGCCTGACGTTTTCATAGCCCTGGTCACGGTTTCCATAGCCGCTGGACTCCTGAATAGAAGCCTGCCTGGCGAACTCGTGCAGGTCGTCATGGGTACTGTATTCGTCGAGACTTTGCCCAACCAGCTCCTGCAGGTTGGCGGTGGGGCAGAAATCGGGGGATTTGCCCTGCGCCTCCCGGCATAACCGGTCTGCGATCTTAAAGGGACAGCGGGCACAATTTGCAGGTTGCTTTTCCATCTTCTGACTCGTGTGTGAAATTATTGTTTTTCTCTCGCGAGATGTTGCTGCCACTCCAGAAGCTGCTCGAAGCTGACGCCGACACCGCCGCAGACCACCAGCAGGATCCTCTTCTTGCCGCGTAAAAACGGGTGGCGTCCATAAACAGCCGCAAGCGAGGCGCCGCAGGCCGGCTCGACCAGGACCCGGTGATCGGCGGCGAACCGCAGGCAGCTTTCCACCGCCTCCAGGTCAGAGACGCTGAAACTTGTGACATTATGGCGGCCGCACCACTCCCATGCCCTGGCTGCCACCTTCTTGGCGCCGAGCGAGGTGGCCACGGTGGCTATGCGCTCCAGTTCAAGGTGGCGGCCAGCCGCCAGGGAGGCGCCCAGCGACGCCGCACCGCGGGTCTCCACAGCCAGTACGGGTACATCCGCCATCCCGTTGCTATGCAGCCCCTCCAGCACCCCGCAGAGCAACCCGCCTCCGCCCACTGAAAGCAGCACCGCATCCGGTCGCAGCCCGCTCCGCGCCGTCTCTTCAATGAGCGTCGCGTGCCCTTCCCAAAGCAGCGGGTCATCGAACGGGTGGATCAGCACCCGATCCGGTCCACAGAGACTTTGCGCATGGCCATGGGCCTCCTGCCAGGACTCGCCGCTGACAATCACTTCCGCCTGCTCGCCGCGAATCATTTCTTGGGCCAGTTCAGGCGTCGACAACGGCACCACCACCGTCACCGGAAGTCCCAGTTTCCTCCCGCAGTAAGCCACCGCAATGCCGGCGTTGCCGCCGGACGAGCTCACCAGTCCCTGTACTCCACGGGCGGCGTGATGGCTGCAGGCCCGGCCAATGCCGCGGAGCTTGAAAGAACCGCAGGGCTGCATGGCCTCCATTTTCAGCCAGACCTCCGAGCCGGCAACCTGGGACAGAGGGGTCGATTCCAGCAGCGGTGTCCTTATGTGCAGGGAAACCATACCGGACACCCCGTCCTAGGAGGCAAGAGCGTCGCGCAAAGTGGACAGATCTACCCGGGAAGTAAAATCGAGGCTCAGCGGCGTCACCGCAACCTGTTTTTCCACAGCCAAGGCATAGATGTCCGAGTCGCTTTCAAGTTCTTCCTCGGCCACCACGATCCGCGTCTTGAAGTCGCAAACCCTGGTAGCAATCGAAGTATTGTCCTGGTCATCAGCCATCCGGTCTGTTCATCGGCCCCATCGGGAACATCGATCTTGAGCAGATCGACATCCGCCGGCAGTTCCCTGCTCAGGACCAGGGTGGTGAACTTCCTGAGAAAGTGGGCGGCACCCCGCCAATCCTGGGGCGTGTAGTTGTGGTGGGAGGCGATATCGGTCTGTTTGGACACGGCCAGGCCGGGGACGCCGTGACTCGAGGCCTCCAGGGCTGCGCCGACGGTGCCTGAGCAGCTGATCATATTGCCGAGGTTTTCACCGTAGTTAATGCCGGATATCAGGATATCGGGTTTCTCGCTGCGAAACAGGGTGAACATCGCATGGCGCACCACCTGGGCCGGAGAGCAGGGGCAGTGATAGGCCTCCAGTGAAGAGGGGCCGCCGGGATAAGCCAACCTCTCGAGCCGGGACTGCTTGTTGCCGGTCAACCCCCGTCCGGTGGCTGTCTGCTGATCGGTGGGGGCGATAATGGTGATCCTGCCGAGATCGGCCACCGCCTCCACTGCGGCCCTGAGCCCCGGAGAGTGGATGCCGTCGTCGTTGGTGATGGCGATATGTACGTCCCTCATCTGCCTGTTCTCTTGCTCCTCTTCTTCACTGCGGCTTGCGGGCCTCGACCTCG
>JARRLH010000202.1:0-5989 GCA_037387205.1 Desulfofustis sp.
AAAGGTTAGCTTTAAGGAAACAGACAGTATCGAGGCATATGATGCCTTTTTAAAGGGCTGGGAACTCTACCGTAAATGGACGCCGGAAGATTTTCATAAATCGTTACCATATTTTGAAATAGCGATCGAACTAGATCCCCAATATGGTAAAGCCTATGCAGCTATAGCGTCTGTTTATACAGAAGGCTATCAAAGTGCCTGGGATTGGTCTCATGTAGTGGGGGTATCTGCAGAAGCGATGCCTGGCCTGGCAGGTAAATACCTGAGAGAGGCTTTAAAATATCCGACAACTTTGGCTCATCAGGTCGCATCGAAGTGGTATATCATTTTACTCTTCCCGGACGAAGCTATTGCATCTGCGGAGAAAGCTATAGCGTTAGACCCAAATGACGCTGTTGGCTATGAAGCAATGGCATGGGCTTTAATTTATTCGGGAAAGCCCAAAGAGGCGATTGATTATGTAAATAAAGCGATACGACTAGATCCTTTAAATATTGCAAATTACTTATATACACTGGGTACAGCGCATTTCGGTATGGAACAATACCAGGAGGCTGTTTCTTTCTATGAAAAGGCTTTCAGGCTTAATCCAAAATTAGGGTTAGTACAGAGAGCATATCTAGCAGCATCTTATGTATACCTAGGCCTGTTCGATAAAGCAAAAGCTGAGGTAGATATCCCTGAAATTAGAGATGTTAGGGAGCTTTACGATCTTTATGTAAAATACGAGGGTGCCCGCTATAAAAACCCTGAAGATGCTGCTCGCTTGAATGATGGTATAAGTCAAGTTGGATTGGATGGGAAAATCAATATGAAATGACTTAAAACGCTTATTCTGGGGAAGTTGCCATAAAGATAACATTTTACTTTTGCATGTATTACATGGTTGCACGATTGCACTTCCACGCTGACGCTAAAGGGGGGATATCATGGCACTAAATACAAAAGGTTTAAAGAGAATAAGAATAGGAGTTATTAGCCGAAGACAGTTCATCAAAACCTCTCTGACGTGCGCTGCGCTAGCAGGCACGGGTAACATAATCTTCCCAAGATACGGAGCTGCCAAGCCAAAGAAACTTAGAATTATGCAATGGATTCACTATGTGCCTGGCTATGATAAGTGGTTTAATGATTCTTACATAAAGGAATGGGGAGCTCAAAATGACACTGAGGTGGTTGTCAACAATATCGACTTAGGAGCACTTAATGCAAGGGCTGATGCCGAGGTTTTAGCCCAACGAGGTCACGACTTGTTTTTATTCTTATGGCCGAGGCCGGACCTAGAAGAACACGTTGTCGACCTTAAAGATGTTTATGAAGAGTGTATTAATGCTCAAGGTGAACCGATAGATCTGGCACTGGGAAGTTCATACAATATAAAAACCCAAAAATACTATGGAGTATCAGTAAGCTTCGTTCCTGGCCCAATTGAGTACCGTAAAGATTTGTGGGACTCCGTAGGTATGTACCCCGATACGTGGGATGATGTTCGTAGAGGCGGTGCCAAGATCAAGAAGAAGCATAATGTCGCGCTAGGCCTTGGGTTAGCATCTGAAATTGATACCAATATGGCCCTGCGTTCTATTATGTATTCCTTTGGCTCCTCTGTTCAGGATGAAGAAGGCAATGTCATTTTAAATTCCAAGGAAACCCTGGAAGCGATTAAATTCGTAAAGGCTATGTATCAGGAGAGCATGACTCCTGATGTCTTTACCTGGGATGCGTCATCCAATAATCGTTTTATTCTCACTGGGAAGGGATCGCTCACTATGAATGCTATCTCGATAACTCGAACGGCTGAGAAGGATTATCCAGAGATGGCAAAAAAGATCTGGTTGGCAAAATGTCCAAAGGGTCCGGTACGGAGAATGGGGCTACAACACGTCATGAACGTATATTCTATATGGAAGTTTGCAGATAATATTGATGGCGCCAAGAAGTTTATCGTCGATTATGTCAACAATTTCAATCGGGCTTTTACGGCCAGTGAGTTCTATAACTTCCCTTGTTTCCCTAATTCTGTTCCTGATTTAAAAGAGCAGGTCGCCTATGATGAACATGCTGACCCGCATGATAAATATAAGGTGCTTGAAGATGTTCAAGATTGGGCTACTAACATTGGATTTCCCGGGTATGTAAATGCAGGAATATCTGAAATCTTTGGTGCGTGGCTCATTCCTACAATGTTCGGTAGAGCTGCTAAAGGTGACATGAGTCCGGAGGATGCCCTGAGAGAGACTGATAAAAAAGCACAAGCCATATTTAAGAAATGGCGCGATGAGGGGGTGATTTAGAAATTTGAACCCCGGACTTACCTTACTCTGACCAATTCTACGTCGACGGTGTTGCTGCGAGCTGGTGGGATATCAGGAAGAAGTTATGTGTTCTTTTGTGGTTGGAAGCATAGGGTTTTCCAGTCTAATCTTTTTTGTCGCCGATTTTGGACTGCGCTGAAATATCTCCAACGATTCGCTCTACATTTGGCAACAGGTTGAAGAAGCTTATTTCTTAGATCTATTGGCAGCCTCGCAGGCTTTGGAGGCCCATTTGACAAGAAGTTCAGAATTTTCCATTACCTCGTCAGGGGTCTCGTAAAAATTCAGTGTACGACTGTTGTCTTTACCATAGGTGTACTGCATCATTCCCCTGTCTTTAAAGTCATTAATATTGCCATCGTCTGCTTTAAGCCAGAGCGAACCATGTTTGATTTTGGCAAAGGCCACACCGTTTCTCAGCAGAGCAGTTGTTGCTTCCCACATTAAAAGAACAGCAATTGTCTGATTATTTTGACAGTATTTCCTGATTATTTTGACAAGCTGATTTTCGATATGTTCTCATCTATCAGAAGGGTATATCCTCCTCTTCATCATCTTCAACCATGTGGTCATCCTGATCTTCAGCGACAACAAGTCGACAATGGTCTTTCACGAGATGCTGAAGTTTTTCAGTGAGTTCAAGCAATTCAGCAAGAAACGCTATGGTATGTTCAGCTTTCATTCGTACCTCCTGATGATTTAGAACAACTCAGAATCAGCCAACCTGACATGCTCGGCAGAAACAGCTTGTGATTTTTCCGCTGCCGCGGCGATCAATGCTCCCCTGGCAAGATGGTTGGCCTTTCTGAACAACCCGCCGGAACCTTGATGGATGGCGGTGACCGCCTGTTCATCAAAGGGGGAGTTGGCAAGTCCCGCGATTGTAAGGTGATGGATGATGTAGTCACGCATTCCCGGGAGATCGACTGCCGGCAGATGACTTCTGGCAACGATCCGTGAAGCAAGCGGGACTGCGGTTCTGTACAGCAGATTATCGGCCAGGTTGTTCTGTCCGGCAAGTATCATCGGCAGCCACGGTTTGGAGTCGGCCTCGAACTGGGTGATGGTGTGCAATTCGGCGAAGACATCGAGTCGCAGCAGAGAGGCCTCATCTATTATCATGACCGGCTGCTGCTTTTTGGTGGTGACCAGGTTTTTGATTTGTGCCCTGATCAGGCGGGTAAGCACCGCCCGTGATGAAGACGCGGTATTGATGTCGAGTTCGGCCAGCAACTGGCGGTAGATTTCAAGGATAGATCCGGCTGAAGCGGTAATCCAGAGGATCTTGAAACGTGAGGGGTGAAGCTGTCCGCAACTCCATCGCAAGGCCGTTGATTTTCCTGCCCCAACCTCGCCGGTGACCAGCGCGATAGCTCCGAGACGTACGGCGTACTCGAGACGTTCCTGAACACCAAGCAATTCGGCAGTGGTCATGATCGCATCGAGTTCAAGGTCGGCGGCAAACGGTTCTTTGGCAAGTCCGAAGAAGGTTCGATAGCTCATGATATTACTCCTTTGTGGTAAAGGGCAGCAGTCCCTGCCGCCAGGCTTGTTCGTCAGTCTGCAGCAACTCGCCACTGTTTTTATCTCGTGTGACAGTGCAGTTGACGCCGAGATCAACCGGGGTAAGCAGGCCGTATGAGTGTCCCTTGAAGAAGACTTCCACCTGGTGCGGCTGCTCTTCGTCGAACAACAAACGCACCCGTTCACCGATGAGTTGGGTCGGCGCTTCAAAGAGGCGTCCGTCAATGGTGACCACCCGGTCCCTGCTGACCCTGCGCCGCACTTCTTTTCTGAAGTGGTCTTCAAGGTTGGCAGGGGCGGCGCGGACCATCTCTACATGGGCAGCGAATCGGTTGAAAGGGGTCATGGAGGTGGCGGAGTGTGTCTTGTGCTGGTAGTCCGTCTCCAGCCACTGCTGAAAGAGGCGGTTGATTTCGGCAAGTGTCAGCGAGGTGTCGAGATGCTGCAGGAACCTGGACCTGACCGTCCTGAACAAACGCTCTATTTTGCCGCGCCCCTGCGGCGTATAGGGAGCAGAATGGATCAGGGCGATACCGAGCGAGGCGCAGATCCGCTCGAGGTGCCTGGAGCGGAACGCGGCGCCGGTGTCGACATAGAGTTTGCGGGGCAGTCCCCTGGTACACAGGGCCTGGCGAAAGGCGCTCAACCAGGAAGCCAACCTCTCAGAGAGAAAGAACTCGCCATGGGGAATCAACCGTGAGTGATCGTCAAGAAAGGCGATCAGATAGGTCTTGCGCACACGATCATTTACCATGACCTTGGGACCGTGCATGACGTCTGATTGCCAGATGTCGTTGGGGAACTGTGCCTCATAGCGGCGGCGGTCTGTTTTGGTGGAAGGCGAACCGTCTTTATCCGCCTCGCGCTTGAGGATGCGATAGGCGGTTGTCAGGCTCAGATGTGCGCCGGGCGGCAGCAGATTTTTAGCGGCAAGTTCCTCGATCAGTCTGTTAACCGGCAGGGTTGGTTTCTGTTTGCGCAACCGCACCAGAGCCGCCACCGTTTCTTCATCAATGCTTCGGTTTGCACCACGGTCACACCGTCGGACCGGATACAACGATGCTAGGTTCCGGCCGCTGTTCTCGTACAGCCGCAGCCAGCGTCTGATTGTTGCCATGGATATCCGGGTACGGCTGGTACCGGGAATATGCCAGCGCTGTTCGCTTTTCTTCCTGATCAACTCCGTCAGCTCGCCGGGATCAAGTCGAGATGAGACCAGTTCACTGATCACTCCGTAACGGAACAGACCGATTTCTTCCCGAAGTTTGTCGCCCATGGTGTGCCTCCTGTCGATGGGAGAATGGCCGGTTTATCCAGCTTCATCTCCCATACCACGTTCAACAGAAGCCGGGCAGGGCTACAATACGGTAGGGTGTGTCTCGGATGAGTCGGTGTGCATGCTTTGTTGCCTCGTTTACCGGGATAATATTATCGTCTGCCAGTCGGTCGAAACCCTCAAGAAGTGTGCCTTTAAAGGATAATCCGAGGAACAGATGAATCATCCTGCTCAGCCGGCGCCACCATTGTCGCTGACGGGACCGGGGCAGATCAGGACGCCAGCATCGTGTATCCTGGCGGTGTTTTATAGATGAGCGGATTTCCTCAACCGAGCTGCGGTAACGTTTCCAATACCCGCACGGCTTCAAGCGGTGGACGCTGCGGCACTGGGGACAGAACAGACGACGGAGATAGAGACAATCAGGATGGCTGGAAAACCAGGCTTCGACAAAACCGTGCCACCAGAGATGGCCACCGCAACAGGGACAGGCAGCAGGCTTGGGCCAAGGATATTTTTTCCCCAGGCGGGCAATCTCCTTGACGGATGCTAAGACAAAAAGTACCAGTTGAGTAACTCCTTTCAGGAAGGCTCTTTCCTGGATGGAGGGGGGACAGGGCCTCGCGCAAAGGCTCTGTCTCCCGATTCCCTCTATTACTCAACTCTCATACCACAACCGATTAAAATAATCTGCATTTTCGCCAGGCACTGTTAACAGTGCCTGAAAATATCTTTACAATTACGTTCATTAAATCTGGAAACTAACCGGAGGACTACGTCAGGCATAGCCCTCTGGACTGGACAATCGTACGCTCAGGAGCTTTCACGAACGGGAGTCGTACCGGAGAGTATCGTCATGGTTTCCCTGGTACAG
>JARRLH010000203.1:0-7464 GCA_037387205.1 Desulfofustis sp.
ATGAACCTGGTTTCAACCTGGTTCTCGTATTGGTAGGTGAGCCAGGAGTAGATCATGATATGCTGACTGACCACCGTCTCCGTCGGCCTTCCCCCCATTGAGCCTGAGTAATCCCTGAGGAAGAACACCACCGCCTGGGATTCATAATCCTTCTCCTTAGACAGAACCCGGTATACCCGGTCATTCGGGGAGATGAGCAGTGAATCCGTTCTGACTCTCTCTCTCTGACGTACCCGGCCGAGAGCGATGTTGGTCTTTATTATCTGCCTCAGGGTTGCTTTCTTGTCGATTACCTGGCCAAAGCCCTTGTGTCTGTCGGTCAGGTCGTAGGAGTATTTGGTCAGCGATCTTTTTTTCCCTTTGTCTTTCAGGTTGGGCAGTTTGAATTCTTCGGTGAGGACCCGGCCGAGCTCATACGCATTGGACTCGATTTCATGAGTGGTTCCCTCGCCGTGGCCGGCTCCCGAGCCCCCCTCTCTATCGTTCCTGATAGGCTGTTCGCCAATGATCTCGCCATCATCCCCCTCCCCCTGGCCGCCATAAAGGGGATCTTCGCCTCCTTCTCCCCCGTTGCCGTCTTCGGCCACGGTCACCGCATCATGCAGGAATTTTTCTTCCACCGTGGTGGGAACCACAACTACTCGTTCATCATCTTTACCGCCGGGTTTCACCACCTTGCCAAGACGGATTTTACGGGGGAACCCATCTTCTTCCCGCTGCTTGTCCCGGGCCATCAAATCATCGAGCGAGCGGGTCGGCGCCAGGGCGGCCAGCTGCAGAACCGGCGTCAGAGACCAGGCCTCCGCGTCGTGGTAGTCGTAAAGTGAACGAATAGACTTAAGGGGGGGCGGAGATGATTTCGGGCCCAGTGCTTGGCGGGACCGGTATTTTTTTCGAGAATCATCAATCATCGTAACCTCTCAGTCTGATCAATGAGTTTCCGAATGTGCTATCTACGTTTCATCCACCTGCGTGCAGAAGTACTCGATGGTTTTCTGGGCGCAGGTTTTACAGTAGCCCAGTTTGTTCAGCATGGTGTCCACCATCCGGTCGTAGAGCTTCTGATTCTCCTCGTTTGTTCTGTTGGCCAGGGCTCCTATGAGACTGCCGGCACCGGCAATATCCGATTTCAAGCGCACGTCGGTGACCGCTTTGACCAACTCGAGGTTGTCCATAAAATCGTAGTTCGGATTGGTCGATATTTTCTGACCGTAAATTTTGCGTATCGACGTTCTGAAGGTATCCTTCTGCTCTTTTATTTTCAGACCGAGGCAGTCTTCCACCGAGTTGATGTAGCGCTCGTCGATTTTCAAGGCCAGCAGCTCACCGGTCTGCGGATTTTTGTACTTCCACATCTTGTCGGGGCCGAGATTCTCCGCATCGATGCCGATGATCATGTTGACGTAATTGAGGACGTCCTTTCTGATCGCCAGGGGCTCGTCCATGTAAGCGTTGAACATTTCCGTCATGATCCGCTCGCGGTAGAGGCCGCGCGCCGTTTTCAGATCGTCGAGAAATTTCGCCCGATCGGTCGGTTCCGGCACATAGTCGAGGATGATGCGCTCCAGTGCGCCGAATACATCGTAGGCGAACATGCACCGCCCCTCGTTTGTTTCCGAACTTTCCAGCATCAGCTGCATGGCCCGGCCCAGGTTTCGCTGACCCAGTCCCTTCTGGCCGAATCGGCTGGTGACGTCGGCATCCTGGTTCAAGGTATCGATGACCTCAGAGAGGGTTTTTATCGATTTTTCGCCTGCAACCTCACCCGCGGCGAGCTTCATGGTCTCGATCGGCGTCAGCTTCTCGGAACGCGGCAGTCTCGTCAAGGCCACGCCGACCGACGCTGCGTAATTGAGATTCGGATCCTGGTGCAGCTCATCTCCGGTCAGGGTGGTTTTGGTCTTGTCGCCAATGGCGTAAGAAGTCAACTGGCTCTGCAGCCGGTAGTCGGTGTTGTGGGAGACATAGCAGATACGGCATCGATCGATGATCGGGGCCTCCTCTTTTTCGGCCAGGAATTTATTGAACTCGGCGTTGTTGCTGGTGGCCACAATGAGGGTGTCGATCGGCCATTTGTAGCCGTCTATTTCGATCGTTCTGTTCTGAATTAGGCTGAGGTACACCTGTACAAGGTCTTTCTTGTTCTTGTATATCTCGTCGCTGAAATGGATGCCCCCGCCGGCGACTCGGGCCAGGGCTCCTCTGCGCAGGTCGAAGCGATAGGGGTTGTTGGTGTCGGTGATGTGCAGAAGACGCTGAATCGACTCCTCACCCAAAAGGTCAACGGCGGAAGAGGTGATTTTATCTTTGGCCGGATATTTGCCGGTTACCGTGCCGAGACTCTCGGTCAGGGGGACTGGAACAATTTCAACGAATTTCAGCATGTCTTCCAGTTTGCCGCCGGTAAATTCTCTGATATCATTCCAAATATAGGCTGTGCAGGCACCGAGCGGCCGATAATTCTGCCACCATTTCTCTACAACCGGGGTGGTCAGCCGGTATCTGCGGGCCAGATAGTTCCTCGAATCGTCCGCCGATTCAAGCAGATTCATGGCCAGGATCATGGGGTCTTCGTAGGTTTGCGACTCGATCACGTCTATGTCGCCGTAATGACCGAGCTGGCTCAAGCCGTTGAACCTGAACGTATAGCGCCTGTTTTCCTCGCGGCATAGGAAGTGCCGGTATAAGGTGCATAGATACTCGACCAGAAAGGTCTTGCCGTTGCCCGGTTCGCCGACGAGGACAAACGCCATTTCCCGGGACGATCCGCCCTGCGAGGCGTCTTTCACGAAAGAAACGAACGAGTTTATTTCATCATACATACCGATTATATGCTTCTCTGCTTCGCGAAAGATCCGGTAATCGAAGGTGCTTTTCGCGTTGACAATCACCTTGTCGATCTGTTTTTCGAGGATCATCCGTGAGACCGCCTGAAAGGCATTTTCGAAGGCGCGTTCTTCTTTTTTCACCGCGGTGATATGGTGGTGCAGACCGTTCTGTTTTGGTTTCGCCATGACGACCTCCTTTTTGACATCGTACTGAGTAAAAAAGAGCACTAGGCTATACTTTATTATCGGATAGAAAACGGCCCAATAGCAAGTTTAAGCCTGTGATCACCATATACTTTCCTTACAAGACTGTACTTGTGGAGGGGGGAAGTGGTGAGAGACCTGTTCGGCAGCTCTGTGCGATATGATTCATGCAGAAAAGGGGCGCCGCAGAGCGGCCCGGGGGTGAGCTGGAAACCCTATTAATCTTAACCGGTTGAGCACCATCTCGGTCCCGGGGCCGCCGATTATGTCTGCGCAGAACTGTCCTTCAAGTCAGGGCTCAACGGGCCCAAGGCTCGGATAAATTCCAACGGCAGCGGAAAGACGATGGTGTTCGAGGTTTTGTTGGTCGAGATGTCATTTAATGTCTGTAGATACCTGAGGTGCAGGGCCTGGCTGTTCTGCGAGATGATATTCGCGGCCGAGAGCAGTTTCTCCGCCGCCTGAAATTCGCCTTCAGCGTGAATTATTTTTGCCCTTCGCTCTCTTTCTGCCTCGGCCTGCCTCGCTATGGCCCTGATCATCGAATCATTCAGATCGATATGCTTGATTTCCACGTTGATAACCTTGATACCCCAGGCATCGGCCCGCTTGTCGATGATCTCCTGGATGTTGTCATTGAGCTTTTCGCGCTCGGCCAGCATTTCGTCCAGATCATGCTGCCCCAGCACTGAGCGGAGTGTCGTCTGGGCGAGCTGATTTATCGCGGTGTTGAAGTCTTCAACCTGAATGATGGCTTTTTCCGGATCGACCACTCTGAAATAAAGTACTGCGTTTACCCGAACCGTTACATTGTCATGGGAGATCACATCCTGGGGCGGGATATCCATGGTGATAACCCGCAAATCCACACGGAACAAACGCTGAATGCCGGGAACCACGATTCTCAGCCCGGGTTGTTTGACTGCCTGGAAACGTCCGAGAAACAGTACGACAAGACGCTCGTACTCGGCTACTATCTTCAATGACAATGCCACCAGGCCAACAGCAAGCAGGACCGGGATTAAATAGCTCATCAGGCCGGCGGTCAGCATATCAGGGGTTATCATGTCAGGAGTCCTCCTTGGTTGGTTCTATGATTAGTTCCAGTCCGGAAATGGACAGGATTTTTACTTTCTCTCCTTTTTTCACGGGTACACTGCTGTGGGCATTCCATGACTCACCGTTTACCCAGACCATTCCCGATCCGCTGAAATCGGAGCGCGCTTCAGCGAAGGTTCCAACCATTGCCTCGACACCGGTGTGGATGCGTTTTCGCCGCATCATCGCTACGCGGCTCATCAGCAACAAAATGAAAAGTGCCGAGACCGCTGTTGTGCCAATGATGGTGGGTAGGGCGACGCGCATCGTCTGATCGTCGATCAGGATGAGCGAGCCGGCAGCAAAGGCGATGATCCCGCCCACGCCGAGGGTGCCGAAACTGGGCATGAATGCCTCACCAACGAGGAAGCCGATGCCCAGGATCATCAACGCCAGTCCGCTGTAATTAACCGGCAGCAGTTGAAGCGCATACAGGGCCAGCATCAATGCGATGCCACCGGCAACTCCGGGCAGGAAAAACCCTGGGTTGGCTAGTTCGTATATGAGTCCGTAAAAACCGAGCAGCAGGAGCAGATAGGCAATGGTCGGATCACTGATTACACCGAGTAGTTTGTAACGCCAGCTTTGTTCAAAATTATTCAGGTCAACCTCAGAAGTACTCAACGATACCGGTTCGCCGTCAATGACCAATTGATAGCCGTCGAGCTGCTCCAGCAGATCATCAAGGTTATCGGCTACGATGTTGATGACGTTTAGTTCGAGGGCTTCTTGGGCGGTCAGACTTACGGCTTCCTGGACTGCCTGGACGGCCCACTCACCGTTGCGGTTGTGTTTGTCGGCAAGCGCCTTAATATAGGCACTTGCATCATTTATGATCTTTTTCTCAAGGGCCGACCGTGGGTCTTTGGCATCCTCTTCATCAGGCTTTTCTTTATCCTTGGCGCTGCCCAGGCCACCAATCTGAATGGGGGTGGCGGCCCCGAGGTTGGTTGCCGGTGCCATTGCCGCAACGTGGCTGGCATAAAGGATGTAGGTGCCGGCGCTGGCGGCTCGGGCACCATCCGGGGATACATAGGTTACCACGGCAACAGGGGAGGAGAGTATTTCCTGAATGATATCTCGCATCGAGGCATCCAGCCCCCCGGGAGTATTCATCCGAATTATCACCATCGAGGCGTTTTCCTCGGTTGCCAGCTGAAAGCCCTTTCTGATATAGTCTGAAACGGCGGGATTGATGGTACCGTCTATGCTGAGAAGCAGCGCATCGCTTTTCTCTTCAGATACGGACAAGACGGTGGTCGGGAATAAATACAAAAAGAATTGGATAATCAGGCACACCACTGGCGCCCGACTTGATTGGAAATTGACAAGAGAGAAGTGCATAGTTCCTCCTTGTCTGCGCTGCCAAGTTTTCAGAAGCATACCGCTGCCTGTCAACACAACTAAACTATAATCATACCCGGAACAACTGTCAGGCAGTGCCCGGTGATGCATTCTTGAGAAATGAGAGATTCTACTGCTATTGCGTTACTTTTCCAGTTCTGGTAACTCTGGCATGCTGATAGCTATTCCATACATTTAAAGTTTTTATCTGGTCTAGAAAATGAGCAATATCCCTCCCAAAGTACAAACGTTTCTGAAGAGTCATGATCTTTCGGCCCTGGAATTTGAGCCTGGGTCAACGCCGACTGCAGAAAAAGCAGCCCAACGAATAGGAGTGCCTGTGGGCCAGATTGCAAAATCTATCCTTTTCAAGGGCAAAGATGATAAGTATCGACTGGTTGTGGCTGCCGGAGACAAGAAAATTAACAGTGGTGCGCTCAAACGTGCTACAGGTGCTAAGCACCGGATGGCCAATGCGCAGGAAACAGAGGAAACAACAGACCGATGGAGTGAAGGTTGAGGTGACTTGATTGGTCCTGAACTTGTGGACTTCAGATTGTTGCTGGTTGCCTCGCCCAGCCGCTCCACAGAGTGCGTTTGTTTAAGTAAACTCTTTAATATAGAGGATCAAGAAATCCTCTGTCGGGACATAGACGGACTCGCCCTTGACGTGGCTGTTGTGGCAGAGGGTTGGCGACGATTGCCACTGGTGAGGCTTTGCAGATGCGCCACGCCCAGCTCGGTGATACGGTAGAAGTGGCGTCTGGCTTCACTGCCTTCCCAGGCAAATTTCATGGCGAATAACGCATCACTCATAGTTGCGTTGTCGGGTAAGGGAACCACGCCTCCTTCAAATTCCCTGTAGGCAATTGAAGGCAGAGTCAGCTCCACTAGGGGGTTGAAGTCGTTTCCGTTAGTGCGCGGCTCTACAAGGCGTTTTATGGCCTGACTAAAATCAGTCTCAGCCATTTTGAGGTCATTGATGAGTCGATAGTGGGGCACCCACTGGTCTGGATACCGCTCGCTGTACTCAAAGAGCACGGTCAAAATTTGTTGTTGATTATGGCCGATTCCTGATATCCCGGTCATTATTGCTCCATCGTATTTGGAACGCAGTGGTTAGGAAGTGCACAGCAGATATCGTGCCAATTTTGATCTTTGCGAAATATGTGATTGATTTTTCGTGATTAAATTACTGGGTAATAGTTAGTAGAAAACTAAAAAGTAGTTTTTTGAGGGAAAACAGGGTCGTTACCTATACCCCCTATTGACGTAAAGCGGGATGCGGGCCTGCTCAGACGAAGTCGCGAGGTATGGCAGTGTCCCAGTTTTTAGAGAATACCCGTTTATCTCCATCGTAGGCGTCGAGTTCCGCACGGAGAAAAAAATCCTTCTCGGAAGAGGTCAAGACGATCCTCGTAACGGTCCTGGCGGACCATGAACCACGACTGAAACTGCGCTCACACAGGGTCTCGCCCCTGACCGAATTGAAGTCGTCCCCCTGGTAGGTGTACCACTCCCTGGCGGAGCGGCCGATGGTCAGATCGATCTCGTTGATATGCTGCACGCCGTCGTCGTTGATTACCTCCAATGTGGAAATGTCCCTGGCGAGATCACGGACGACTCTCCAGTTGCGATTTTCCGGCTTGATCACTTTGACGCGCACTGGTGGCGCCGCCTCCGGAGGGTCGAAGGAACGGAGCAGGGTGTCCTCGTGACGGGCTTTGCGAACCGGCAGGAAGAGCATGCTCTTGCCAGTGTGGATCTTGAGCTGTACTGCCTCCGGTGACGGCCAGGCCATCGGCCAGTAAGAGGTTGAGACAGCCATGCGCAAGCGGTGGCCGGCAGGAATCCGCTGGGCCACGTAATTTAGAGCCAGTTTGATTAGGTATCTTTTTCCCGGCACCAGCGGCTGCGGCTGCTCGTGGCCGTTGCGGTGGGTCAGATTCAGCAGACTGTAGGTAAACCGCGTAGCCTTGTTGTCCGGGGC
>JARRLH010000204.1:0-6727 GCA_037387205.1 Desulfofustis sp.
GCGTTATCAAAAATTTTATAATTCTGCCAGCCTTTTCCCAGGCGCACCAGAATACTGTCAGTGATCGCTTGGCCGGAAAGGCTGGTGCCTGCGGCTCGAAAGGTGACTGGTAGCCGACGTTGACTTGCTTCATGAAGAATCAGCTGAACCTCTTCTTCCGTTTCAGCATTGATGACAATCTTCGGAATCAGGCGGTAGAAGCTGGCATCGGTTCCGAATGATACGGTTAAAAGTGGATCAGTGATCAGTCTTTGCTTGGAGATCGTTTTCGCGATTGTTTTATAAAAATCCTGATATTTGGTTGGCAGCATCATCTCTCCTTTAGGGCTGAAGCAGGATCTGTCGGTTATGTAGATTTTAACAGAAATCTGACATTGGGAACGGGGACACGCAAAAGAGACACGCAAATTTGAGTGTCCCCGATGATGATTCTAAATGGTTATCACTTTTGAACGTTTTGTCACGCTTGACTAGGAACTGCAGGAAAGCATCGAACAGCCCGCCCGGTGGCGCGCCCATTCCGGCCGCTTACCGGCAAACTCCTCGTATTCAGGCTGTTCCGCATAGGGCTGCCGCATCACCTGCAGCAGCTCATTGACCAGGCTGTGATCGCCCGCCTCGGCCTTGTCGATCGCCATTTGCGCCAGGTAGTTGCGCAGCACGTACTTGGGGTTGACCGCATGCATGCGCTGCCGGCGTTCTTCTCTGTCGAGCCCGTCTTTTGCGACCCGCTGCAGGTAGCTGCGCAGCCAGGCCGCGATCTGCTGTTGGTTGTCTGCGCTTATCGCCTCCGGCTGGTAGTAAGCCTCGCGCAGCGGAGAGAGTAAACTCGCATCATCCTGGTCTCCTGCCGGTGTCAGCTCAGCCAGCTTGCGGTAGAAAATCGTCATGTCGGTTTCCACTAGCTGCAGCACGTCTTCCAGCCTGCTGATCAAGGGCAGATCAGTCTGTGCCTCGAAGCTCTTCAACCCGAGTTTTTGCGCCATCATCGCCTGCCAGCCCTGCCTGTAACAGTCTCCATAAATGTGCAGCGCCGCTTCCAGCGGTTCGGCCTGCTCGATCAGCGGATAGATGGCGTTGGCCAGCTGGGCGAGGTTCCAGAGGGCAATATGGGGCTGGTTGCCGGGGTTGGTTGCCGAAACGATAGCGGCCGCCGGCGGCGTCCGTGGTGTTGGGCGTCCAGTCGGGATTGTAGTCATCGATCCAGCCGTAGGGTCCATAGTCGATGGTCAGGCCGAGGACCGACATGTTGTCGGTGTTCATCACGCCGTGGACAAAGCCGACGCGCATCCAGTGCACGATCATCGTCGCGGTGCTGCGGCAGAGCTCTTCGAACCACTGCAGGTAAACGGCCACCGAGGGCTCGCCCAGGTGGGGAAAGTCTGTGCGGATGGTGTAGTCGAGCAGCTGGCGTAATGGCTCGATTTCGTTGCGTGAGCTGAAAATCTGAAAGCTGCCGAAACGGGTGAAGGAGGGCGCGACCCGACAGACCACGGCGCCCGGCTCCTGTTTGGGATGGCCGTCGTAGAACATGTCGCGGGTGACCTGCTCGCCGGTGAGCAGCAGGCTCAAGGCGCGGGTGGTCGGTACGCCGAGGTGGTGCATCGCTTCGCTGCAGAGAAATTCGCGCACCGAGGAGCGCAGCACCGCCAGGCCGTCGCCACGGCGGGAATAGGGCGTGAGCCCGGCACCTTTGAGCTGCAGCGCCCAGCGTTGACCGCGCTGGTTGATGATCTCCCCCAGGTTGATCGCCCGCCCATCACCCAGCTGACCGGCCCAGTTGCCGAACTGGTGACCGCCGTAGCAGCAGGCGTAGGGATCCATGCCGGGCAGCAGTTGGTTGCCGACAAAAACCTGGGCGAACTCCTCTCCTGTACAGCTCGCTGGTTGCAAGTCGAGCAGCTCGGCAACCTCTGCAGCATAGGCGACCAGTTGAGGCGCGGCCACCGGCGTCGGCTGGACGCGCGAGTAACAGGCGCCGTACACTTGGCGCACGCGATTGCTGCGGTCCGGGTCGGCGGGCAGTTCACGGACGAAGGCGTTATCGAAATTCAGCGTGGCCAGGGAGATGTCGGTCGGTTGTATGGGGGCATCTGCTTTCATGAAGTAATTGTCGCACGGCTGTTACGCCCGGGGCAAGATGAGGGCATACGGGGCCATTCCTTCTCTCTGTTAATACAGAAAATGCTTGATCCGCTCGCCCTTTTCACCAATCTCAGTCATCGCATTTAAGCTGACATTCAAAACTGAGCTGGGGTTGGGGACACTTAAATCAAGTGCCCCTTTTAAGTGCCCTCGATTCGAGTTTCGCTCTCCAGCTCCCCGCCAATTCTCAACACGGCCTCGAGTAAACCATCGACCTGTGACTGGTCCGCACGTGCTCCGACATAGCAGGGACGCAGGGCCAGCTGCCCTTTGACCCGTGTCGTGCTCGGCATATATTCATTCTCCCTGATCAAATGGCGATGCAGCCTCTGGTTGAAATGGTCCAGATCAGGAATGTTGGGGGATACGTAACGAAAACAACAGATGGAAAGCGTCGGTTCAAGCAGCACTTCCAGATTGGGATGTCCTTTTGCGTAATGGGCAATGTAGCGGGCCATCGTATTATGTCGTTTCACTCTTTGCCTCATCCCCTCAACACCGATCTCGCGAATCAGCGCCCAGACCACAACCCCGCGGCAGGGGGAACTCAACTCGACGCCGAAGTCGAAATAGGGGATGCCGAAGTCGTCCAATGAGTGCTTGATCGATGTGCGTGACTGGTCTTCCTGTTCGACCGATCCTTCCAGGTAGTCGGCAGGTTCTTGAGTAAATGCCCGGTACAGGATCTGCCGGTCACGGACGAAGGTCGCGGCGATCCCGACTGACGCGCCCAGCCATTTATGCGGGTCGACAATCACCGAATCGGCCAGCTCCAGGCCTTTGAAAAGATGACTAACCTGTTCGTCCAGGATCCCGGGTAATCCATAAGCACCATCCACATGGAACCAGATCGAATGTTCATCGGCAATTTCACCCAGGTCCTGCAGCGGATCAATTGCTCCAGTGTTGGTCGTGCCGGCATTGGCGACAATGGCAATCGGCAGCCTGCCGCTGGCCTGGTCTTCGGCAATAGTGCGCTGTAAAGTCTCCGGCTGCATGCGACCCTCTTGATCACAAGCGATCAACTTGACCGCATGCCGACCGAGACCCAGGACCCCACAGGAGCGCTGAATGGTATGGTGGCACTCTTCACTGGCATACACGAAACCCTGACGGTTGACGCCATCGGCTGCAGGGTCGTGGCCGGTTTTCTCGAAGGCGAACTGCCGGGCGCCACCCAGGGCAACAAGGTTGGCCACTGATCCGCCACTGCTGTAAACGCCTTGCATGCCTTTGATGCCGCACATCTCAGCCAACCAATGCAAAGACAACTCTTCCAAAAAGTTGAAAGCCGTATGCATGTAGCGTTGTGGGGAGGCGATGCTTGCCGCAGTGGAAGCCAAGGTTGAAGCAGTGGTTGAACCGGTCGTGATGAAAGAGCTGAAACCGGGCCTGGGAACGGGTGAACCGTTGGGAATGATTTGCTCGATGAGGTCCTGGGTAACCTGCTCGATACCGACCCCCTGTTGCGGCAAGGGGGTATCCAGAAACTCCCGCCAATGATTATCAGGGTGAAGTGCGTCCGGATGCTCGAATTTCAAATACTGGTCCAGGCCGGCTCCCAGCTTTGCCAACAAACTCTCTAAATGACCGGTCTCGGCTTGCTCGTTGAACATAACAGTTTCTTTCCTGTGTGCAGATGCGGCCAGTGAATAGGGTCTGGCTGATCATGTCTGTCTGTGTTGCATTATGAACTACACGTTACAGCCAATATGAGACCAGTCAAGTCACCTTTTGCTTTCCTTGAGCTTTTGTTTTTATTCGTGAATCTTGAACTAAGGCGAACTTCGACTAGATACTGCCAAACGACAATGGCCCATACATGCGAGATGGGCCAATACTTTGTGATGCTCCTGGGGAATTAGCTATGATTTACGAAGCCCAGATCCAAGATGAAAGCCGGGATTGGTTTTGCCCAGAATTGATACAAAAGCTGGATTTGCCAAAAAACTTTCTATTTTTCAGGGTTTCTCAGAATCACCTCCATAGCCTTTTTTTGTGAGTCGAGAAACAAGAATAGGGTTTTCAGGAATCTTACGGCTTCTCAATCCATCTTCTAGTTAGCTTTTTGGCTTGTTCCTCATCGGGTTCGATATGTTATTTTATCTGTTACGGTCCGGGCAGACTCACACTGTCCATCGGTAATAAATCTGAAAAAAATAAGAGGTGAACAGAATGGATGAAAGCTTGAAGCCTGTTGTTCCGATCGTCTCATCTGAGCATTTGACCTCGCCTGACAGCTGGCACTTAAGTGAGTTTGAATATGGAATGATCATCGCCCACCATGCCTTCAGCCGCTGGATGGTTCGCTGCATGAATGCGGCGGGATACCCGGATTTCAGCCCCCTGGACGTGCTGGTGCTACATAATGTCAATCATCGTCAGCGGGAAAAGCGGCTGGTCGATATCTGTTTCGTCCTCCATATAGAAGACAGTCACACGGTCAATTATTCATTGAAAAAGCTGATCAAGCTGAACCTGATCCAGAAGGAAAAGCGCGGCAAAGAAATCTTTTACACGGCCACGGAAGAAGGGGCCAGGGCCTGTAAAGAATATCGCCAGGTGCGCGAACGTTGCCTGACCTCGGTCTATCGCAATCTGGAAAATGAAGACTCGGAAATCACTGAGGCGGCAACCCTGTTGCGCCTGCTGTCCGGGCTGTATGACCAGGCTTCAAGGGCGGCAGCGTCATTGTAATCAGCTGCCCATCATGTTCGGCAGCAGGGTGACAATAGAAGGAAAAATGACGATAAGCGCCAGTGCGACCAGCAGCAGGAGGAAAAAGGGGATGGCCGCATAGGCCACACGTAGGATATCGAGCCCGGTCAACCCCTGAATGACGAAAAGGTTGAAACCGACGGGTGGTGTAATCTGCGACATTTCGACAACAATTACCACGAAAATTCCAAACCAGAACGGGTCGATCCCGGCCTGTTCTACCATCGGCATGATCACCGAGGTTGTCAGAACGACAACCGAGATGCCGTCCAGAAAACAACCGAGGATCACGAAGAAAACCGTCAAAGCTCCAAGCAGGGCGTAAGGGGAGAGCTGCATGGCCGCAATCCAGGTGGCGAGCATACGCGGAATTCCGGTGAAGCCCATGGACACAGTGAGAAAAGCCGCACCGGCGAGAATGAAAGCGATCATGCAGGAGGTTTTGGTCGCACCCATCAGCCCTTCAATGAACGTTTTGCGATTCAGGGTTCCGGTAAATTTCGATAGAACCAGCGACAGGGCAACGCCAACCGCCGCCGCATCAGTCGGCGAAGCAATTCCCGAATAGATGGAGCCGATCACGCCGACAATCAGGAGAATGACCGGAATGAGCCGCCGGGCGCGCTTCAGTCGTTCACTCAACGCCAGTTTCTCTTCGCCGCTCGGAATCTGTTCCGGGTTGAACAGCGACCAGATCACCACGTAGCCCATAAACATGGCGACCAACATCAGGCCGGGCAGCACGCCGCCGATAAACAGCCGGGCGATCGACTGTTCGGTGGCGACGCCGTAAACGATAAGAATGATCGAGGGCGGAATGAGCAGACCCAGGGTGGCCGATCCGGCTAGAGTACCGATGACCATGTTTCTTGGATACTGTCGCTTGTCGAGTTCCGGAATCGACATCTTGCCGATGGTTGCCGCCGTGGCTGCTGAGGAGCCGGAAACGGCGGCGAAGATTCCGCTACCTAGAATGTTGACATGCAGTAACCGTCCGGGCAGATGGGTCAGCCAGGGGGAAAGCCCGGTGAACATGTCCTCGGACAGGCGCGAACGGAACAGGATCTCCCCCATCCAGACGAACAATGGCAGGGCGGCCAGCGACCAGGAATTGCTGGCTCCCCAGACGGTCGTTGCCAGAACTTCTCCCAAAGGTGCTTCGGTAAACACAGCCATGCCGATCAACCCCACGCCCAGCAACGAGAATGCTACCCAAATGCCGCTGCCGAGCAGGGCGAAGAGAACGAACAACAGAAACAGCGTCATGTTCATTTCCGACATGTCGACGCCTCCGTTGCTGCCATCTCCGTGGCATTCTCATCCGCTTTGCGCCCGGCCCTTGTGGATCGTCGCTTTATCAATGTACTGATGAGGCCGTCGATCAGGGCGATTGCGAGTATCACCAGACCGAGCAACATAGATGTCTGCGGAATCCAGATCGGAACGGCGATCATCCCCGGGGAAAGATCGTGGTAAATATAGGACTCGCGCACCAGAAGCAGGGTGTACCACGAAAAATAGAGAGTCACGCCGGAGGCTGCGAGCAGGCACCAGATTTCGAGAAAATGCCTTACTCCTGCGCTAGAGCGCGAGAGGATCAGGGTCACGCGGATATGTTCGCCCCTGTGCAGGGTGTAAGCGAGCGCCAGGAATGACGCCGCCGCGAGGAAAAACCCAGTAAAATCAGCGTAGGAAGGAATGGTCAGGCCGATGGCCGACCCGGTCAGCAGTCCGCTTATGCGGTCGATGGCGTTCAGGCAGACCTGGCAGAGCACCAGTAGGCAGATCAGGGCGATCGCCATTGCGGCAAGGCTGCCACTGCAGAGGTAGAGACCGTCTAGCCACCGCCGCAGCGCGCAGACTT
>JARRLH010000205.1:0-5903 GCA_037387205.1 Desulfofustis sp.
GATTTCTGCACGCTTGAACGCTTTGGATCGCAGTATGTCGAGGCGCTCTGCAGTTCCAGAAGCGCCATTGTGTTCGGCGGCTATAATTCGCTGGTCGATGTGCTGTCCCTTGGAATTCCGGCCCTGGCCGTGATGCGGGACATGCAGGACCGGGAGCAGCAGGACCATCTCACCACGCTCATCCGCTCGGTGGGCAACAGGCTGACAGCCACCCTGGAAAATGAATGCAGCGTGGAGCAACTCTACACCATGCTGGTCGATCGGATGAAGACCGACATCGATCCCTTCGCACTGCCGGTCAATCTTGGCGGGGCGGAAAAGGCAGCCAGGTCGCTGGCCGCTCTGCTGTGAAGCAAGTGCGGGGATCACTGATTTTGCTTGTTCGGTCCACTAAACTTTTGTAGGTTTTGGCAAGCATATGAGATTAATTTCGGGAGCTGACCGGTAGATGTCTGAAGTCATTGTTTTTACCAGCGGCAAGGGTGGGGTGGGCAAGTCGAACCTTTGTCTCAATACCGCCCTGCAACTCACCGCTCTCCAGTATCGGAGCTGTCTGTTCGACGGTGATCTGGGACTGGCAAATGTCAATATCCTGCTTGGAATTGAGCAGGAATACACCCTCGATGACCTCCTTTTCAACGACAAATCGATCGATGAGATCCTGGTTCATACCGGCTATGGATTCGATATCATTCCGGGCAGCTCCGGCGTTGAACAGATTGCCAATCTGACCGCTGAACAGCTGCAAACCCTGATAGCGGCGCTGACCAGTGTCGCTGATTACGATTATTTTCTGATCGATACCGCTTCGGGAATTTCCCGAAGCGTGATTTCCTTTTGCATGGCCGCCCAGCAGACCGTCATCGTCATCACTCGGGAGGCCACCTCCCTGACCGATGCCTATGCCTTGCTGAAAATTCTCAGCGTCAAAAAATATCAGGGGGCGGTTCGGGTACTGATCAACGACTGCGATTCCATCCCCCAGGCAAAAAGTACCTATCTCAGGTATAAGAAGGTAGTTGATAAACACCTCGATATTGCTATTTCCCCAGCCGGGATCGTGCTCCATGATGATCATTTTGAGCGGGCGGTAGTGCAGCAGAAGCCGCTGCTCGAACTCTACCCCGAATCGATCGGCGCCCAATGCATCAAAGCGTTTGTCTCCAACCTGGTCGGTGCGACCGGACCTGGTTCGGCAAGCGGGGGGTTGTCGCAATTCTGGCAGCGCTATCTTGCCCAGATTGCCGAAATTGTTCCTGATAATCGGCATCAGGGAGCAGGCGGTGCTGACCAGGAACAGGACAGGGTAGACCAGGCCTCCGGCCCCGTCTTCGGGCCCATTGCGGCAGCATCGCTGGGCTACGATCAGGCGGACACGTCAAAGCCAGGAGAGATTGCTGCCGCGATGTTTGGCGCCGGAGGGTTCGCTGATATAGGCTCCAGTGCACCGGCCCTGCTCGCTCCCATCTTCAAGCGTTTGAATCAGGGTGAGATCTCGGCTGCCGAACTGCGTCAGCTCATCATCGTCGATCCGGGTCTGACTTTTCAGGCCCTGCGTCTGTTGAACCTTGATGAGGTTGCGCCCCAGGGCCATATTCAGAATCTGGATGAGTTGACCCGGGGGTTGAAGGAGGAGGATCTTCAGCCCATGCTGCTTCAGGCCGCCCTGAGAAGTGGAAGTGGCGCGGCTGCCGGCAGGAACGACAGCGAAGGCCTGAAAGAGTGGAGCGACAGCTATCGCTGCGCTGTGCTGGCCAGAGAAATCAGCCTGGCGGTTGCGTTTGGATTTCCTGATGACGCCTATCTTGGCGGCCTGCTGCTCGATATCGGCTGCCCGACGGCTGCAGGAAGTGGTGAACCTGCGGGTGGAGCGGCCGATCACGCGGTGCGTGGTGCAGAACTGTTGCAGTCGCTCGGACTCAACCCGATGATCTGCGATGCGGTACGCTTTCATCATCATCCGCCATTCGAGGTGGGGACCGCCTTCAATTTGGTCAGAATAGTTTATGCGGCGCACGCACTTGTCCATGGTGCTGAATCTGAGGAGGCCCTCTCTGAAACCATCGGTGTGGTGGAGGGACTGATCGATTTAAGCGGGGAGCAGATTTTAACACTGCTTGACACAGCAAAGGAAATGACAGCCCGGACGGCCGCCTGGCTCGATCTCAGCCTTTCCGCCGCCACTGACCCGGAGAGCAGCAACACACAATACGGCAGCCTCTATGGGTACCTGCTCGACAATCTGCTGACCCGGACCATTATGTCTCCTTTGAGCCGGCCTGCTTCGCTTGAAGACTGGGTACGCAATTTTCATCGCAGCTGCACCTTGTTGGCCGGAATCAGAAGAATTATCTGCCTGGTGGCGGATACTGCCAATGAGCACCTCATCGCCATAGGTTTTGCCGGCTGCTTTTGTGCTGAGTACCTGGATAACATCGTCATTTCTGCCGACAACAGTACCAGCCTGGTAAGCCAGGCCTATACAACCGGAACTGCAATGATTGGGGATTTGTATGGGGAATCCACGCTTAGCCTCGGTGATCGCCAGCTGGGAAGTTTATTGGGGGGCAGCAGGATGGTCTGCCTTCCCCTGAAAGCCGATGGAAAACCGGTGGCCCTGATGGTCTACGCTCCGGACGAAGTGCAGACGGCCGCACTCGACAGACAGATGAGCACGCTTCTCACTCTCGGTACCAGGGCCGCTGAAGACCTGGAGGTTCTCAGGACTGCAGAGCACTGATACCTCACCCCCCGCTCACCTTCCTGGTCTCAACCTCGTTCACGTCTTTATTCACATATTTAAAGAACAGCGGAAAGGCGACGAAGAAGGCAACGCAGATCAGGTATTCGACGCCTTTGATATGGCTGTAGAAGTCGACCAGGGTGTGGGTGGGTTTGACCACACCGGTGGCGATCAGATATTGCCGAAGCAGCTCGGTGAGTTGCCAGTCGGCCTGCTTCAGGCCTGCCGTGAAGGCCAGCAGCGACCAGATACCTATGGTGACGCCGGTAATGAGCACCACGGCAAAGAGGGAGGCTTTGATGGCGATTTTCATTGACGTTCTCCTCTGGCGATAACCTAGAAGCCGGTGATGGCGGTGATATACCCTCTGACCACTGCAGTCAGACCCTGACTGAAGAGCGCCGAGGCCAGACAGGCAAAGGCCCAGACACCAATGACCAGGGCAGAAGCCGAAGCCACGGTCATCAGAATGCTCAGCAGGTCGTGGGTTACTTCGGTTTCAGTGGTTCGCGTCGAATCAACTATGGTTTTCATGACATCCTCCCAAGCGTTGAGGTTAGGGGGCAGGAAGTACGATCCTGCTCTTACCTGGGTTAGTGCATCAGGGATGCCAGTTTGCCCGCCTGGCGCGGCATGATAGTTTTTTCTTAACTAGCTGCAATTAAACATTTTATTCTCCGTCTATGGAAAACCGGGTACAGACGCCCTGCCGACCTGCTTCAGCTCTGTTTCAGCCGGCGAAAAAGCGTCGCATCACTTACCACACTAGTGTCGGCGCTTGTGGTGGATAGGTGGGTGGGGGGCCGGGCTTATTCCCGCCAGCGGAACAGCACCGGAATACGGTAGAGGATGAAGCGATAGACGATGAAATAGAAACCGAGCACCGTGAGTACGACCCAGAGCTCTTTCCAGTACGGTATTTCCTGATGCAGCCGGTAGTTGTAGCAGATCAGGACTGTATTGAGACGATTCCAGACGATGCCGGCCACCGCCAGCAGCGCTCCCCAGCGCACCATGGTGACGCGGCTGTGGCGCACCCCGTAAGCGAAAATAACCAGCGGTACCACGGTACCCAGACCAAGTTCGAGTAGATAATAGAGGCCCCAGCCGGAGATCAGCAGCAGCCATTCCTGGTCGTGGGCAATGGCGACCAGTTTAATCACCAGATAAGTGATCATCGCCGTGGCAGCGCCCTTTGCCAGTCCCAGGGTAATGTTGTCAAGGGTCAAGAGAAAACGGCGGTCGCAGCGCCAGGTCATGGTATGCCTGACCAGCCAGGAGACGACGATCACCATGCACAGTCCCGCAAAGATGGACGACACGAAGAAATGCAGCCACTGAAATTCCGGGGCTATCCATAAGGGGTGAATCTTTGCCGGTGCATAGCAGAACAGGGCACCGAGCGCACCCTGATGCAGAGTCGAAAGGATGATGCCGGCGATGGTGAGCCCCAGGGTGATTTTCTTTATGAATCTTTTCAGGCTGGGCCAGTCCGCCCATTCGGATACAGCAGGCAGCATCTCGGCGACCTGGACCGAGAGGTAGGTGGCGACGTGCCAGGCGACAAGAAAGAGGACTGCGGCGGGCCCGAAAGAGACGACCATTGGGTAGGTCAGGCGCCAGGGCATGCCCAGATCGACGAGCAGAAAGACCACGGCAAAGAAGTAGCCGAGTAGCCCGTTGAGCAGAGCCAGCCGCTCTATGGGGAGAAAATCATCACGCCGGAAGATTTCCACCGTCGTACTGAGCAGAAATCCAGAGGCGGACAGCGGCACCATGCCGAATAGGCCGAAACCGAGGAGGATCCCCCACGGGTAGTCCTGGGAGCCATGGGTGATTGCCTGCAGGCCAAATAGATAGCGTTGGCAGAGGAGCGGGATGCCGATCGCAAGTATGAGGCCGAGGATCCAGTTAACCGGGTTGGTCAGAACAAGACCCAGGTATTTTCGGGTCGATAAACCAAGAAAAATTTTGTCCAGCAATCCCTGGCGGGAACCGGAAACGATGGTGGCTTGACCGACCGTATCAGTCAGATTACCGCTCACTGGTTTCATCGCTCACATCCTCGTGGTCATTTGTGTTTTTGTGTGCCTTGTTACCCCTGGCCAGCAGGTAGATGCCGGCAAAGAGACCGGGCCAGATGGTCAGGACCATGGGCACCACGGCCAGAAAATCCTTGACGTAATTAAGTATCGGCTGCCGGGGAACGTGAATATCGAACCCCGCCTGCTCGAAGGGTACGGGTGAGATATAGAGCCATGAGGTGCCGCCGGCTTCGAATTCCCCATAAACCGCCTTCTCATATCTGCCGGGGGTATCCCGTATCCGTTTTCTAGCGACCCTGAGTAAATCGTTTCTATAACCGAAGGTGAGCGCTTCCATGGGGCAGGCCTCAACGCAGGCCGGCGGCCTGCCCCTGCTCAGTCGGGTGGCAAAGCAGAAATTGCATTTCATGATCCGCGGCTCGAAGGCACTGTCGTATTTGAAGGCCGGAATCGAAAAGGGACAGGCCACCATGCAGGTCCTGCAGCCCACACAGACATCGGCGTCATAAATAACCGCGCCTTCCGGCGTTTTGGTATAGGCGTTGACAAAACAGGCGGTCAGGCAGGCCGGTTCCAGACAATGGTTGCATTGGGTTTTCTTGAAAAGCGGATGCGTCACAAGCGGTGACTCATGGCGGTTTACCACGGTATACGCGTTCTGGTCGGTTCTGCGCATCCCCTGCTGCTGCTGATCCAGCAGCTGGTAATTATCAACCAGGCCGGCAGGAGGAGCGAGCCCATGCTCCCGGCTGCAGGCCACTTCACAACTGCGGCAGCCGACACACCTGCTCAAGTCCACCAGTACCCCCCTGTTCGTCTCGTAGCCCTGAAAATCATGCGCCGAGCTTTTCCGTGAAGGCGCCATGGAGACCGTCGAAGCCATGGCGGCGACCATTCCCTTGAGTAACGTACGTCTGCTGATTTTGGCTCTCATCTCGCTCTCCTCTCTTCTTGGCCGACAACCCGTGCCGGAGGTGGAGGGGCTGGCCCCTTCCTGCGGTGGAAGTCCAGGCAGCCGGTGGGACCGGCAGTGAGAGACAGGTGACAGCCCAGACAATTCATATGGTAGGCGCCGAGCAGGCCGATGATATCGATATGGTAGCCAGTCTGGTTTT
>JARRLH010000206.1:0-5858 GCA_037387205.1 Desulfofustis sp.
GTGATCGTTGGAATGCAGTCGGCGCCACTGAACGAGCGTTTGCCAGCAATGCCTAACAGGAGTCGATCATGACCAAGCCGACCGAAATGCCCTCAAGCAGCGATAGCGTGCATGACATGATTGCCGAGGTCGATACCGGGGCTCGCAATCCCAAAGGAGCGATTCCTAAAAAGGTGCTCTTCTTTGTGCCGCTCATCTGGACCCTGTTTCAGTTGTGGTACGCCTCGCCGCTTCCTTACCTGTTTAACTTTTTCGTCCTGAACTCGACCGAAGCCCGGGCCATTCACCTTGCCTTTGCGATGTTCCTGGCCTACACCGCCTTTCCCACCTTCAAGTCGTCGCCCAAAAGCTACATCCCGATCAGGACTGGGTACTGGCGCTGGTGGCCTCGTTGAGTTCCGCCTATATTTTTCTTTTCTACGAAGCGCTCTCGGGACGGCCCGGCGATCCAACCACTCTCGACCTGGTAGTTGCCGTGGTCGGTCTGGTCCTCCTGCTGGAGGCGACCAGAAGGGCGCTGGGGCCGCCGCTGATGGTGGTCGCCTCGGTCTTTATTCTCTATACCTTTGCCGGACCGCATATGCCGGAGGTCATCGCCCATAAGGGGGCCAGCCTGGTTAAGGGGATGACCCACTACTGGCTGACCACCGAAGGCGTGTTCGGCGTTGCCCTCGGCGTTTCCACCGGCATGGTGTTCATGTTCGTACTGTTCGGCTCGCTGCTGGAGTCGGCCGGGGCAGGCAACTATTTTATCAGGACGGCCTTTGCCGGTCTTGGCCACATGCGCGGCGGGCCCGCTAAAGCGGCGGTGGTATCGTCGGCGATGACCGGGCTGGTGTCCGGGTCGTCGATCGCCAACGTGGTCACCACCGGCACCTTTACCATTCCACTGATGAAAAAAGTAGGTTTCACCCCGGAAAAAGCCGGCGCCGTTGAGGTCGCCTCATCGACCAACGGTCAGCTTACCCCGCCGGTGATGGGAGCGGCGGCATTTCTGATGGTTGAATATGTCGGCATTTCCTACATCGAGGTAATCAAGCATGCCTTCCTGCCGGCCATCATCTCCTACATCGCCCTGGTCTATATCGTCCACCTCGAGGCCTGCAAGCTGGGGCTGAAGGGCATGGCCAAGCGCAAGACCAAGACACTGGCCCAGACCCTGCTGACTTTCGTGGCCACGCTGCTGATCTTTATCGTGATCGGGGCGGCGACCTATTACGGGCTCGGCTGGATCAAGACCGTGGCCGGCGAGGCGACCATTTATATTGTCTGCGTTCTGCTCTTTGGCGCCTACCTGGCCCTGCTCTATCTGGCCTGCAGGGTGCCGGAACTGGAACTGACCACCGAGATCACCGAACTGCCGCCTCTGAAGGAAACCGCCCAGGCCGGTTATTACTTCCTGCTGCCCATCGTGGTGCTTATGTGGTGTTTGACGGTTGAACGCTTATCACCTTCTTTGTCAGCTTTCTGGGCAACGGTGCTGATGATCTTCATCGTTTTGACCCAGCGCCCCCTGAAGGGCTTGATGAGGAAAATGGGCGGTGACCATTTCAGCTTTATAAGGGGCTGGCAGGACCTGATAGACGGCATGGTCTCCGGGGCCAAGAACATGATTGGCATCGGGGTGGCCACCGCGGCGGCGGGCATCGTCGTCGGCACCGTGACCCTCACCGGCATCGGCCTGGTGATGACCGAATTCGTTGAATTCATCTCGGGCGGCAACCTGGTTCTGATCCTTCTGTTTACCGCTGCCATCAGTCTGCTGCTGGGCATGGGCCTGCCGACCACGGCCAATTACATCGTGGTCTCCACCCTGATGGCCCCGGTAATCGTCAGCCTCGGCGCCCAGAACGGTCTGATCGTGCCGCTGATTGCCGTACATCTCTTCGTCTTTTACTTCGGTATCCTGGCTGATGATACCCCGCCGGTGGGGCTGGCCGCTTTTGCGGCGGCGGGCATATCGGGCGGCGACCCGATACGGACCGGTATCCAGGGGTTCACCTACGATATCAGAACGGCAATTCTGCCCTTCATCTTCATCTTCAACACCGAGCTGCTGATGATCGGTGTCGGGACTGCATTGCATCTTATCATCGTTGTTGTTGCTGCGGTTATCGCCATGCTCGTGTTTGCGGCGGGCACCCAGGGATACTGGCTGACCAAAAACAGGGTCTGGGAGACTTTGGCTATGCTGCTGGTGGCCTTCACCCTGTTCCGGCCCGGGTTCTTCTGGGATCAGATTTATCCGGAACTCAGCGAGCAGCCGGCTGACAACCTGGTCCAGCTGGTCGAGGAGATGGAGCCGGGCTCGCAGCTGCGGATGACGCTCAAGGGCGAGAAAATGGACGGCACTGAATTCACCATGGTAACGATGCTGCCGGTTGGAGACGAACCGACCGGTGATGAGCGTCTTCAGGCAATCGGCTTAGAGACGCGGGAAGAAGACGGCAGGATTCTGATCGACAACGTGGTCTTCGCCAGTGCGGCGGAAAAAGCCAAGGTCGATTTCGACCAGGAAGTGCTCAATGTCCAGGTGCCCAACCCGAGGCCACCGAAGCAATTGATGTTTATTCCGGCCCTGGTGCTGCTCGGATTCATCGGCTTTCTCCAGAGAGGCCGGATAAAAAGACAGGAGGCAGCCGCAGCCTGACGGCAAGGCAGTAGAAAGAGGAAATTTTGCCGGGAATTTCAGAGGAGAACAGGATGATTAGCAAAATAATGGTGCCCGTGGCCTTTTCAAAGTATTCCCTGGGTATTCTCGATTTCGCTGCCGATATTGCCGAACCGCTTGGTGCCGAGCTCCAGGTGGTCAACGTGATCAGCGACAGGGACGTGGAGGCGATCAACAAGATCACCGAATTCGGCTACAAGGTCGACAGTGACAAATATCTGGAGATAGTCAAGAAGGAGCGGCGTGAGGCGATCACTGCCATGGCGGATCACTTGACGCTGTCTGATGACAAAGTATCCTTCACCTTTTTGATCGGTGACCCCACCACCGAACTGCTGCGTTTCGTAGAGGAGAACAAGGTCGATCTGGTGGTGATGGGCATCAAGTCCCGGGATATCAAATACATGTTTGCCGGATCGGTGGCCGAGCGCATGTTCAGAAGGTGTCCGGTTCCGGTGCTGTCTTATCGCGGGGACGACGTTGCTGAGCGGCTGCGCAAGCGGATCCAAAAACACATCTTAGATCACTGATAGAACCGGTGAGAGACAACCGGATGAATACCTTAAAGGAGAGGCATCGCCTCTCCTTTTTTCGTGGCGCCTGGAGATGAGAGGTTGCTGCAGTAGGAAAATCCATGACCAGAGAAATATATCTGATTGACGGCAGTGCTTTTATTTACCGGGCCTTTCATGCCGTGGCGCCGCTGACCAATGCCGAAGGGTTTCAAACCAATGCGGTTTTTGGCTTCGTCAGCATGCTCAATAAGCTTCTGAAGGAAAAGTCGCCCACCCATCTGGCCGTCGCCTTCGACAGCAGGGGCAAAGTGTTCAGACATGAGATGTACCCCGAGTACAAGGCTAACCGACCGCCCATGCCGGCTGAACTTGCCGCTCAGCTGCCCTATATCAAGCAGGTGGTGGAGGCCCTCGGCCTGGTAAGCTTCGAGGAGAAGGGCATCGAGGCGGACGACATTATCGGTGCCGCCGCCCAGGCCCTGAGTTGTGAGGGGAACAAGGTGATCATCGTCTCCGGAGACAAGGATCTGCTGCAGCTGGTGGATGACAGGATCACCATGTGGGATCCGATGAACGATCGGGTGATGGATTCTGGCGGGGTGGAGAAGAAGTATCAGGTCGGGCCCCCTCAGTTGCTTGACTGCTTCGCCCTTATCGGCGACAGCTCTGACAATGTTCCCGGAGTTCCCGGTATCGGTCCCAAGACGGCAGCCAAGCTGATTGTCGAGTACGGCTCTCTGGAGGGGCTCTATGAGCAGGTTGAGGGCCTCAAAAAATCGAAGATGAAGGAGCGGCTGATCGACAATAGGGAGGCGGCTTTCATGTCCAGGGATCTGATCCGCCTCAAGACCGACGTAACGGTGCCGCTGTCACCGGAGGGTTACACCCTGGGCGAGAAAGACGAGGAAACGCTGAGGCGGATTTACTCCGAGCTTGGCTTCACCTCGCTGCTCAGGGAACTGGACGGCAGTGCCCGAGCCATTCCCACCGGCGACTTCCATTCCGTGAACGATAGTGAGGAGCTGAAGAAGCTGACGGCTTTGCTGCACGATGCGCCTGTCCTCGTCGTCGATACGGAAACGACCTCGCTGCAGAGCAGAAATGCAGAATTGGTCGGCATCTCCCTTAACGGCGGCGGCGGCGAGTGCTGGTATATTCCCGTGGGTCATCGTGACCAGGAGGGCAGGCTGATAGCGTCTCAACTCCCGCTGGATCTGGTCAAAGAAGAACTCTCTCCGCTGCTGGAAGCGGATACGCTGCCCAAGCTGGCCCACAATCTCAAATATGACTACTCGGTGCTGAAACACGGATTGGGGGTGGAGCTCAAGGGGCAGCTGCTCGACACCATGATTGGCGCCTACCTGGTGGAACCCTCGAGGCGCTCATTTAAGCTCGACGACCTGTGTTTGGAACTGGGTTTCAAGCTGACATCCTACAAAGAGGTAACCGGCGGCGACAAGCGCGAGGATGCGTTTGCCTATGTCGACATGGCCAGGGCCGCACACTACTCCTGCGAGGATGTCTTTGCCACCCTGCAGCTCTGGAACCATTATCAGCCGCTGCTCGAAGAAAGGGATCAGGAGGAGCTGTTCACCGAGGTGGAGATGAAACTGGTGCCGATTCTCGAGCGGATGGAAGCCGACGGCATCAGGATCGACCCGGTCCACCTGAAGAAGCTGTCCAATGAGTTTCGCCGGAAGCTGGACCAGCGTGAAAAAGAGATATATGAGCTGGCCGGACACGAGTTCAACATCAACTCGCCCCAGCAGCTCGGTACCGTGCTCTTCGAGGAACTGGGCCTGCCCTACGGCAGGAAAACCAAGACCGGCTATTCCACCGACATCAAGGTCCTTGAAAAACTCGCCCCCCAGCATGAGCTGCCGGCCCTGATCATCGACTACCGCAACCTGGCCAAGCTCCTGTCGACCTATGTGGATAAGCTGGCCCAGATGATCGATCCCGGGACCGGACGGGTGCACACCTCGTTCAACCAGACGGTGACGGCCACCGGCAGGCTGTCGAGTTCCAACCCGAACCTGCAGAACATTCCGATCAGGGGGGAGGAAGGGGCCCGCATCAGGGAGGCGTTCGTGCCCGCAGCGGGCAAGGTCTTCCTGTTCGGCGACTATTCGCAGATCGACCTGCGGGTGCTCGCCCACTATTCGCAGGATCCGGCCTTGATAAAGGCCTTCAGAGAGGGCGATGACATCCATACCAGGACGGCGGCCGAGGTGTTCTCGGTTGCGCCGCTGCTGGTGACCTCGGAAATGCGCCGGGTGGCCAAGAGCATCAATTTCGGTATCGTCTATGGGATGAGCAGTTTCGGGTTGTCCAACCAGCTGCAGATCAGCAGACGCGAGGCTTCGCTGTTCATCGACCGCTACTTCAACCTCTACCGGGGGGTGAAGCAGTTCATGGAAGAGATTGTCGAGCAGGCCAAAAAAGACGGCTATGTCACCACCCTGTTGAACCGCAGGAGATATCTGCCGGAGATCGACGCCTCCAACAAGGTGCGGCGCGAATTTGCCGAGCGGGCCGCGCTCAACACGCCCATCCAGGGCACGGCGGCCGATATCATCAAGCTGGCCATGCTGCGAGTGGATGAGCTTTTGAAACAGCGCCGAAGTTCCTGCAGGATGCTGCTGCAGATCCACGACGAGCTGGTGTTCGAG
>JARRLH010000207.1:0-8323 GCA_037387205.1 Desulfofustis sp.
TTAAGCGCAACGCCATCGATTCGACGCCCTACTGGCCGCCCCGGGTGGTACCGCCGGAGGGGGCTCCCAACGTGCTGCTGATCATGACCGATGACGCCGGCTACGGTGTGTCCAGCACCCTTGGCGGAGTCATCCCCACGCCGGCAATGGACCGTGTTGCCGAGGAGGGTATCCGCTACACCCACTTTCATTCCACCTCGGTATGCTCGCCGACCAGGGCGGCCCTCATTACCGGGCGCAATCATCACCCGGTCGGCACGGGCTCGATACCGGAGCTCTCAACCGGCTACCCCGGCTACAATTCCGTCATGACCAAGGATAAGGCGACCATTGCCAGAATCCTCAAGGGCCATGGCTATGTGACCTCATGGTTCGGCAAAAACCATAATACGCCGGATCTCCAGGTCAGTAAGATCGGGCCCTATGACCAGTGGCCGATCGGTCTGGGTTTCGATTATTTCTACGGCTTCATGGGCGGCGACACGAGCGAAGACGATCCCGATTTTAACCTGATCACGGCCATGGCTGATGATGCTATTGGTTATATGAAGACCGTTGACGCGCTCAACCCGGATCAACCCTTCTTCGTGTACTATGCGCCCGGTGCCACCCATGCGCCGCATCACCCGACCCCGGAGTGGATCGACAAGATCAGCAGGATGCATCTCTTCGACGAGGGCTGGAACAAGCTGCGCGAGACCATCTTCGCCAACCAGAAGAAGCTTGGTGTAATACCGGCAGATGCCAAACTGACGCCCTGGCCGGACGATCTGATCAAGCAATGGGATCAGCTCGATGACACCGAAAAAAAGCTGTTCATCAGACAAGCGGATGTCTTTGCCGCCTACGTGGCTTACACCGACCATGAAATCGGCCGGGTAATCCAGACGGTCGAGGATCTGGGCAGGCTCGATAATACCCTGATCATCTACATTACCGGCGACAACGGTACCAGCTCGGAAGGCGGACCGACCGGCACGCCCAATGAAGTCGCATCGGTCCAGGGCGTTCAACTTCCGGTGGAGGCGCAGATGCAGTTCTACGACGAGTGGGGGTCTGACAAAACCTACCCGCACATGTCGGTGGGCTGGACCTGGGCCTTTGGTACCCCGTTCTCATGGACCAAGATGGTTTCCTCGCATTTTGGCGGCACCAAGCAGGGCACGGCCATATCCTGGCCCAAGGTAATCAAGGACAAAGGCGGCATCCGCCACCAGTTCCATCACGTCATCGATATTGCGCCGACGATTCTCGAGGCGACCGGGATTCCGCTGCCCGAAGTGGTTGACGGCATCAAGCAGACACCGATGGATGGCGTCAGCTTGGTCTACACCTTCGATGAGAAGAACGCGGAGGCCCCCTCGGCGCATACTACCCAGTATTTCGAGATGATCGGCGATCACGCCATCTACCACGACGGCTGGATCCTCAGTTCCAAAGTCGTGCGTGTCCCCTGGGACAACAGCGGCACAGCCGACAAGGATCCGGCATCCTGGCCGTGGGAATTGTACGACCTGAGCAAGGACTGGACACAATACAACGATGTGTCTGCTCAATACCCGGAAAAGGTCATGGAGCTGGAAAAGCTGTTCTGGGAGGGAATCAGGTGCTGCCCATGGATACCACCACCTTCACCCGGTCGATCCTGCCCCGGCCCAATCTCACAGCCGGCCGCACAGTGTTCACCTATTCCGGGGAAGTTACGGGAACTCCCAACGGCAATGCGCCGAATGTTCTGGCCTCCTCTTACAACATCAGAGCCGAGGTGGAAATTCCCGAGGGCGGCGCGGAAGGCATGCTGGTCACCCATGGCGGCCGCTTTTGCGGCTACGGATTCTACCTGCTTAAAGGTAAGCCGGTCTATACGTGGAACCTGATGGGTCTCAAATTAGTCAAGTGGGAGGGGCCTGATGCGCTGTCCCCCGGCACACACACCCTTGAATTCGATTTTCAGTATGATGGCCTGGGCGCCGCCACTTTGCAGTATGTCAGCCCCAGCGGCCTGGGCCGCAGCGGAACCGGCTATCTCAAGGTGGACGGCACAGTCGTCGCCACCCGGAAGATGGAAAAGACCGTGCCGATGCTCATGCAATGGGACGAGAACTTCGATGTGGGCGCCGATACCGGCTCGCCGGTGGCCGATGAGGATTATCAGCCCCCCTTCCGGTTTACCGGTAATCTCACCAAGCTGATCCTGACCATAGATCGACCGAAGCTCTCCGAGGAAGACATAAATAAGCTAAAACAGATGGCGCACGCCAACCCGGCGAGCGAGTAGCGCTTCGAAGTAACACGGGAACTATGCATAAACGCGGCCGCTGACGACAGTTGAAATCTTCACGGGGACGCAGGGTCCGGATGAAAAATCTGTTGTCTGGAGGCCTTTGATCTAGCACTTACACGAAAGAGATTAAGGGAGAAAAAATGAAAGGAATTACAACAAAGCGAAGGGCATCCTCTATTCTTATTTGCATGACTGTGCTGTTCTTTGCATCACAATCAGCCGTTGCCGCTCTGGGCGGCGGCTGGGAAAACCATATAACACTCTATGGATGGTACGCAGGCATTGACGGCAATGTCAAGTTTCCCGACGGTTCCGGATCGGAAGTAAAGGTGGAGGCATCAGACATCCTGGAAAGCCTCAACCTGATGTTCATGGGTAATTATGAGGGGCGCTATAACCGCTGGTCGTTGGTCATCGACGGGGTCTATCTAGATGTGGGCGAAAAAGATACTACGACAACAGCACTGGGGTCAGCCTCCGTCGATCTCAATGTCAGTTCCTGGGTGGTGCATGGCGGTGTCGGATACGATTTCATCTATGACGATGATAAGAATTTAGGCGTTATCGGCGGAGTCCGTTATCTCTCTTTGGATGCGGATATCGAGGCTGGGTTGCAGGGCGCACGGGGAATCACCACTTCGGAAAACGAGAGCCTGACCGACGGCTTTATCGGTATACGGGGCCAATTTGCTTGCCACCAGAACTGGTATCTGCCCTATTATGCAGATATTGGCGCCGGCGGCTCGGATCTGAGCTACCAGCTCTATGCGGCCATCGGCTACCGCTACAAGTGGTTCGACGTCCGGCTCGGCTATCGGCATCTCTATTTCGACCTTGGCGATGACCGATTCATGGAAGATCTGCAGATCAGCGGACCGGCGCTTGGAGTTGGTTTCAGGTTTTAACATAGTTGGACACGGTTTTTGATAGTGAACGAGCACGAGAAAAGATACGATATAAGGAAATTAAAGAAAATAGCCAGATACGCAAAAAAGTATGGAGTGCGATCTGCTGACTCCTACCGTTTTCAAAGCGACACTCCGGAAAGTGACTATCTGGATTCGCTCAAGCGCAGAATACTGAAGGAACAGGTATCCATGCTCGGTGAGCATAAATTGGATACCTTGCGCTACTGCGTCGAAGATTGCCTAACCCGGGGTGTTGCAGGTGATATCATTGAAACCGGTGTCTGGAAAGGTGGAGCCACAATTTATCTGGCTGGAATTTTGAAAGCGCATGGCGATGCCAGCAGAAGAGTCTTGGTGGCTGATTCTTTTGAGGGCCTCCCGCGCCCTGATGTGAAAAAATGGCCCCGGGATAAGGGCGGCAAGCACTATAAACGAGAGGACCTGGCTATAAGCCTGGAGGAGGTGAGGGCCAACTTTAAGCGATTTAATCTTCTTTCAGACAAGGTTATATTCGTCAAAGGTTTTTTTGAGGATTCACTGCAGAATGTCAACATTGAGAAGCTCTCGGTACTGCGACTCGATGGTGATATGTACGGTTCAACGATGACGGTGTTAATGCAGCTCTATCACAAGCTGGAGGTAGGGGGATATTTAATCCTGGATGACTGGTTGCTGGCGGGGGCTCGCGAAGCTCTGCTCGATTTCCGCAGGAAAGTTGGAATAAGAGAGGAACTGTATCAAGATTATTCAGGAGTGTTCTGGAAAAAATCAATGACGACCAGGCAACTCAGCGAATAGCGGTGCCCGTCTATATAATCCAAAGAACCAATAATCCTCTCTATGAGCACCTTTTCTGATTTCACTTCAGCACCAACGAGAGGCACTTTAAGAACTTGTGATTGCAAACCCTTTTGAGGAATATGGCCTTGCCCGGGATCGCTAATCTGCTCGCCGTGGGCGACTGCATTACCCGTGGGGTTGAACAGTGCGAGGGGCGAAGCTATCCTGAACTGGTGGCAGAGCGGCTCGGCTGTCGGGTGACCAACCAGGGGTTCACCATGTCGACCAGCAGGGAGGGGATCCATCTGCTCCAAGACAGTCTGGCTGACGATCACGACTGTGTGATCATCCAGTTCGGTGTGGCCGACTCCCATGTGACTTTCAGATTTGCGCCGTACATCCCCTATTACCCGGATCGCCCGGCGAGGAAAATCGTCCGCAACATGGTCAAGAAGTACAAAAAGTTAACCAAGAGATACGGACTCAACAAGCGGTTCGGGGAGGCCCGCGTAGTACCCGAGAACGAATATCGGGCCAACTATCTGAGCATGCTCGATCGCTGCGGCGATCGACTGGTGATCCTGCCCGAGACGATCCCTCAGCAGGAGACCTTTAGAAATCCCGGAATCAAGCGTTACAACCGGATTCTGGAAGAAATTTCTAAGGCGAGGCCCACTAGTGTGCTGGTACGAGTGTACGATGAGTTCATCGACAACATGGCATCGTGCTACCTGGACAAGGGCCATCCCAACGAGGCGGGGTATGAGCTGCTATGCGCCAGGGTCCTCGACGCCCTTGAGCGTCGCTCAACCGCCTGATCTCAAACGTTGTCTATTCAGTCTCGCTGCCAATAGTCGCCACACCGCCACGTCCTCGTGATGGCCTGAGTCAGCTCGACAAACTCCTTATATTGTCCCCGGCTAAAAGGTCTCTTCGAGCCGGTCAGTTGCCGGCGGCGGAGCCGGCGACAAGGTGGTGATTTCTTCCCGCCACTCGGGTGTCATTTCAAGCTCGGCGGCAGCAAGCAAGGCCTCCAACTGCTCCAGGTTGCGGGCGCCGATAATTGGTGCGGTAACCGCCGGATGGGTCATTACCCAGGCGACTCCGAGGGTGGCCGGGCTGACGCCCCGTTGCGCGGCGTGGGCGGCGAATCTGTCAGCCGTCTCGTAGTATTGATCGAGGCTGTAGCGCTTGGAGTAGAAGCCTACATCGACCAGTCTTCCCGCCTCGGGTTTCCGGCCGACTCCGTATTTACCGGTCAGCAGGCCGCCGCCGAGAGGGCCGTACGGAACGACGGCCAGATTTTCTGCCTGGGCAAGCGGCAGCAGTTCCACTTCGGCCTGCCGTTTGGCGAGGTTATACATCGGCTGGATGCATTGGAATTCGGCGATTCGTTCTTTTCTGGAGATACCCAACGCCGTGGCGATCTGGTAGGCTGCCCAGTTGCTCACTGCGGTATAGATAATCTTGCCGGCGCGCACCAGATCCTCGAAGGCATAGAGAATCTGTTCCATATCGGTGCGGGCATCGAATTTATGGGCAAAATAGATATCGATTCGGTCGGTATTCAACCTCCTCAGGCTGGCCTCGACGGCGGCCACGATATGGCGGCGGGAAAGGCCCCGGTCGTTGACATCGTTGCTCAAAGCTTCGAACACCTTGGTGGTCAGGACGACATCATCCCGGCAACCGGTAAGCAGCCGGCCGAGAATTGTTTCGGCGCTGCCGTCACTGTAGGCATCGGCGCAGTCAAAGAAGTTGATTCCCGCCTCCCGGCAGCGATGAAACATCCTGCCCGACATCTTCTCATCGGCCTCTGCCCCGAACGACATGGTTCCGAAACAGAGTTGACTGACCTGGACACCGGTTTTACCAAGATTGACATAATTCATGGACAATCCTCCTGGACAAGAGATTAACTGACAACCACAGATAAGCAGATCTTTATGTGATGGGCAATCGCTTTATCATCGATCTTGGGCACAAATTGGTTTATCTCTACTGGTTCAAGGAGCGAACTGGAGCAATCACTGTGAACAATAAAATCCTCTCGTGCTCGCGCGATTGAAAAATACTGGTTTCTTTTGAGCCTGGCGGTGGCTGCGGTGAGCGCCTACGCGTGGCCGGTGACCGGAGAGTTGCTGATTCGTCACGAGGTGCTCACCGTTGGTCTGGTCCGGTTCTTTCGCCGCTGAATTCCCCGGCGCCTTGGTACCGACTATTCTCTGCCATCTGCTGCAGATGATTACTGGAACGCCTACCGCGCACTATTTTAGAAAACGTGCCCCCGGGAAGGGCGGCGGCACGGGATAAATCGAGGAGGAGAGAAAATGTTCGTTGTTACCGTGACATTTGTGATCAAGAGTGAAAACCTGGATGATTTCATGGCCGCCATGACCAGGCAGGCGCACAATTCGCTGACCCGGGAGCAGGGCTGCCTGCAATTTGATGTCTGCCGGGATCAGCAGAACCCCGAACGGGTCTTCCTCTACGAGGTATACTCGAACCGCGCCGCCTTTGATGCGCACCTCCAGACCACCCACTTTCTTGATTTCGACAAGACAGTGGCGCCGTGGACCGAAGCGAAGGTCGCGGAGCAATGGGAGCGGGTGGAGCGTTGAGCGATGGGGGGAGGGCAGATGCGGGTTATCATCGCAGCTTACATGAATTCGCTCACTTTCTCCCAGGTGGACTTCAGGTGTTGCCGTAAAAGAGCGCTGAGTCTCTCGGCATCTCTGTTTTCCAGTGCTTCCAGGATGTGGTCATGCTCAGCCAGGGCGCTTCCCCAGGTCTCATTCTTGAGGTTGGACTGGTAGCGGATGCGATAGAGCCTGGCGTTGAGTCGGCTGTGCAGAGACAGCAAGGTGTCGCTGCGTGCGGCTTTGACGATGGCAAGGTGAATTTTTTGATTTAACTTGAAGTAGTTAAGCCTGTCCTGCCTGGCATAGGCGGCGAGCATTTCATATTGCAGCGCTTTTATCTCAGCCAGCTCCTGGTCGCTGATATATTTACACACCCGCTCCCCGGCAAAGGCCTCGAGAACTCCCAGCACCTGCAGCATGTCGGCGATTTCTTCGGCGCTTGGCCTGGTGATCACCGCACCCCGGTTCGGAATCAATTCAACAAGGCCCTCTGAAGCAAGCTTGTGCAGGGCTTCCCTGAGCGGTGTGCGGGATACCTGCAGGTTTTTGCACACGTCCCGCTCCCGGATTCTATCGCCCGGGGCCAGTTCATTCTGAATGATCATATCACGCAGACGGTTGGCGATCTGGTCGGAGAGATTCAGTCTGATTATGTCTCCGTTTTTCTGGTCGAGTAGGTCTTCTTTCACATTCGTGATCCGGGGGTTAGGCAGCAGCAGGCAGATGGTATCACTGGCCTGGCTGCTTCTGACAGCCCGGCATTAGGGATCTATCATGCTCTTATTAGCGACATCGAAGGTATTTGACATATGGTATACAATATGCCATATGTGAAACCATACTTGGCATCACGCCATGAAGCGCCGGTGAGACCGGAGTGGTGATGCACTTCATGCCCCGCGTCTGATCGGCTGATTATCACTATAATTGTGGAGGAGCAGTTATGAGAAAGTGGTTATTGGGTATGTGTATTGGTCTGCTTTTGTGCGGGGGAACCGTTGTCTCCGCCTCGGCGCTGGAAATCGTCCTGGCTATCAGCGCATCGCCGGGGTCAATGCAGTACGTCACCGCGGAAGAGTTTACCCGCCGGGCCAACGAGTTGCTGGGTGACAAGGCCCAGGTAACATTTTACGGCGCCTCGCAGCTGGGCAAGGACAAGGACCTGATGCAGAAGCTCAAGCTCGGCACGGTCCACCTGTCCATGCCGTCTTCGATCATGTCTTCCATCGCCTCAGAGGCCGGCTTGTTTGACATGCCGTTTCTGGTCAAGGATCGCGCCCATCTGAACCGGATCGAGCATGCCATTTTCTGGCCGATGATCCACCCGGCCATCGAAGCCAAAGGCTACCAGGTAATCGGTTTTTGGGAAAACGGGGTTCGTCATATCACCAACAATGTCAAGCCGATCAACACACCGGCCGACCTTGCCGGTCTGAAGATAAGGACTCCCAAGTCCACCTGGCGGGTGAAGATGTTCTCCGCCTGGGGCGCCAACCCGACCCCGATGGCCTTTTCCGAGGTGTTCGTCGGTCTACAGACCGGGGTTATCGACGGCCAGGAAAATCCCTACACCAACATCGCCGGTGCCAAACTCAACGAGGTTCAGAAGTATCTGAGCGTCACCGGTCATGTTTATACCCCCTCTTACCTGACTGCAGGAAAAGATCAGTGGGCTAAGCTGCCGGAAGATGTCCGCATGATCCTCGAGG
>JARRLH010000208.1:0-8671 GCA_037387205.1 Desulfofustis sp.
TGAATGAAATCCACTCCTTTGCGATACTGCTCATATACCTGATCGCTGATGGTGATGGCCTGGAGCAGCATTTTCCCGGCAGGTTTCAGAAGCCTGCTGCAGGTGGCGAAATAGTCCGGCAGATATTCATGGCCGACAGCCTCGATCATTTCGATGCTGACCAGTTTGTCGTAGGTGCCGTCCAGGTCGCGGTAGTCCTTCTTCAGCAGAGTGACTTTGTCGCGAACCCCCGCCTTGTCGATCCTTCTTTTCGCTTCCTCAAACTGGGCCTCGGAGATGGTCGTGGTGGTCACGGTGCAGCCGTAATTGGCTGCCGCATGGATGGCAAAACCGCCCCAACCCGAACCGATCTCTACAACGCTGTCCTCCGGCGTGAGGGCCAATTTTCTGCAGATGATATCCAGTTTGTGGCCGGCGGCCTGTTCAAGGTCGCTTGACTCGTCCGGGTAGATTGCCGCTGAGTACATCATCCTGCTGTCGAGGAAGGTTTCGTAGAGGTCATTGCCCAGATCGTAATGGGAGATGATATTGCGCTTGGCTCCTTTTTTGTTGTTCCGGTTGCGGCGGTGCAGCAGCAGACGATACGGCTGAAACAGCCAGCCGAACCGTTTTTCCAGCCTGTTGAGCAGGCCCATGTTGCGGGCTATGATGCGAACCACGGCCACCAGATCGTTGGTGTCCCATAGACGGTCGATATAAGCCTCGCCGGCGCCAATGGAGCCGCCCAGGACCAGTTTGGAATAAAACTGCTGGTCAAGCACAGTGATGCGGGCTGATAACTCACCGTCGCTGCCGAAGGTCATCACCTCTTCACCATCGCAGACGCTCAATTGACCATTTTTGAGGTGCTCCATGAATCTCAGAAATAACGCTTTTGCCCAGCGCTCCGTCATTGAGCCACTGCGCTCCTGAGCTTTTCCAGCGGTCGTGGTCAACGTGTTCATACTTCCTCCTTTACATAGGGCTGATAGGGTATTCCTTTGCTAAAGAGTTTCAACGCCTGCCAATAGATTCCTGCGATTATAAACGCTGTCATGGCCGGTTTGCGCAGCAGCAGGCGGCGGGCGGACTGGGCGGTAAACGGCTGACGCTGCAGACGCAGGCCGGCCTCGAATACGTGACCGCGCCGGTCATGGACGCCCAGCTTGATGGCTAGTGAATCCCCGGGGGGCTCTATCTGCCAGCGGTAGGTCTGGCCTCGGCTCGGGTTGAAGGGTGAAACCTTGAAGACCTTATCATTGACCGCTTCCGTCCGCGGGCCGTTGAGCAAATGGGCGTAATGGTGACGTTCGTTCCATGGAGTATTGGACACTTCGGCCAGCAGGTGGGAAGGCTCGTCATCGTTGGTGAAGCCAAAATAGAAGTTAACCGGGCTGAAATAGAGTCCCAGGGTCCTGAGATTGAGCAGACCGAATACTTTGCCGGTCACCTGGGTACCTGTCAATCTACCCATCTCGTCTTTGACGCAGTCTGCCAGGTGGCTATCCGGCCTGCCCAGGTAATCGGATCGCCTGAAGCGGCTCAAAGCCCAGTTGCCCGTGGAGAACCAGCGCCCCAGGTCGGGCTGGCTGTCGATCTCATCGAGGTCGAGATACCACATGAAAAACGGGTACTTAAAGCGATGTGCTTTGGGCAGGAAGCGCTCGTGCACGACAAGCCCGGAGTAAAGGGCAGAGTCCATCAATCGCCCTCCAGCATGGCACAGACTCTCAGGGCGCTGCGCACCCCATCTTCATGGAATCCATTGTGCCAGTAAGCCCCGCAATAATGAAGCCGGTCGACACCTGAGATGCGTTGCCACTGTTTCTGAGCGTCAATCATCGACACCGTGTAGACGGGATGGCTGTAGCGGAATTCTGAGATGATATGGCGGGGATCGACATCCTGGTTCAGGGTCACCAGGTAGGTGTGTCTCTTCTGCAGGCGCTGCAGGATATTCATATTGTAGGTCAGGGTACTCTGTGCCGCACCCCGGTCCGTGATCCGATAATTCCAGCTGGCCCAGGCCCCCTTGCGCCGCGGCAAATGGGAGGAGTCGGTATGCAGGACCACCCGGTTGTCGGAGAAGTGGAATCGGGAGAGGATTCGGCGTTCGTTTTCGTCGGGCCGCTGCAGAACCGCCAAGGCCTGGTCGCCGTGACAGGCGAACACCACTTCATCGAAGCGGCTGAATTCGTCTCCACTCCGCACGATGACCCCGTCCTCGCTGCGCTCAACCCTGGTAACGGCGCTGTTCAGGCGTATACGGTCCCGAAATCCCGCGGTCAGCGGTTCGATGTAGGAGCTGGAACCTCCCTTGATGGTATACCACTGCGGCCTGTTGGTGAGGTCCAGGAGACCGTGATTGTCGAAAAAACGTCTGAAGAAGTGCAGGGGGAAATCGAGACAATCCTCGGTGCCCATCGACCAGATGGCCGCTATCATCGGCAGCAGATAATTATCCTTGAAGAGCGAGCCGTAAGGTGAGCGCTGCAAATATTCCCCGATGGTCGACTCGGCTTCTGAGCCGGAAATGGTTCTCACTTCTTTGTTGAATCGGGTTATGTCGCCCAGCATCTTGTAGAACGATGGCCGCAGCAGGTTTCTGCGCTGGGCGAAAAGGCCGTTTACCGAGCTGCCGTTGTACTCCAGATCGAGGCGGTCATTGCGTACTGAAAAACTCATCTCGGTGGGCTGATAGTCGACGCCGATCTCATTCAAGAGGCTGATGAAATTGGGATAGGTCCGGTCGTTGAAGACGATGAATCCGGTATCGATCGCAGCCTGCTCGCTGTTGTATTCGGTCGTGACCGTATGGGTATGACCGCCAATGTAATCGGCCGCTTCGAACAGGGTAATATCTATGCCCTTCTTGTTAAGGAAGTAACCGCAGGTCAAACCGGCAATTCCGGTGCCGATGATGGCGATCCTCTTATTCTCCATGTTTCACCAGTCGCTGCGATATCCTTACCCATAGAGCTTCTGGGATCATGGAAAGGGCCTTGAGTATGAAGGTGAAGCGCTTGGGAAAATGGATTTCCAGCTGGCGTTTATCAATTCCCCGGCGAATTCGTTTCGAGGCGTCTTCGACACTCAGGCGAAAGGGCATGGAAAAATCATTTCGATCGGTCAGCGGTGTCTTCACAAACCCGGGGCACACCAAGCTCACATCGATGTTTTCCTGAAAAAGATCGATACGCAAAGTTCTGATCATGTATTCTATGGCAGCCTTGGAAGCACCGTAGGCCTCGGCTCGGGAGAGAGGAAGGTAGGCCGCCGAAGAACCCACCCCAACCAGATGGGGGCGCACCCCCTGACGCAGCAGCGGCAAAACGCCCTCGATACAAACCGCCATCGACTCAACGTTGGTGCGCATGACGCGGCTTACCAATGCACTGTCGAAGTCCGGCAGGTTGATGTATTCGCATGAGCCGGCGTTGAGTATAGCCAGGTCGATGGGAGTCATCGCCGCAAACCAGTCAAGGGTCGCTGCCCGGTCCGCGAGGTCAAGCCTGACCGCCTGCAAACCGGCACTGCTGAGTTCATCCAGCGCGGTCTGATTGCGGCCCAAAGCCCACACCTGGTTATTGTCGTGGTGATAATCGAGCGCAAGCTGCCGGCCGATCCCCGAGGTTGCCCCGGTAATCAGAATTCTCATGATCCCAGCCTCCTGTTGATCGACCTGACGACGCCTCCAAGCACCGGAAGATGCTGGTAGAGCATGGAGCCCAGATCAAAATAATCGCGGTGGTGAAAAACTTTATCCGAATCGGAAAAATGCAGAAATGACGATCCCGGCACCTCGATGACACGGCCGCTTTGCAAGCGTGGATGGGAAAAGTGCATAATCCATTGCACGTAGCCGCGCTGCTCAAGGCGCATTGGCTCGTGAAAATCAAAGTCCACCGAGGTTACATTGGCGTAGAGTTTCTCGAAATAGGAGCGCAGGTTGCCGAGCCCGTTAATTTCATGGGCAGGATCCACGAAGCGGATATCGTCGGTATAGATTTCTGCGAGGCGGTGCAGATTTTCACTCGACAGCGACTTGAAGATTTCCAGGAAATCTTTCATCGAGATTCTCCATCCCGGCTCGGACCAGCCGATGAGCCAACCAGCTGTTTCTGCAATGCGGAACTAAGGGGCTTGTTTGGCGAAAGCCAGATGCCGAAGTATGCCTCACTGAACTCTTCCGACTGGATGGCAACCAGTTGTTCCGCGTTCAGGTTGAGGGTGGTCAGACCGGTATCTGCATCGTAACATAAAGTGTACGAATCCCCCTTGTCAACAGGTCTGTAAGCGCTGTGCAGGGCATCCACATGAGTCTTGAGGCGCTCAAGACGTTCCGGCGGATGTTGCCGTTCGAGCACCATGTTGGCTCCCTTGACGAAATCGTTTGGTTTGAGTCCCACCTCGTACTTCAAGAGCAGACACTTTGACACTTCGGGGCTCAGAATACGCCCCTGGTCTTTCGCGTCGGGAGCGTAGAGATGGGCGTCGTATACCTTTATGAAGCCCATGTAGCGGGCATCACCCTCAGCGATGAGGGTCATGGAATCCACCGAACCGGCGGCTGCGGCTGGCAGCAGGAATAACGAAACAATAAGTAAGATAGCGTGGTATTTAAAGATATTCATGATCAATCCTTTGTGAATGCAATGGTGATGTCACCCAGGTGAATGCCGAATTTGCTCATCGAGGCTCTGTTCAGAAGGACCTGGTCCGGCTGCAGAAACATCCAGTCGTCGAAATGAATTTTCCAGGTTGAGCCTTCGGTTTCAACGTTGAGGTGGTAGCGCCAATTGAGCGCGTTGCCGGAGGAAATTCCCTGGGCCGTACCGACCACATCGTCGGCGGTACCCACATAGATGCCGGCAGCGGTTTTCTTGATGGTCCAGATTCTCGTACTTTCCTCGCCATCACTCCAGCTGAATTGTTCTTCAAGCACAAGAGTGTTCTCATCGGTATAAGTGCCGTCAATCGCAACGACAAACTGCCGCAGCAGTTTTCCGCTGCGGCTCTGGACTATGCCCCAGCCTGATGTCTTACCTTCGAAGTAGGAAAAAATATCAAATGCAGGCTTGTTGTCCGCATACTGTGTGATGTCGACTTTGGAGCAGCCCACCAGCAAAAAAGCAAAAACAATTACTAGAAAATCTCTCATCATCTTCCTCTTTTCTCGAAGGTACAAATAGGAGTTTCACTTCCCCAAGACAAAATATAAGCTGCATCACCCCACCGACAATGGGGGCAAAAAGATTGTATTATAATAGTAAATACTATCGATATAACGCCGGCTGTAATTCCGTGCGTCACGATTTTAGAAAACAATAACCATGCCTTACGCCTGTGCCAGGAGAACGCGGGTGGGGCCGGGTGCCCTGCGCTGCTCCACAGGGGGCCTGGTCACCGGGCTTTCATGCAGAGCAAGCCGGTTGCGCTGCTCAGGCGTGATTGCGAAGTTTGAGCTCCACCGGGTGCGGGTTCAGATAGTGCTGCTGCATGAGGTAAGGTTCCTGGTATTTCCTGATGTAATGGTTGATCAGGGTTACCGGCACGATAAGCGGCACAATGTTGTCTCTGAACTGGTCGATGACGGTCAGCATCTCCTGTTTCTCGTCTGCGCTTATCACCTTCTTGAAATAGCCCATCATGTGCATGAGGACGTTGACGTGCTTTTTGACGGTCGGTTTGAGCCGCATGGCCGCCATCAGCAGCTCCTGGTAGCGCTCGATAAAGATGTCGAGGTCAAGGCTGCCCGCCTGGGCCATCAGCCTCCCCATTTCCCTGGTGTGTTTCTCGCTGTGGGAGAACAGAAGAAGCTTGTGGGTGGTATGAAAGATCTGTTCGATAAAATTTTCGCGCAGCAGCGGGTCGTGAAGGCGTCCTTCCTCTTCGGTGGGGAGCAGTGGAAAATGCTCTTGAAAGACGCGGGCGAACAAGCCGACCCCCACCGCTTGGGGAACGTTGTTGCGGTCATAGACCTTGACGCGCATCATACCGGACGAGGGAGATCGGTTTTTGAAAATGAAACCGATAAGATTTTCCTTTTCCAGTTCCACGACCCTTTTCCTGGCCCAGGAAAGCATTCGCTCGGTGTGATCAATACCGGTTTTGTTGGTGACCAGCCTCGGTGCCTCAACATCTCCGACCAGCCGCATTGCTTCCCTGGGGATGGGCAGGCCGCATTCGACCTCGGGACACACCGGCACGAAAGTGAGGTACCTGCCCAGGGTTTCAGTGATGTAACGGTCATGTTTATGGCCGCCGTCAAACCTGACTTTGTTGCCGAGCAGGCACGAACTAATACCGATGGTTATCTTTTTCTCAAATTCCGACATGGGCGTTACCTCCTGAAAGAGAAGTATAGTATACCTTCTCCTGATTTTGTCGATTAAAAAGCAATCCACCCCGTCCGGCAGCGAGCAGTCGACGGCAGGCTAGGAGCCCCCGTCGCCTTGCTCATATGCCTGACCATATCCCTGGCTGCACAAAGAATATAGCAGCAAGGCGGACCTGTTATTATAATAGCCTGTAGGATTGAACGGCCTCCATGGAGGGACCGCCTGCGCCGCCATGAGTGGGTGTGCCCTGGCACTCATGATTTCCTCGGCGGTCTCAGCGGATCTGCAGAGTGTGCAGACCGACTTGAGCACCACCATCCTGTCTCTTGACAAGACCCGGAAGGCGGTGATCGAGCACCACTTGTCCGCTGCCGGCAGGGCCGAGCCTGCCTATTCCCGGGAAGAGGGCCTGCTATTCGCTGCCTACCTCGAAGGCCGTATCACACAGTATTGCCGAGCGCTCTACCACAGTGGCGGCCCGCAGAGTCTGGAGGGCCTTCCGTGCGGGTCTCCGGCTCAACTGCTGGCCGGAGATCCCCGGTTCGAAACGGTTCCCGACTTTTCCGGGCAGACCAGCGGAGAAAAGGTGGCCCGTCTGGAGGAGGAATTCACCGCTGCCCTGGGAGAGTTCGATGAAATGCTGCTGCAGGAGCAGGAAAAGGTGTCCGCCCGCATCCCCCGGCAGCGCGAAGACGGCAGTGGAAGTCAGGCGGGACAGCCAGGCCAGGACGGTGAACCTGAGACAGCAACCGAAAGCACCCGTGGAGAGCAGGAGCAGGCCGCTGGAGGCGCTGACATCGAGTCCGGGGGAGGTCCGGAGCAGGGTGCGACCTATGAGGGCGCCGGGCAGGGCAGTGCCGCAGGCTCACCGACCCGGAAGTAAAAGAGAAGCTCTGGGAAGAATACCGGAAATACAAAGAAGGAACTAAATGAGACACCATAACAACAGAGTCCGGCTGCGGGAAAGATTCCTCTTGGCCATGCTGGGCTATGCACTTGTCATACTCGCCGCAGCCCTGATGAACGGCTGCGCATCCGTCCCGGGAAAGCAGGTTGCCGACCAGGTGGCCCCGCTGACCCCGGAACGCGAGCTCAGCGATGCGGAACTGCTCAACGTATCCATCCAGGTTTTCGATCCCGGGCAGTTGCCCGAAGATCCCGATAAACGAAAGGGGCTGTCGCCGGAAATAAGGGAGGCAGAGTCTCGTTTCGCCCCGATCCATCTCAAGCATACCCTCCAGAGAGCCGGGTATTGGGGGGTGGTGAGGGTTGTTCCCGACCAGGATGTGGGGTCCGAGGTATTGGTGCAGGGAGCGATACTCCATTCAGACGGCGAAAATGCGTCTCTTGAAATAACCGTAACCGACGCCAGAAACGTGGTCTGGTTTAAACGGGCCTACGCGGAAACGGCCAGAGCTGAGGAGCATATTGGTGTGGAGATGGAAAAAGAGGATGTGTTCCAGGATCTCTTCAATACCATCGCCAACGATCTTGCCGTTCACAGAAACAGCCTCGGGGCCGGGGAAATAGAGGAAATCAGACAGATCGCCGCGCTGAACTACGCCTTCTCGATGGCTCCCGAGGCCTTTGGACCCTACATCGCTACTGATGAAGATGGGCGGGTGTCGCTGCAGAGATTGCCGGCCGCAGGGGATCCGATGCTGGAGCGGGTGGAAGCGGTCAGGGTCCGGGACGATCTGCTGGTCGACACCATCAATGACTACTACGACATCTACTACCAGGATCTCTGGGAACCGTATTCCAACTGGCGCAGGTACCGGCACGAAGAGGTGACCACCTTGCGAAAGCTTGAACGTCAGGCCCTGACCCGTCAGATTCTAGGGGTAACGGCGATTGTCGGTGCCATTGCCTTGGGCACGGCCGGGGACTATGAAACCGCGGTTCGAACCAGGCCGCTCCAGGACGTGCTGATCGCCGGCGGCGCCTATTCGGTCTACAGCGGTCACCAGGTGCGCCAGGAAAGCAAGATCAACCAGGAGGCCATTGAAGAACTGGGCTCATCATTTTCCTCGGAGGCCGAACCGCTGACCATAGAAGTGGAAGGTCAGACCGTGCGGCTCACCGGTTCTGCCGAGCAGCAATACGCCACCTGGCGCAGTATGCTCAAACAGATATACGCGCAGGAAACGGGTTTGATAGGTGAAGCCGAGACCCTGCCGGAACTTGCGCCGGCGCCGTCAGAAGAGCTGAATGGACAGCAGTAAACGGCCGCAAGGTCGAGAACCTCTCAAGGAGCAGCTGGTCCCGCCGGGCGGCGGTCCTGCACCGCTGCAGGCCGGTCGACGAAAGGCCTTGCTGACCTCGGTTATCCTTTTTGCCTTACTGCTGGG
>JARRLH010000209.1:0-5737 GCA_037387205.1 Desulfofustis sp.
CTTTCATTCTGTATTATTTGTGTTGCTTCAGCCACCCTGGCCGCTCCCTCTAAGGAGAAGATTGAGCAGCAAAGAGCTGACATCCAAAAAATGCAGACGAAACCCTTGCCCGGCTCTACAAAACCCTGCCTGGTGCCGAAAAAGCGATCAAAAAGGCTGCAGGGTACGCTGTATTCAGCAACTTCGGCATGAAGATCCTTTTTTTACCGGTGGCGGCTCAGGCAAAGGTATAGCGGTCAACAACAAGACGAAACAAAGCACTTTTATGAAGATGATCGAGGTGCAGGCTGGTCTGGGCATGGGAATAAAAAAGTTCCGACTGGTCTGGGTCTTCGAAAACAAGGGAGACCTGGATCATTTCATCAATTCCGGCTGGGAGTTTGGTGGCCAGGCTACGGTGGCAGCCCAGGCAAGCGGGGAGGGGGGGTGCTTTGGCAGGAGCCATGTCCATTTCACCAGGGGTCTGGCTCTACCAGTTGACAGACGATGGACTGGCAGCGGAGCTTACAGCAAAAGGCACCAAGTACTCCAAGGATGATAATCTCAACTAGTGGAGTGGAAACAGTTGCATCGAAATCATGAAAGAAAAGGAGTGAAAACATGAGAAACCCGAGAACATTTCTGGCCATTATTATTGCGGCAGCTGTCTTCACACCGGGCCTAGGTTTCGCTGCGAACACCTATGCCGGCTACGGCGAGGAACCGACAAAAGACAGCCACATCGGCGGGAAGGAATACTCGCCCTATCTGAGTATCGGTTATCCCCAGCGGGTGTATTGGGGTGACACTCACCTGCATACATCTTATTCAACGGATGCAGGGATGATCGGCAACAAGCTCGGCCCGGATGAGGCCTACCGCTTCGCCCGCGGCGAGATGGTCGTCTCCAGTACCGGCGTCCGCGCCCGACTGCAGCGGCCCATGGACTTTCTTGTCATCGCTGACCATGCCGAAAATCTGGGGCTCGCACCCATGATCGCCGAAAAGAATCCGGATCTTTTGCGCACGGAATTCGGCAAGAAAATCAGTAATCTCGTTTATGGGGGAGATCCCTGGGGAGCATACAAACTGTGGGGTGAGGGGATGTCCAACCGTCAAGACCCACTCAAGGGAAATGAGGCGTTGACGCGCACGGTATGGGAGCGCTTAACTGCCTCAGCCGAAAAATTCAATGAACCCGGAAAGTTCACCGCTCTGATCGGCTTCGAGTGGACCTCGAGCCCGGACGGCAACAACCTGCACCGCAACGTTATCTTCCGCGATGACAAGGCCGAGGCCGACCAGGTCATCCCCATGTCAAACTATGACTCCACCGACCCGGAAGACCTGTGGCAGTGGATGGCCGACTATGAAGCGAAGACCGGCGGCCAGGTGCTGGCCATTCCCCATAACGGCAATCTCTCAAACGGTCTCATGTTCGACGACGTCACCTTCACCGACAGGAAGGATCTGAACCGAGACTATGCCGAGCGCCGGATGCGCTGGGAGCCGGTTTACGAGGTCACCCAGATGAAGGGCGACGGCGAGGCGCATCCTTTTCTCTCGCCCAACGATGAATTTGCCGACTACGGTACCTGGGACAAGGGCAGTTTCGGCCCTGAACCGAAAACCAAGGAGATGCTGCCGCGCGAGTACGCCCGTGAAGCGTATAAACGAGGTCTCATGTACGAGCAGGAGCTCGGCGCCAATCCCTTCAAGTTTGGTATGATCGGTTCTACCGACAGCCACACCTCACTGGCAACTGCCGAGGAGGACAACTATTTTGGTAAAGCCACACCGGGGGAACCAAAGGCGGATACGGAGCGTTTCGAGGAAAAGATCACCGGTCTTTTAGGGAAACCCGACGGGCCTGACATTACCATGCGTCACTTTCAGACGCTGAGTGCAGGGCTGGCAGCGGTCTGGGCCACCGACAACACCCGCGAGGCGCTGTGGGACGCCCTGAACCGTAAGGAAGTCTACGCCACCACAGGCACGCGTATCACTGTTCGTGTCTTTGCGGGATGGGATTTTCAGTCCAACGAGGTGCAGCGCCCCGATTTCGCCAGTACCGGATATGAACGCGGCGTCCCCATGGGCGGGGATTTGCGTAAGGCACCGGAAGGCAAAGAGCCGGCGTTCATGGTCCGCGTCCTGCGCGACGTCGACGGCGCCAACCTGGACCGGGTACAAGTCGTCAAAGGCTGGCTCGACGGCAGTGGGGAAACCCATGAACAGATCTACGACATTGCCTGTTCGGATAATCGCACGATCAATGAAAAGAATCGCTGCGATACACTCGTCGGCAACACCGTGGACATCGAAAATGCCACCTACACCAACTCCATAGGCGATGCATTGATGATGGCCTACTGGAAGGACCCGGCCTTCGACCCCAAGCAGCGGGCCTTCTACTACGTGCGTGTGCTGGAGATACCCACACCGCGCTGGACCACCTACGATGCGGCGTTCTATGGCGTCGATTTGCCTGAAGGTGTGCCTCCAACCCATCAGGAACGCGCCTATACCTCACCGATCTGGTATACGCCCTGACTAACGCAGAAGGTGACAATAGTCAGTGAGTTGCTGAAAACAATTCATGCGAGTGAATCTTTTACCCAATGAGGAATAAATGAAAAAAATGAGCTATCGGCAAAGAAAGAAAGTGATCTTGAAGTATTGCAGTTTTCTATCTGCTGTCCTGGTAACAATCTTTTGGGGGACCGCTTCCTTGGTTTATGCCTGGGACCACCCGTCACACATGATCACGGCTGCCATCGCCTTCGAGGAAATAGAGCGGTTGCGCCCGGACCTGATGGAGCGGCTCGGGCATGCGGCCCGGTCTTCATGCCAAACGACTGTAAGAAATACAGCGTGGCTGAGAATGACCGCAAGGTAATCTCTTATTATTCACTAAACAGTGGAGGTAATGTATGAATGATTTCAAAAATATGAGTAAAGGATTTCTTATTGCCTGCATGGTCACTCTCTCCATGTCAAGCATTGTTAGCGCAGAAGAAATTCCGAGAGGCTATAACACACCGATCCCTCGTTCCATAATGACCCCTGACAAGGTAGAAACTCGCATTGGAACGCTTGAATTCTTTGACGGTGTTCCGTCCAAAGAAACGGCACAATTAGCTCTTGATAATCTGACCTTCCTTCGTGGTGTAGAGGTGTTTCTCAACGGCGTGCCCATGGCCTCCATCCATGCAATAGTGGAGGGATTCAAAAGTATCGGGGTCAACGAAGCCCACCACATGATAGTGACTGATAAATTGATGGACTCAAATCCACTATTTCTTACCGCTAACACAGATACGGTTTATGCCTTCAGTTTTTTCGATTTGGAAAAAACCGGACCACTGGTTATTGAAGTACCGCCAGGTACAGGTCCAGGAACCGTCAACGATGCCTTCTTCCGTTTTGTTGTTGATATGGGTGCGCCAGGTCCGGATAAAGGTAAAGGCGGCAAATATCTGATACTGCCTCCCGGTTATGAGGGAAAGGAACCTGAAGGTTACTTTATTGCAAGATCGGCAAGCTACATCAATATCTTCGTTCTTCGGGGTTTTCTTGTCGACGGCAAACCTGATGCGGCTGCGAAAATGTTCTCTGAACAGGTGCGGGTCTATCCGCTATCAGAAAAAGCTAACCCGCCCAAGATGGTTATTACCTCCGGATCAGGCATTGCATATAACACTATCCACGCAAATGACTTCAGCTTTTATGAAGAGATTGCCGATGCCCTGCAAAAAGAACCGCTGGATTTTATCGACCCGGAATTGCGCGGTTTATTCGCCGGTATCGGTCTGCAAAAGGGTAAAGCATTTAAACCGAGCCCTGAACTCAAAAAGATCCTGACCGATGCGGTGGCGGTTGCCAATGCCACTGCACGGGCCATAATTTTCCGTACCCCTCAGGAAGAGGCATACCTGTATGAAAACAGTTACTGGAAGGTCGGCTTTATCGGGGGCAATCATGAGTGGTTAAAAGATGAGGGAGCTGGAGGACGCTACCTGGATGCACGCACCTTGTTCTTCTATGCCGCAACAGTGAATACACCTGCCATGGTGGCTAAGATGGTGGGCCTGGGTTCACAATATGCCATGATTACCCAGGACAGTAACGGCGATGCTCTTGATGGTGCCAAAACCTATAAGTTAAATATTCCCGCAAATGTGCCGGCCAAAGATTTCTGGTCCATTGTGGTTTATGATCCCCAGACGCGATCAGAACTGCAAACATCAAGTCCATTCCCGAGTAAAAATAGCGAAACCGGCAATATGGTAGCCAATGGGGATGGTTCTATTGATATCTATTTCGGACCTGAAGCACCCAAAGGAAAAGAAAGTAACTGGATAGAAACCGTACCACAAAAATCCTGGTTTCCGATTCTACGCCTTTACGGCCCCTTGGAGCCCTGGTTTGACAAGACCTGGAGACCTGGTGAGATCGAGTTGATCAAATAGTTGCTGTACCCGATACCAATAATTGACAACAATGTACTGTTTTCTCTTGGTCACTGCCAGTTTGGTGTGTGACATATTGTTACCCATAACAAAGGGCATGAAGGGCGACGACAAAAAGAAGCTGCGCCTTATGCCCGCCGATGTGATGCAAAAACGTGGACCAATCGACAATTATCGATTGCTTGACGCTAATCCAAGGAGGGTATGAGAATGAAATCTGCATTTTCAACGCTATTGATCATTCTGCTGGCCTGTGCCCTAAGCGGTTGCGGAACGATGAAGTCCCAGACGGCATCTGCTCCAGGAACTGGCATGGCGGGGGCGCAGGTAAAGGAAATCATGCCGGGGATGCTCGAGGGCTACCTGACCAAGGAAGAACAGCTAGACAGCAAGGAGTTCGTGTTGCCTTCACCGGCGGAGAACTCAGCGCGGCAGGCGATGGACACCGCCTGGGCTGACAACATGCAGACGCTGCGTGGCACGGATCGCTGGGATCTGGCAATAAAAGATGCGGACCTGCATTTTCCGGCGCCGGCGAACGTCTTCTCCTGTGCGCTGGGCATCCCGGTGAGCGAGGAAGACACCCCTTCGCTCTACATGCTGCTGCGGCGAACCCTGACGGACATCGGGCTGGCTCCCTATTCCGCTAAAAACGCTTACCAGCGGGAACGCCCCTTCATGGTCAGGGGAGAAACGGTATGCACCCCGGAGGACGAGGAAGCTTTGCGCAAGGACGGCTCCTACCCTTCCGGACATACGTCAATCGGCTGGGGCTGGGCGCTGATACTGACAGAGCTCGCGCCGGACCGCGCCGAAGCCATCCTGGCCAGGGGCCGATCCTTTGGTGAGAGCCGCAACGTCTGCAACGCGCATTGGTACAGCGATGTAGTCGCGGGGAGGCTGGTCGGAGCGGCTGCCGTGGCCAAACTGCATGCCAGTGAGCAGTTTCGGCAAGCGATGGACGCGGCCCGGGCGGACATCGAGCGTATGCGCCGTGAGGGGAAAAAACCGCAGAACGACTGTGCTGCTGAGGCCAAAGCTCTGTCCACTGGTTTTTAAGGCCCGAGTCGGTATTTCAGAGTCATGCTGAAAGCATGTCTCCCAGCCGAACGTAATCAAAGCGGTTTAACATAATCACTTTACTCCTTAAATTTCTGAGTCAACATATCTCCCTAATATATTGACCCGACTCATAAATCACGATACCTATATCCATGCGGTTGCGATATTTTGGATGTATCTTCACTTTGAATAACTCAATAAAGAATGTAATATTAAAAGATCTC
>JARRLH010000210.1:0-7060 GCA_037387205.1 Desulfofustis sp.
CCTTACTCCAGGTTCGATGCCGGCGCTACAGCGCGGTCACTCCGGGAACATTTCTGTAAGACAGCCCAATATTTAAACAGCTTTCAGGAGGTAGTAACAATGGCTCACTCATGCGGTGGATCGAACGAATCCCAGCAGGCCATGCTGGCCCAGCAGGACAATGCAATCACCCGTTCTCTGGGCAAGATAAAGAACAAAATACTGGTTATGAGCGGCAAGGGCGGGGTCGGCAAATCGACCGTATCCGTCAATCTGGCCCTCAGTCTGGCCCGCAAGGGACATAAAGTCGGCTTGATGGACGTCGACATCCACGGTCCGGACGTGGTTCGCATGCTGAACATCACCGGAACCCTGGAGCCGCCCGCCTCGGAAAAGCATCTGGCGGCGCCGCTATTATACAACGACAACCTCAAGGTGGTCTCCCTCGAGTACATGATGAAGGATCGCGACGAGGCGATTATCTGGCGCGGACCTCTGAAAATACAGGCAATAAGACAGTTTGTCGCCGATTTTGACTGGGGTGAGCTCGACTATCTGATCATCGACGCCCCCCCGGGTACCGGTGATGAACCGCTGTCGGTGGCCCAGACCATACCGCTGGTCAAAGCGGTGGTGGTCACCACGCCCCAGAAAGTGGCCCTCGCGGATGTAAGAAAATCGATCAATTTCTGCAGAACGGTCAACGTCGACATCGTCGGCGTGGTGGAGAACATGTCTGGTTTCGTCTGCCCTCACTGCAACGAAACGGTTGACATCTTCAAATCCGGCGGCGGCGAACAGGTGGCCCGGGAGTTCGATCTGCCGTTTCTCGGCCGGGTGCCGATGGATCCCAAAGTGGTCATGGCCGGCGACGACGGTACACCGTACCTGTCATCCGCTGAAGAGAGTCCGGCAACCAGGGCCTTCGCCAAAATCGTCACGGCGATCGAGAACCGACTTCCCGCAGTCGCTGCTCCGGTGATGTTCAAGGCCGCCGGGGCAACGCATAAGAGTGACTGCGGCTGCGGCTGCCAGTCACATAAGAATTAAATGGTTATATCCTAATTTCTAATCCGGCGAGCCGATATGAAGATAGATCAACAGATGGTAGGTATGATGGGGGTATGCTGCTATATCCTCGGGTGCGAGGCCACGGCCAAGGCAGCCATAGTCGATCCGGGCGGCGATGAACAGCGAATTCTTGACCGGGTGGCTGAATTGGGCCTCGAGGTCGAGTATATCATTGCCACCCACGGCCACCCCGACCATGTCTGCGGCAACAGGAAAATAAAGGAGGCGACCGGGGCGCCGATCGTCATGCACGAGGAGGACGACGACTTTTTCTCCCAGAGCCAGGTGAAAAACTACTTCTCCATGCTCGGTATGGAGGCCTCGCCGCCCACCGACGTCAGGGTCAAGGAGGGAGATCTGATCAGTTTCGGCGCAGTGTCCCTGCGGGTGATCCACACACCGGGCCACACGCCCGGCGGCATGTGCCTGTATGCCGATCCGGACCTGATCACCGGCGACACGCTGTTTGTCGGAGGCATTGGCCGGACCGATTTCCCCGGCGGCTCGCACCGTGAACTGATCTCTTCAATCAAGGAAAAACTTCTGGTACTGCCGCCTGAAACCGTGGTCTGGCCTGGCCACGGCTACGGCGGCAGCCGCTCGACCATTGCAGAGGAACGGCGTTCCAATCCCTACCTCAGATAAGGATACTCCTGCATGCGTGAAATAGTCCTCGGCACCGCCGGTCATGTGGATCACGGCAAGACCAGTTTTATCAGGGCGCTGACCGGTATCGAGACGGATCGGCTGAAGGAGGAGAAGAAACGGGGCATCACCATCGAGCTCGGTTTCGCCTATCTGGATCTGCCCTGTGGACACCGCCTCGGCATCGTCGATGTGCCCGGTCACGAGAAGTTTGTCAAGAACATGGTGGCCGGCGTCACCGGCATGGATCTGCTGGCTTTCATCATCGCCGCTGACGAGGGGATCATGCCGCAGACCCGCGAGCATTTTGATATCTGCAGACTGCTTGGCGTCAGCCAGGGGTTCGTGGTCATCACCAAAAAGGATCTGGTCGAGGAGGACTGGCTGGAGATGGTGATCGAGGAGGTCAGGGACTTCTGTACCGGCAGCTTCCTGGAAGAGGCGCCGATCCTGACGGTGTCCTCCCAGACCGGCGAGGGGATGGATGAGGTGATCCAGACGATCGACGAGCTGGTAGTTGAGCATCATTTCAACGAGGTGTTCGGACCCTTCAGGCTGCCCATCGACCGAGTATTCGCCATGAAAGGATTTGGCGCCGTGGTCACCGGTACCTCGATCTCGGGTCGAACCACGCTGGGCGATGATCTGCGTCTTTATCCCTCCGCCAGAACAGCCAAGGTGCGCACCATCCAGGTCCACTCCGAGGCGGTGGAGGTGGTCGAAGCCGGTCACAGGACGGCGATCAACCTGCAGGGTACCGAAAAAGAGGAAATCGAGCGCGGCATGGTGCTGGCCACCCTTGACAGTCTCGCACCCTCCTATATGCTCGACTGTTCGCTCACCTATTTGAGTTCTGCCTCGAAACCTCTTAAACACCGGGCCCGTGTCCGCGTCCACCTGGGAACCGCCGAGCTCATCGGTCGGGTCTCGCTGCTCGACCGGGAGGAACTGCAGCCCGGCGATGAGGCTCCCATACAGCTGCTGCTCGAGTCGGAAGCGGCGGTCTGGTCGGCGGACCGCTACGTGATCAGGAGCTATTCGCCGGTGGCGACCATCGGCGGCGGGCTGGTGCTGGGCAATGTGTCACCCCGCAAGCGTAAGCGACTTGCCGAAAAAGACCATAGCTACAACAGAGAGGTCTTCGACATCCTGATGCACGGCAGTCCCGAGGAAAAATGTCTGCTCTACCTCAAAGAGTCGGGAATGGCCGGCCTCACCGCCAAAGATCTGGCGATCAGGCTCGGTGTCTTCGGCAAGCATCTGGAAAAAGTCCTCAATATTCCGCTGTCCACGAAAAAGATGGTGGTGGTCGATTCGGCCAGTCAGCGTTATGTCGATCAGAGTATCGCTGAAGAGGTGGTGGAAGGAATTGTTTCTTTTCTGGAATCGTATCATCGTACCCACCCCCTGAAAAACGGGCTTTCCAAGGAAGAGGTCCGGTCCGGGTTCAAGCAGTTTGTCGATTCCAAGGTGTTCAATTACTGCCTCAACGATCTGCTGCGCAAGAACACGGTCGTGCAGGAGGAGTCGATCATCCGCATGGCGAACCATGAAGTGGCCTTGAAAGCAGACGAAGAGCAGCTCCAGCGTGAGCTGGCCGAATGGTATCGAGATAAGGGCTTGACCGCGCCGACGATCAAGGAGACCTTTGCCCATTTCAGTGCCTACCCAGAAGGCCTGGTAAAAGAGGTTCTGGCCCTGCTGCTCAAGGAAGGAGAACTGGTAAAGATCAGCGAATCTCTCTATTTTTCCGCAGAGCCGCTCAAGCTGCTGCAAGAGGATATGGTGGCCTTCATCAAAGAGGAGGGTGAGATCGATGCTCCCCGGTTCAAAACACTGAGCGGTCTGACCAGAAAATTCTCGATTCCCATCCTCGAATATTTCGACCGGATTAAATTGACCATCAGGGTTGGCGACTGCCGCAAGCTGCGCGGTCAGGGCTGATCGACCATGGACGCTGCCGCTGCCCCTCACAGCGCTGCCTTCAATCTCACTCTAGATTGTCAGAAGATTACCGAACTCTTTCACCAGGCAGAGGAACAGGGCAGGGATTTTCTGTTCGAACATGAGAGCTATGCCCTCTTGCGCCATTCAGGCGCAGAAACCCCGCCCAAAGCGGTGCTCCTCGAAAAAGGCTGCCGCCCTTCAGACAAAGAGCTGACCATCATGCCGGGGGATAAGGTGGTGCTCAAGATTGTATCGCCTGCGATTATTCATAAAACCGAGGTGGGCGGTGTCAGGATCGTTGAAAATTCACCCGAGAGGATTCGTGCCAGCTGGCGACGGATGATGTATGAGGTCCCGGAACAATATGCTGAGCTGATCGAGCGTGGCTCCGTTCATGATGCTTATCGGGACTTGCGGGGGGATGATCTGCGGCGAGCGATTGGTGCCGATATCCGTGGAGTTTTGCTGGTCCAGTTCATGCCGCCGGACTCGGAGGCGTTCGGCAACGAAATGATTGTCGGTATACGCAATACCAGGGAGTTTGGCATGGTCGTAAGTGCCGGTCTTGGCGGCACGGATACGGAGCTGTATGCCGAACGTTTCAGAAAGGGGCAGGCCATCGTCGCCGCCTCCACTGCCATGACAGACGGAATCGATTTTTTCGAGCTCTACCGGCAGACCATCAGCTATAAAAAATTGGCCGGCCTCACTCGCGGGCAGCGGCGCATCGTCACCGACGAGCAGCTCATAGAGTGTCTGTCTTCGTTTATCGCCATGGCAAATTACTACTCACCCGCCAATCCCGCTGCTCCCTATGTGATCGAAGAGCTTGAGATCAATCCGTTTGCCTTTACCGATTATCTTATGGTCCCGCTGGACGGTATGTGCCGCTTTGCCAGGCCGAAACCGCTTTCTCCGGCTCGGCCTTACCGCAAGATAGAAAATCTGCTGCATCCTCAAACCATTGGCATTGTCGGGGTATCGATCTCACGGCTAAATTTTGGCCGTATCATTTTACAAAACATTGTCGCCAATGGCTTCAAGCGCTCCGCCATTCGTATCATCCGGCCCGGCATCGAGGAATTTGAGGGTATTTTGTGTGTGGCCGATCTCGCCTCTCTCGATTTGAAACTCGACCTGCTCGTTATCGCGGTCAGTTCCGAGAAGGTACCCGAGCTAGTGGATGAGATACTGGAATTTGACTGTGCCGAATCGGTGCTGCTCATACCAGGCGGCATGGGTGAAACGGTTGAATCCGTTGATCGGGCCGCGCGAGTGACCGCGCGGATCGCCCGGGCCCACAGAGAAGGTGATGGGGGGCCGGTATTTCTCGGCGCCAACTCCCTTGGAGTGGTATCCCATCCGGGCAAGTTCGACACCCTGTTCATTCCTGATGCCAAACTGCCGAAACAGCGGGGAAACCGAAGGCGCAATGCGGCCTTCGTGAGCCAGAGCGGCGCCTTTATGATAACCCGCCTGAGCAAGCGCCCCGAGCTTGACCCGGCCTACATGATCTCAGTGGGCAACCAGAATGATCTCACCCTGGGGGATGTGGTCAGCTATCTCAAGGACGACCCTGAAATTGACACCATTGCCGTTTACGCTGAAGGCTTCAACGATCTGGATGGACTGGAGTTGAGCAGGGCGGTGAAGGGTGCGGTGCTGGTCGGCAAGGACGTTATCTTTTATAAAGCCGGTCGAACGGAAGAGGGGAAGAGTGCCACTTCCGGGCACACGGCCTCGCTGGCCGGCGACTACATGGTCTGTGAATCCTGTATCCGCCAGGCCGGTGGAATTGTGGCTTACACCTTTTCAGAGTTTGAAGACCTGCTGGTCCTCTCCCAGAGTTTGCATGGCAAACGGGTCAATGGCGACCGACTGGCAGCTTTGAGCGGCGCAGGATTTGAAGCGGTCGGTATGGCCGATAACATTCAGTCGGACGATTTTGCCCTGACCATGGCAGAATTATCCAAGGACACCGCCGAGAAAATTAGAGAAATTCTGACTGCCAAGCAGCTGGATAACCTGGTTGATATTAAAAATCCGCTGGCGTGGTGGTAGGTCTCGACCCCTTGTCTCCGGCTATGAGGACCTTGGCCGACTGTAAGGCCGGTAAGTATGATTTCAACAACCCTTCCAGTATTGCGGTGACCATGCCGGCGCTGCTCAGCGGTCTGAACAAACCGGTGGTGGGAGTGGTGGACGGCGGCAAGCTTTATGATCCGCTGGTCGATGAGCTGATGAACAAGAACGTGCCCGTCTTTCGCTCCTCAGATCGTGCTGTCCGGGCACTGGCACTCTACCTGGAAGGCCGCTTGTCGGCGAAGCGACTGCGCCGTAAAAGCCGATAACTCTTCAGCCCCGTTCCCAGCGAATCACCAGCCAGCGGCTGGTGGTCTCGGCGCTGCGACAGCGCTCATCTATTTCCAAGCCGAGCACACAGATAATCCCCTGGGCAGACTCCAGGACCGGGTGTTGAGCACGGATGTGTTTGGGAACTTTTCTGTCGCTTAGAAAGCGGGCCACCTTTTTGCGGCCAGGCGCGCCGAGCGGGGTGAAACGATCTCCGGGTAAAACGGATCGAAGTCGCAAGGGAAAATCGACCGAGTCCGCGTCCACTCGCATAGTTTGATCGTCGAGGACATTGTCGTCGATGATTTCTATCTCCAGTCGCCGGTCAAGCTCGGCGACAAGGTAGGTACCGGGGCCGGGAATATCATGTCGAAACTCGGTTGCTTGTGCCAATTGCTCCCGGGGATGCTGATTCGCTGCCAGGGTGGTGAAAAGCAGGGAGTCGAGCTGCCGTACAACCCTGACGCCGCTCTGCAGGTGGAGTTCCGGTCCGCTGCCGGCCGAGTCCAGCAGCGCTTCGATTTTGCCTATTTGCTTGAAATCCGGTCGGCAGCCGATTTCCCAGCAGGCGCGTTCGAATAATCTGCGGCGCAGTGCAGCCGGGATGGCGGACAGCGCATCTTGTGCAAATGAGATTGAAGGCTGGTTGTGCGTGTTGAGTATGGCAAGAGAGCTGTAGAGACGGTCACTTTCGGCGCTCAGGAATTCCTCCTCGATTTCCAGGATTCTGGCAGTATTGAGAATGGTGTTTCGAATCGAGGGGTTGAAGCGCTCTTCCAGCAGCGGCAAGAGTTCCATTCGTATGCGGTTGCGCAGGAACCGGACCGATTCATTGGAAGAGTCATGACAGAATTCATACCCGTTGGTCTCCAGGTAATTGAGCACCTCTTGCCGGGTGACCTCTAACAGCGGCCTGATCACACGGCCGTATTTGGGCCGCATACCGGACAACCCTTTCAAGCCGCTGCCGCGGCTCAGCCGCAGCAGAACCTCTTCGACCTGATCGTCGGCGGTATGGCCCACAGCGATGAGGTCAGCTTTTCTGGAACAGCGAACATCCTCCAGG
>JARRLH010000211.1:0-5641 GCA_037387205.1 Desulfofustis sp.
TCTCTGAATAGAGAGGTTGCCGAACGGATGCAGGCCGAAACGGAAAGCAGGGAACTGCAGAAGCAGATGGAGCTGATTCTCAACTCTGCGGGTGAAGGAATTTTCGGCCTCGACATCCATGGCAACGTCACTTTTGTGAATACCGCTGCCTCTCTCATGACCGGGTGGGAGCGGGAGGAAATGATCGGTAAACCACACCACGAACTCGTGCACCACAGCCATCCCGACGGTTCCGCGCACGACTCCGAGCAGTGCCTGATCAACCAGGCCTGCAGGGACGGGCTGGTCCATATAAGTGCCGACGACTGTTTCTGGACCAGAGAAGGCGACCACTTTCCGGTCGAGTATGTGAGCACCCCGATCGTTGACGACGGCAGGTTGTGTGGTGCAGTAGTGGTGTTCAGGGATAAAAGCACCTTTAGCTGAGTCGGCCCGGCATGGCCTGATCGGTGACGGAGACTTAATAATGATGACACATAAAGCCAATGAAGGGTCGATCCTGGTGGTCGACGATGAATCGAGTCTCAGGGAGACCTTTCATTTCTTTCTGAGCAGAGACGGGTACGCACCTGTTCTTACCGCTTCGGGATACGAAGAGGCGCTGGCCATGATCAGGACCGAAAAGATCGACCTGATCATCAGTGATATCGTTCTGGAAAAATATTCCGGTATCGATCTACTCAAATTCACCCGGCAGAACAACATCGACTGCCCGTTCATCATCATCACCGGTTTTCCCGATGTCAGCACTGCAGCCGAGTCTTTGAGATTCGGCGCCTTCGACTATATCGTCAAACCGGTCGAAAAAGAGGCCCTGCTGCGTTCCGTCCGGCTGGCCCTGCAGCAAAGATATCTCGAGATCGGCCGCCGAAAGGCTGAGGAGGAAAGGGAGCGTTACCGAATATTTCTGGACGCGGTATTCAAAAGTGCCGGAGACGGCATCGTCATCATCGACGAGCAGCAGACCATCGTCAAGGCCAACGAGGCTGCCCAGGCGTTGTTCCAAGAGCTGTTGCCTGGGGTGGGCGTCGGCTCGCGGCTCGGATCCGAGTTCGCCGACTCCGGCTTTGCCGCCTTGCGCGACGACCTGCTCCGGGTGCTGCGCACCGGAGCGGAAGTGAAAGAGCATCGCTTCGAATGCACGACGTCGGACAACCAATTGAGGATTCTCAGCCTGTGCGCTTCTCCTCTGGTCATTGACGATACCACCCAGGGCGGTGCCGTGATCGTCATTCGCGACATGTCACAGCCCCCGGGGACCGCCACCGGCAGCAGAAACAGATTCCATCGGTTCATCGGCGGCAGTCTGTCGATGCAGGCCCTCTACACCCTGATTGAGAATGTCGGCCGGGTCGACACCACGGTTCTGGTCACCGGTGAATCAGGTACCGGTAAGGAATTGGCGGCCGAGGCCCTGCACCGGGAATCAGCGAGAGGCAGCCGGCCGCTGATCAAGGTGGACTGTACCGCCATTCCCGAGAATCTCATGGAAAGCGAGCTTTTCGGTCACAAAAAAGGTTCGTTTACCGGCGCTGACAAGGACCGCAAGGGCCTTTTGCTGCAGGCCGACGGCGGCACCCTGTTCTTGGATGAGATTGGCGAAATATCGGCCATGACCCAACTGCGGCTGCTTCGCTTTCTCCAGGAACGTACGTTTTATCCGGTGGGCAGCGACAAGCCCATGGTCGTCGACACCAGGATCATTACCGCCACCAATGTCGATCTCAGAGAAAAAGTGCAGGAAGGGAGTTTCAGGGAGGATCTCTACTTCAGGCTTAAAGTGATCGACCTGACCCTGCCGCCGCTGAGAAAACGCATGGATGACGTGCCGCTGCTGGTTGATCATTTCATCAAAAAATACAGCCGCACCCTGGAAAAGAAAATTCACGGCATCTCGGATAACGCCCTGTCCATGCTGAACAGCTATCACTGGCCCGGAAACGTCCGGGAGCTGGAGCATATCGTAGAGCGGGCCGTGGTGCTCTGTCAGGGTGCGACCATCACCACCGGCGAACTGCCCCATGATCTTACCCATCCTGATTTTCCGCTGGATGAAATCAGGCCGGCGCCGCCTTCCAAGACCGGTGGTGCAAACGATAATCATGTCCCCCGCCCTGCCGACGCAGCAGAACAGCTTGGTGCGGAAGGAGCCAGAATTCTCGACACCCTGGCCAAATGCGGCGGCAACAAAGCCAAAGCCGCCCGGCTGCTGGGCATCGATCGATCAACCCTGTACAGAAAAATCAGGGATCTCGAGCTCGATCTGTCAGTCATTGCGCTGGAATAGGGCCTGCCGCACAAGTGGTGCACTATTTCCGTCGCCGTGCCACACTTGTGTAGCTTTCTCCGCTCACAACTGTTCCATCCGCGGCCGACCTCATCTCCCTCTCGCTTCCGCCCCATCCCCGGCCCCCCCAGCCGCCTTCCTTACAGGACTCAATATTGCTTTTTTAAAAACCTTATAAGTTATTGGAAAAATATATGTTTCTGGCAGAATACAAGAATTTGTTCGGCGCCTGCCGATTTACTCGTGAGCCGCTGCAGAAACACGCGCATCAGGCATCCTACATGCATTACCGATGGTAAGACAGTGGTGCAGACGAACCCGGTTGCCAAGGAAGCGGGATGATAGGCTCAATCGTCAATAATCCGCCCACCGAGGTGGAACTCGATGACCGACTGGACAATGAGTCCTGGTGCCTTTCCTATGCGTTCAGGCTCAGGTGGCCGCAGGGCTTTGTCTGTCCAAGCTGCGGAGCCGCTCACCCGGAATCCGGCTTTCAGGAAAAGCCTCTCTGCCGGGCCTGCGGCCGCTCTACCTCGGTAACCGCGGGAACCCTGCTGCACGGCAGCAAGAAAAGCCTCGGTACCTGGCTCAGGGCACTCTGGTGGCTGAGCGGCGAGCGCTGCTCGATCAGTATCATGAAATTAAAAAACCACCTTGGTTTCAGTAGCTACCAAACCGGCTGGGCCTGGATGAAAAAACTGCGCTTTATCATGGCCTTGGCCAACCGGACAAAGTGTCGCGGCATAGTCCTCGTCGACAGCGTGCCGGTCGAGCGCCCGGTGACCGACGAACAGCTTCTCAGCGCCATCGAGTCGGTCGCCCACGGCCATGCCACCGGCCGACTGCAAATGCAGCTCAATGATTCATTGAGCCGGGAGGCGATCGTCCGATTCTGCAGGCAGACCGTGATCCCAGGCAGCGTCATAATTGCCCCGGGGCGGGCGCCGTTCACCTCCGTTCGCATGGAGGAAATGATCTACACCACCGAAGATTCGTCATTTCACCATGAGGAAATCGTGCGGCTCTGCGCGTCCTACCAACTCTGGCGCCGCCGCAATAAATGCCGGTGGTCACCCCGCCTCTCAACTCAGAGCCTGGTTGATGAATTCTGTTTTTTCCACAACGGCGCGCTCTGCACCAACAGAGAGATCCTCTTTGAAGCCCTTGTCGTTACGGCGCTTACTCACCCACCCTTGAATCTAGAGAGTCTCAAAGAGCTGCCGGCCTCCCCGGGAGGTGAAGCATGATCACCAATCGGCCTCTCTTGATCGTCATAATCATCGTTATTTTCAGCCTCATCGGATTCGCTTTTTTCCAAGCCAGCAACCGCCTGCCGGAAGAGACCTACAGCACTTTTATGGACGATCTCGAAGGCGGCCGCTTGGAGGAAACATCGATTAAGGGGAATGTCATCACTGCGACTGACCGGACCGGCACGCAATACACCACCTACGTCCCCGACCTGAGTGCTCTGATGCCTCTCCTGCACTCCTCGGAAGTCACGATCAGGACCCATCCGGCACCGATGCTGACGCCCTTGTTCAGGGAGATGCTGATTATTCTCCTGCTGCTCGGCGGCTGGGTCATATTCAGCAGAAGCTCGCCATCCTCCTCGAAACGCTTTCTCCGCACCGGCACTTTCACCACCGCCTCGAAAATAAAAACAGGGGTCACCTTTGACGATGTGGCCGGGATAACTGAAGCCCGGGACGAATTGAAAGAGATCATCGATTTCCTCAGGCATCCCGACAGGTTCAGCAGGCTTGGCGGGCAGATACCCAAAGGGGTGCTGCTGGAAGGCCCACCGGGCACAGGTAAGACCCTGCTGGCCAAAGCCATCGCGGGTGAAGCGTCGGTGCCGTTTTTCTCCATGGGCGGCTCCGATTTCGTGGAAATGTTTGCCGGGCTTGGTGCAACGAGGGTCAGGAAGCTGTTCGAAGAAGCAAAGAAACAGGCGCCGTGCATCATTTTCATCGATGAAATCGATGCCATAGGCGGCAAACGCAGCGCCGATTACCGCAACGGCTCCAACGACGAGAGAGAACAGACACTCAATGCCCTGCTCGTGGAAATGGACGGCTTCGCAACCAACGAAACGATCATCGTGGTCGCCGCCACGAATCGTTCCGATATACTTGACTCCGCCCTGCTCAGACCCGGCAGATTCGACCGGCGCATTACCCTGACTCTGCCGGATATAAGGGGCAGACTGAAGATTCTCCAGGTGCACGCCGCGGCTACCGCCCTGAGCGGCGCGGTAGACTTGACCGCCATCGCCCGGAGCACCCCGGGATTCAGTGGAGCGGAAATTGCCAACCTGGTGAACGAGGCGGCGCTGCATGCCGCCAGAAAAGGAAAAGAGCGAATCGAGCAGGACGATTTCGAGGAGGCCCAGGATAAGATAGTGATGGGACTCGAACGCAAGACCATGGTGGTCCATCAGGACGCCAGAAGATTGACCGCCTACCATGAGGCCGGCCATGCCGTGCTCGCCAAGCTGCTGCCCGAGGCCGACCCGCTGCACAAGACCACCATTATCCCCCGGGGTCGATCACTTGGTCTCACCCAGCAGATGCCGATCGATGATCACCATGCCTATACCCAATCCTTCCTGCTCAACCGGATTAAAATTCTGCTCGGCGGCAGACTGGCCGAGGAACTGGTCTTTGGCCGGGTAACCACCGGCGCCAGCAACGATCTCCTGGTGGCGACCCGAATTGCCCATCGGCTGGTCTGTGAATTCGGCATGAGCGCGCAACTCGGGCCCGTTTCCTGCGTCGGGGCGGGACCAGAGGATGGGGAAAGGATAGCCGGGGATTTCTGGCGGCAAAGCCAGCAGACCCTGCGGGAGATCGACCTGGAAATCATGAGGCTGGTGCAGCACAGTAACGAGGCGGCCAGAGAGCTTCTCAAAGCGCACAACGAATTTCTGCATATGGTGGCGGAATCGCTGCTCGCCCATGAAACCCTCGACGGAGAGGAGGTCGATATCGTCTATCGCTGTTATCAAAATCATATGAAAATGAAGGAAAAACAGGATGAAACAGAAGATTAGCATGAAAAGGATGTGGATCATACTGAGCCTCTGTGCCGCGGCGGCGTTGTGCACGTCCGCGGCTGGCGTGCCGCACCAGGCGGCCACCACGATAGAAGGACCGGATGCCGCACTGCTCGATGGCCTGAGCAACATTTACGAGGGGGTGATGTTCGATCATGAACTGCACGCTTCGTATGCCTCCTGCGCTGAATGTCACCACCATGTCGCCGGCGTGCCTTCTGCCGATACCGCCTGCAACAGCTGTCACCGTCTCGGAACCAGCGCAAGTGTCCTGGACTGCAAGAGCTGCCACCTCA
>JARRLH010000212.1:0-5640 GCA_037387205.1 Desulfofustis sp.
TTGATTTCCTCGGCGCTGCGAGAGGTTCCTTTGTATTCCTCGTATTTCTGCATAAGATCAGCGCTGAGCCCGGTGTCCAGCTTGACTTCATCGGGCGACACGGCAAAGTCATAAATCAGGATGAGGTCGGGCCTCGGCAACTGGGTGAGGGTCATGTTCTGCTGCTGCACCTTGGTCGGTCCGCAGCCGGCCGCGATCACCAGTACAATTAAAATCACAAGTCCGAATTTAGTTAGGCCTTTCATGATTTTTCTCCTCTCCTTGCACGGTTTCTACCGCACCTCTTGTGACTCATATCATTCGATGCACTGTGGCCTTGACGTGTGTGCTGTACGGTCTAGCAATTGAATACTCTTTGATGGCCATGAGGCAATTTGCTATTGGTTCAGCAGGGTACTAGGTGCTCTCTCCATAGTTTCAAGGCTCCGCTTCGGAACGCTCTCGATGTGTTTGCTTATGCGTTTCTCGACCTGCCGATTTTCTCTCTGTCGATTGGCTAACGCGGACACCCACCAACCATGCCACCGTGGTAACCAAATAAAGTTGGCCCACAACTGCCTCGAGGGTTGCCAGGGAACTTGCCAGGCTGGTTTTGGGAACGATATCACCGTAACCCAGTGTGGTGATGGTGACCAGACTAAAGTAAATAAAACGCATTCGTTCATGGATACCACTTGTTGAAACCGTAAATGACCCGGGGTGTACTGTATCTATCGCTCTATAGATGAAGGTCCAGATTAAGGCCATGAGTAAGTAGACTACAACCGCACCAGATACAAGATCTCTTGTGACCTTATCTTGTCTGTAGATGAAAAATAAAATGTTCACGATCATGTAAACAAAGAACAGCACGCCGCAAAGACTCCCCACAATCACCACATAACCTTTGCTTTCCATAAGATATGCGGACCACAAGAACACGAGCATGAGGAGAGCAAGGAGCGAGGCAATATAGACTTTCCGTTTCTTTTCGCTGACAGCGTGAACCCCCGAAAGTAAGATCCCAGTGAGGAAAACGTTCCACACAATGTGAATACCCACAAATCCTTGAACCAGGGGAGTGATCAGAATCAGTGCCAGCAGCGAGATAGCCAGAATGAAGAATCGTCTTCTGAAATAAATTTCTCTTAAAGAAAGGGATTTCGTTCTGTCCATGATATTCCCTAAGAACCAGAAAAGTGGAGTAGCCGAAATTCGAAATAAGAAACCTCATTATCAGAGGTTTTGGGTTTTAGGTTTCAGTGTTCCCCTCTGCCGCTTCGCTCCAATAGGTTTCAGATTCTATGTTTCTTTTTCCTGACACCTGAAACCTGACACCTGGTACCTGAATTACCCTTGACACCTGAAATCTTACTAAAAATCCGGCTTGTGGAAGACCTTAACCGCCTGGCCGGTGTCTGGCTCCTCTTCTATATCTTTCGGCAAGTCCTCAGGCGGCAACAGGTTGCCCCAGTCGGTCCGCTGCCGCATCTCCTCCATCGTCTTCGCCGGGATGAAATCCTTGCCCAGGCGCAGTTCCCAGCCGCCGCCCAGAGCCTTGTACATGGCAATCAGGTTGATGGCAATAGACCCGGTGGTTGATGCCAGGTTGTCTTCCTGTTGGGTCAGAAATCTTTGGGTGTCCACCACGCGCTGATAGCTCGCTTCCCCTTCACGGTACTGGATCAGAGAAATATCAACCGAAAGCTTGTAATTTTCAACGCTTTCAGATAAAAGTTTCGTCTCCTCCTGCGTTCGCAAAAAGCCCACCATGGCGTCTTCAACCTCTTGAGCAGCCTGGAGAACCGTGTTCTGGTAGTTGATCACCAGCTGCTGGAAGCGGGCATCCTGGACGCGGATGTTGTTCGTCAGCCTGCCGTAGTTCAAAATGGGCCATTGCAGCGTGGGGCCGACGAAATAGGTGATGCTGTCAGTAGAAAAAAGATCGCTGAAGTTAGCATTATTCGCGAGAACACCACCTTTGTCGCTGGACTGTAAACCAATGGAACCCACCAGCGAAAAACGGGGATAGAGATCTGATTTGGCAACCCCGATTCGGGCACTCTGGGCTGCTGCTTGAAATTCTGCCAGCCGAATGTCCGGGCGTCTCCGCAGCAACTCTGCTGGAATGCCCACCGCTACTTGTGCAGGAGCGGTGGGAATGGGCCTTGACCCGCCGAGTTCGCCTTGGACCTCAGCCGGCAGGATACCGAGAAGGACGGCGAGTCCGTTTTTGGCCTGGCGCAGGCTGGTTTCGAGCCTCGGGATCAACGCCTCTGTTTGTTTGAGCAGGGCCCTGGCCTGGGTGACATCCAGTTTGGTCGCCACGCCCTCCTTGAAACGCAACTCGGCAATCCGGAGGGATTCCTTCTGGAGCTTGACATTTTCCCGGGTAACCGCCAGCCGTTTTTCAAACGTTCGGATCACCACGTAAGTACGCGCCACCTCCGCGGTCAAAGAAACCAGGATGTCGTCATAGTTTGCCATGGTGGCATATAGGCTGGCACTGGCGGACTCCACCCCGCGGCGAAACCGACCCCAAAAGTCCAGCTCCCAGGCAGCGTCGAACCCTATCTGGTAGTCATAGAAAAATCTGTCCGCCCCTGCCTCATTCGCAGCGTTTTCGCTCAACTGGTTGGCGCTGGCGCCCCCCTTCACCTCCTGCGTTTGCGGGTACTGGAGACCGACCGCAACTCCTAACTGCGCCCGGGCTTCCAGGATACGAAGGCCGGCGATTTGCAGGTCCAGGTTTTGCTGATAGGCTTTCTCAATGAGCCCATTCAGTACGGGATCATTAAAAACCGTCCACCAGTCGCTAAAGTCCGCCGGCTCACTCATGATTCTCGGATCTTCCTTCTCCATCCATCCCGGCTCCACCTCTGCGTCCGGCTTGACGAAATCCGGTCCCACCATGCAGCCGCTAGCCAGAAGCGCCAGGGTGAAAAAGACAACAAGGACGAATGCCAGGCGTTGGGCTCTGCTTCGATCGGATGCGGCCAAATGATGGCATCTAAGAAATGGCATCACAGACATAGCTTTCTCCAGTTACTCTTTTCAGTTGAACGTCGAACATCGAACGTCCAACGTCGAATGAAATACAAACATCGAATACCGAACATTCAACGGCTATTTCTTCTTCTTTTCAGCCGTTTTGATACTCGTAACGAAAATCTTAATTAATTCTTCCGTTTCCTGAAGAATATCATTGAGTAGTTTAGGTTTATTGATGAGTGGCACACGCTGAATAAGTTTTAACCATCTCTGGCTCTCCCTAAGTTCCTTTAATGAAATACGAAGCTTATGGATAAAGTCTTTTGGCGACTCCGCTGCCTGAGCTTCGCCATGGTTTGGATAAGGTGAAGTGCCCGATTTTAACAATTGCCCCGCAAGATGGTTGCCTACTCTGGTTTTTGGGAGTTGTTCAACGATTTTTATGATTCGCACCGAATACTCGAGCAGCCCTTCTTCGAGGTCATATGTCTGTTTCTTCATCTTTTCCCATTCAAAATTTGATGTTGGACGTTCGATGTTCGATGTTCATCTTTTCAGCTGCTCCCCCGACACCTGAAACCTGAAACCTCGTACTTAGCGTTTTACTGCAATGCGCTCGCTTGAGCATTTTCATGAAACACCCGGGCTAACTCTTAGGTGGCGCCGCCGCCTCAGGCTTGACGGCCATGCCGGGACGAACCTTCTGCACGCCCTCGATGATCACGGAGTCGCCGAGTTTTAGCCCTTCATTGATTACCCGCTTCTGCTTGTAGGAAGACCCCGTTACCACCTTTTTGCTCTCCACCTTGTTGTCTTTGCCCACAACAAAGACATGTATTCCTGCCTGGGTCTCCACCAAAGCTGTTTCGGGAATCAGCAGGGCATCGGGGTTCTCCCCCAGGATCAACCGCACCGGAGCGTATTGGCCTGGTATAAGGTCGTAATCCCCTGTGCCGATGTGTTTGTTCGGAAAAACGGCGCGAACCGTGACCGAGTCGGTGGTTGGATTTATGCGGAAGCTTATGAAGTCAACCTTCCCCTGCTCCTGGTAACTGCTGCCGTCGGGCAACAGGAGCTCTACCTTCATTTCCTCTACCGAGAACAGTTTTCCTTGCCGCTTCAACAGCTGAATCTGGTAAACCTGGTTGCGACTGAGGTTAAAGACCACGTAGATGGGATCCATCTGCACCAGTGTTGTCAGCACATCCCGTTGTTGCTGCACCAGATTCCCCACGTTGATGCGGGTCTCCTGAATACGCCCGCTGAAGGGTGCCATTATGCGGGTGAAGCTCAGCTCGAGTCTGGCGTTTTCGATGTCTGCCTTATCCTCGTCAATGGCAGCCCTGGTTTCGTTCAACTTGGTAAGGGCGCCTTCCTTTTTCTCCTGGGAGGCAGCCCCTTGTGCGGCCAAGCGCTGGTAGCGCGCCGCCTCGTTTTCCCAGTAGGCCAGGCTGGCTTGGTCGCTTTTCAGCCGCGCCATGTGGGCGTCCAGCCTTGCCTTGAAAGGCCGGGGGTCAATGAGATAGAGGGGATCGCCCTCTTTGACGAAGGTGCCTTCCTCAAAATAGCGCTTCTCGATATAGCCGGACACCCGGGGAATGATATCTACCGTTTTTACTGAGGTGATGGTACCGCTGAACTCCATGACGATTGGAATCTTCTGCTGAGCCACTTCTGTTACCGTGACAGTAGGTGGGGGAGGTACAGTTTTCTCCTTGGATTTATCACCGCATCCCGTCAGCAGCACGATCAACACGGATCCAATAAACAATACCTTGCCCTTCCTCGTCTTCCACTCTTCTCTTGTCGTTTGCATGTCCAAGCCCTTTGTTATGATGTCCAGGAATAGTCTCAGGTTTCCTGGGTTTCTCCGCTGGAATCTACTGCCGCGGCATGATCCTCAGGACTAACATCTCCCGCTTGCCTTGGCGATTTTCTCTCCCTGAACCTTTGAATGGCATAGTAAAAAATGGGTACAAAGATGATCAATATTGTGGCAACCGTCAAGCCCCCGACAACCGTGGTTCCCAGGGAGCGCCGGGCATTAGCCCCTGCACCGCTGGCTATGACCAGGGGGATCAGCCCGATGATAAAGGCCAGAGCCGTCATCAGAATCGGCCGCAAGCGAATTTGGGCCGCCTTCATGGCCGCTTCCAGAATGCTGGCACCCTGCCGCCGCTGCTCGGCGGCGAATTCTACAATCAGAATACCGTTTTTGGCGGTCAGGCCGATGAGCATCACCAGACCGATCTGGCCGTAGACGTCCAGGTCCAGACTGCGCAAGAGGAGCGCCACCACCGCACCTAAAAGCCCCAAAGGCACACCCAACAGCACCATGATCGGCATGGACCAGCTCTCATACTGGGCGGACAGCACCAGGAAAACGAACACCAGCGACAGAGCAAAAATGATGGGAGCAAGATTGCCGGCTTTGAGCTGCTGGTAGGTAATATCGGTCCATTCCGTGCCGAATCCCTCGGGCAGCACTTTTACCGCCAACTCTTCCATGGTTTGGATGGCCTGGCCACTGCTGTAGCCGGGACCGTTGGTGCCGTTGACGGCAATTGACTTGTACATGTTGTAGTGAGGGATGTTGTATGGACCAACCACGGGTCGCGCCCGGATGAAAGCGCTCAGCGCGATCATGTCGCCGTCGGAGTTGCGAACTTT
>JARRLH010000213.1:0-5611 GCA_037387205.1 Desulfofustis sp.
GATTAGGATGAAATCACAATAAGCTTAATGATTAGTTCTCTAGTGATGGTTGTCTGATTCTTCCAGAAAATGGCGCTTGTAAGCCTGAAGGAGAATTTGAGCCTTGTTACGTGATTCTGTTGCTGCCCAATATAAGCCGACCTCTTGCAGTCGACGGCCAATTTCTAGCTCATGTTTAAGTTTCATCTTGCATTCTTCTTTTGTCATTAAGGTTCACCTCATGTACTGATGTGAAATGTTGCAGGTAATCACTTCTGTAAAACACAAGATTCAGAATATTTATACTTCCAAAACGATGCAGTTCAAATTGGACTGTGGTACATGACCGGGTAGCTAGTAGGCGTCTTTGTGGTTAGTGGGTTTTGTCGAAAAATTCTGATCAATCGCCCATCTTGCAGGTAGCACTACCAGTTCATTTCTCGAGAATTTAGAGGGGTTCGGGCTGAGGCTCTGACATTGAACCAAAGGCCAATGTTTATCTGACTGGCCAATCCGTAATCTATTTCTCAACGGGTGTCCCCTCAGTTATCCGTTTCTCCGTAAATCAAGAAAAGCAAAAGAGTCATTACGCCCGGTCACAGTGCCGGGCTTTTTTTATACAAAAGGACAATATTGCCCGTGTGGTTGTCCTGTAGAATTGAAATAAACCGGGTTAAGGTGATTGAGGGATTTATGAACAAGGAACTGGGTATGACTAGGGAAGAAGCCTGGAGGCTCATGAAGGCCTATCGCACAGGATTGCCTTGGACAGCCGAGCATATTATCGCATTGCGATTATTGATTGATGAGGACTTCAATCAATTTATGCGGCTCTGGTACAAAAAAGGAAACGACTGGCCTGCATCGATGATCTGGTCGAAGCCATCATCCGGCACACAGGCAGCCAGCGAATACCCGCTTGAGCGGAAACACCAGGGGCGGTTATTGAACACTCATGCCCGGCCCCTGAACCAGGGTTTTTGTACCAACGGACAATATCATCCTTGTGGTCAGGCCCGTAGTATTATGAGCGTCCGGGTGTGGGTGGAATACAAGACCTACGGGGAATAAGCCCACCGCTCACTGTTGTGAAGGTAGCTGCACCCGGACCATAATTTGTTTGGTTTACGGCCGATCTGAGCGCAACGTCTCTCCAAGACAGAGTATTTCTCAACCAGGCTCAATTGACCATGCACTTGATAGGATATTTACGATAATAAAGAAAAGTGTAGGTAGGAGGAGGCATAATAATATGGAGAAGCGTAAATCAGAGCGCCGAGTATCGATAAGAACACCATCCTTTCCGATTCTAACTGTATTTGGACGGATTCTGGACGATCGGCGGAAGCAAGCTGACCGCCGAATCAACAATATTCAGGCATTGGCTCTGGACATCATCGACGGGGATCGTCAATAAGCCAATTTCACTTATTGGCTCTCTTGAAGGGGTGATAAGAACTCGGAAGCGCACCAACCCTTTCCGTGTAATTCAGTATCTACGTAATACCAGCCATCTTCCTCATCAATGTATCTAACCTTAGTGCCTGCACCCAGCAGGGCAATAGGTGCTTCATCCAGAGATGTGGAAGGCCTGAGATTCAATCTGGTCTTCACGGTGTGAGTCGGAACAAATGTAATTTCTGCTTCTTGCTGAGAATTGGTGATGCCAGAAGTATCCAGTTCGACAGTATTGTCTGAATGATCTTCGGGTATGTCCATATGAGTGGAGGAGGATTGCTCGGTACCGCCACCTGATGTATTGGCTGACTCCATAAATTGATCGAATCTTATCTCCAGTCTGGAGACCGACTCAGCGAGTAATTCAACACGATCATGGAGCTGATCGATTCGTTCATCCGTCTTGCTGTTCTCTTTTCCAAGTATGGTGGAGGGTAAATCCCACGCACTGGTCCCGGCATCCTTCGTTAGCAGTAGCGAGTTTGTCAGCCAAGCTATGACGGCAATTGTTACACCGGCGGCAATCCCCATGAGAGCGGTAACGAGATGTGATTTACCTTTGGAGGGTGCCTTTGATCTGGCGGCCTGAATGCTTTCCTGTATTTTCAGCTGTTTTTGCTTTATCTCATCCAGTCTTTTTTGTACTTGATCCATGTGAGATTACTCGTAAAGAGCCGTGTTTGTGATGTGGGGATCCTCACTCGGGAACGCACTCAGTCTACCCTTGGGTTGATCTGGTGGGCAACAATCGTCACGATCACGGGGGGCAGGCTTTTCGTTGCCTCTCAGTGCACTCACACCAACGCACCCCGATCCCCCGATCCCAACGCCATAACCTCATGAATGCCATGGGGTGTCTCTTCAAACGCTGATGGGTCTTATGTATTAAGCATCGTTATCAATAGGGTAGGTGCATTGAGCAGGAATAATGTCACTAGGGACAATAATAGTCGCCACCTTGTCGACATGTTGCGACCAAGAAAATAGATCAGTGCGAGCGCTACCAGAGAATATCCAAAGAGTGTGAGCACAGATTCGTCAGTATAACTATAACCGGGTTACAGGGTAGATTATGGTAATTTTAGCGAAGCGGCGGGTCAGACTGTCTCGCCATGAAAAGCAAGCAAACGCAAAAGCCCCTATAACCTCTCATCCTATCCATCCCATTCATCACCTCACCACGAATCCCACTCGGAGCACTGCCCCCCTCACCCGTGACACTGGGACCATAAATTCCCGCGGAGACCGTCACGAAGAACAGCGTCAAAGAATACATGGAGAAATAGGTGGCTTGGGACAGAATCGAACTACCGACACGGGGATTTTCAGTTCCGTATGTTGGTCAGTGTAAGATAGCGCGCATGTATGGCGAGTTTGGGATCTCGCGCAAGAGAATGATCATAGCTATGCTCAGATAGCTATTGGCCCTGCAGATTGCTTAGTCCCTATACGTAAAGAACAATTGTTCTGCTATGAGAATGGCAATAAAAGCAATCGCTGTGGCTAGTAATACGGTCATTTCATCTTCCTTTGCCTGTTACTATTAGCGGCAGCCCAAGCCAGATCTTCAATGAGATTTGTCTTACAGCCCCACCCAGCAACAATCACAGCGGCCATATGGGTGATGGTATTACCGGCGCCTCCCAATCCTCCGCACCAAGGGATCCCGATCCCCTGGTCCCAACGCCATAACCCGATGAATCCCATAGGGGAGACTTCGGACCAAGGGACTCCGGACAATGGACAGTCCCTTTGCCCCGATGCCATAACACTATGAAAAATATCGGAAGGTGGTGGGCCCGCCAGGACTCGAACCTGGGACCAAGGGATTATGAATCCCACTAACAGAATCCTCATGGAATCAGTAAGTTGAAGAATCCAGAGGGGTTCCCCGACCGAGCCATCGACCGAGATCCCCCGACCGAACGTCGATACCGAACTCGGTCCCGGTAAGTCGAAGAAAATGAAGGATTCGGAAAACCGAAACCGATCCCGGACCGAACCGATCGGACCGAACTCACACCCATCACTTTCATGTGAATTTAATAATCAAGCCCTCAAAATGCGTCTGAAGGCTGTGTCATGAGATGATGCGTATTGCTCATGGAGCAACAGCATTACTTATTTTTTGCTTTTTATCTGGGCATACAGTAATTCCAGCTTTTCTCCTAACTCACATAATTCATCACGTTGTTGTTTTATCTGTTCCTTCATCCGAGTTTCAGCAGCTTGATATCCCATTACTTCTTTTGAAAGCTTTTCGTTTTCTGCTCGTAATAAAGCCAGCTCATCATTATGTGATTCAGATCTGTTACAGGAGTCGGTATTAACCACATCATGAGTTGTGGACCCGTCGGATGTCTGTGACTCCAAAGTCGCAGTGTCGAACAAGGAATCTGGTATTCCACCCTCTAGCACATACACGTCAAAGCCTTTATGACTCAACAAAAATCCGGCCAATTCGCTCCTCTTGCCGGTATCACAACAAATAATATATTTTGTATTGAATACCAACTCGGCAATTTCATTACGTAGGTCAGAAAGCGGAAGATTGACGCTGTCTTCGAATGATCCAGTTTCATATTCTTCTTTAGTTCTAACGTCTACCCAGACTGCATCCTCATCGACCATAGCAAGCGCTTGTTCGTATTCAACATGCTTGACAAGCTGAGTCTTGAGCAAGTCGAGAAAATCTTTGCTTGAAAGGCGCATCAGCAAACCTGCGGTTAACATGGTTACCGTTGCATTACGCTCTGCGTCTGATACAAGTGCATCCTCTCCGAATGAAGCACCGCTATCAAGCTCAGCCAGGTGTTGCTCCTCCGAATCAGGAGAATCCTTGCGGGTTACAACGCAACGCCCTTCGCGTATGGTATAAAAGTAGTCTCCTGGGTCTCCCTGCTGAATAACCACTTGTCCGGCCTCTGCTGGATATGGCTGCATTTTGATCAGCAGGCTTTGTAGCATAGCCGGAGGAAGGTTTTTAAATGCCTTTGTTTGCAGGAGGCGTGTCATCCAGTCCGTAGTGTCATCAGCCCCGATTTCAACAACTTCGGTACCACCTGATTCGTCACAGGTCAGAAATACATCCAGCAAGCCGGAATCTATCCGCGCTATGACGCATTTCCTGGCGGCACGAGCCGAAAATTCTCTTGGTTGCTGCCCAGCGATAGCATAACGGCTCTCCTTCGTCCCGCTTTTGACCTCACCAGTCAATTTGTTTGAGCCATCAATCAGATTGATTTTGCCTTCAAGTAAATAGATGGAGTGATTGTCTTTGTCACCCTTACGGAACAAGTACTTTCCCTTCAGCACCTCTTCAATAATGATATTTTTTGATATTATCTGAAAACGCTCAGCAGGGATTTCATTCAGGGGTACGAGTTCCTGAAGGAGATTCTTATCAACGAGGGCTTTTCCCAAAACACGCATATCATTTTATTCCAGTATCTTCCGAACTGTAAAAGCTCATTATTTCGAGAGGCATTTAATGAGAACTACTGCATTAAGATGTCGGCTCAGGATGGCCAGTATTTAGAAATTAGACCGAGTGTGCGTCTATCTGGTGTCTATCAGTACATGCATGAGTGCTCGTGGTTTACCCCCATAAATGCTGCATAAGATCAATTAGATGTAGAGTAAAACCCCGCCACAGAAGGCGGGGTAATACATCAGGGTGTACTATAACCAAGATTGAGAAACCAACTACACAGAGATATTATCGGCATTACTCCAGAATACTGAATAGTCAAAAACAACCTGATTATGTCTATGAAGTATTTGGCAGATCGTAGCTGATTTTGACCGAGTTATCCCTAGCTGAAACCCCTGATCATGCATGCGGGTGGTTGCATCTCGCTTGACCATGCTTAGTGTGATTCCTGGTACAGCTTTCACTCATACGGATCAAAATTAGAGCAGATATGACTTCTTGAACAATTCTCTATCAAAATGGTGCGAGATATTCCAAAAACTCCATCAAGGACAACGGATTTCCGAATCATGCGGGACATATTCATAACAATATTTTAGATACAGTGGCCGCGTGTGGGCCGGGGAGGGTGCCCGGGACCGTCATGGGCGAGACGGGAACGCCCGGGAAGCGGACACTCCGGGGCAGAGTGTGTGCCATTCGGTGGCATCCAGGGAACCCCGGGTCGGGTTTTCGGCGGGT
>JARRLH010000214.1:0-5601 GCA_037387205.1 Desulfofustis sp.
GCCTCAGCCAGCAGGTCCTGGTAATATTCAATCCCATGGAAGCCATAAGGAAACTCAAATCCTGCAAAATAGCGTTCATATTTGGGCAGCCCCAACAGTCTGTCCAGGACCTCGACAACGGCCCCGGCATTGCCCCGCCCTCCCATCTGCAGCAGGATCCTGCCGCCGGGTTTGAGGCACGAGGAGATCGATCTCACTACGGGTCGGTGATCTTTCACCCAGTGCAGGGCGGCATTGGAAAATACCACATCGAAGAGGCCGTCGAAATGCATATTGACTGCATCCATGAGCCTGAAGCTCAGGTTGCTGTGATCTGCGGGCGGATACCGCGTGGTCGCCAAGGCTATCATCGATTCCGAGCTGTCGATACCGATTACCCTGCCTTCGCCGAGCAGACCGGCGATTTCAGCGGTCACCTTGCCGTCGCCGCAGCCGATATCGAGCAGCCTTTCCGTCCCTCTGAGGGACAGTTTCCCCAGCAATTCCCGGGCCCAGCCCTGCTGGGCCCGGGAATGGAGTTCATAATCCCTGCTGTCCCATTGGTAGGTGCCCATAGGTCCTGCCCTTCTGCTCCGCTCAACCCTGTTTCAGACCAGCCGTGACGATACCCGCACCTATCAGGGCCGAACCGCCGCCCCGATTGAGCCACCGTCGAGCCGACCGCTTCTGCAGGATGTCATTGAACTGGCCGGCGAACAGCCCATACATCAGGGCGTTGAAGGCCGCCAGGGTGAGAAAGGTCGACCCCAGCAGAAAGAGCTGGCCAATGGCTCCCGAGCTGCTCACGAATTGCGGGAAAAAAGCGATAAAGAAGGTAATGCTCTTCGGATTAAGGGCGGTCACGATGAACGACGACCGAAACAGGGAGCGCCCCGTGCTCTCTTTTAGTTCCGAACAAATCTCAACACCATCGGGCCTTGAAGTCCAAAGCTTGATTCCCAGGTAGATCAGGTAAAGCGCCCCGATCCACTTCAGCATGTTGAAGAGCTCGGCCGATACGCTCAGCAGGCTTCCCACCCCAAGCAGCGACAGGGTCATGGCAGTGAAGTCCCCAGCCACCACACCTGCTGACAGCGGCAGGATGGACCTCTTGCCGTGGGCAATGGCCTGGCTGACGACCAGAATGATCGTCGGCCCAGGAATAATCAGGATCAGGCTCGAAGCCAGCAGAAACCCGATATACAACTCGAGACTCATGTCATTCTCCTTGTGCACTACCGGTTGTACAACAATACGATTGATTAGGCCAGGTGATTTCACTAGAATGGTTATCGGTACCTCTCGCACCATTTGCAGAAATCGAATTCACCCGACCATCGATCATCCCGGAACACACCATGTACACGCTTGTTATCGGTAATAAAAACTATTCATCCTGGTCCCTGAGGGGCTGGCTGCTTCTGAGACAGTCGACATAAAATTCGAGGAGGTGCGGCTGCTGCTTTCAAAGCTAACTCATCGAGGTGGGCGCGGTCGAAAAGGAGTACATGCAGGCGATGCTGTCGCTGGCCTCCCTGCAGGAATGGATAGCTGACGCCCTGGCGGAAGAGGAGGTCATAGAGCTGTACGAGCAGTAGCAGGTTTTTATAACACTCAGCAGCGCCGGGGGCAGATAGCTGTAACACTGCAGTTCGACCCCCTCGCAGGATGGCAACCGTTCTGCTTGATTAACCGCACTTCTTGGCATGGGCCTTACAGCTGCCCTTTTTCGCGCCCCTGATGTCGCTCTGATGTTTGGCGATGGAAACGATGGTTTTGAGGCGCTTCCTGGTTTTGCCTGAAAGATCGTCCTTGTTGATTTTATCCACTTCTTCGCAGATGGCCTCGAAGGCCTTTGCTATCTTGTCGCTGGCCAGCATAATTCACCCCATTATATTGGTATTATTATAAAATATGATTATCGAAACAATAATCAAACCGTTCTCGAAAGGGATAAACACCATTTTCAAAAAAAGCAAAAAGGGTGCATTAAAATACCCATTATTGTCGTTTTAGAACCTGCAGCTTGTCCCCTGACCGTACTTGACAGGCCCTGATTAACCACTTATAAACCATTTATATACACTGGGTTATGAGTCAAGTGATGGATGGGCTTATGGCGCTGTGTAGTGATGCTTTATTTTCGCAGGGGTGGCCTACGGGCCTGAGATGATACCCATAGAACCTGATCTGGTTAATGCCAGCGTAGGGAATTGCAGTTCACGCTTTTCTTTTCAGTTTGTTCTCTCTGGTTATCCCCCGGGCTTTGCCGCACGCCATTCCCTGTGCTGTATTAATCTTCAAAGAAAGGTGACGCCATGTCAGATCTAGCGGTGAGATGTGCCGAAAATATCGAAAAAATTCGTCAGAACAAGCCTCTTATTCACAATATCACCAACTATGTGGTCATGAATTATACGGCCAACGTGCTCCTGGCTGCCGGGGCTTCACCGGTCATGGCCCACGCCGAAAACGAAGTGGAGGAAATGGTCAGTTTTGCCGGTGCGCTGGTGATAAATATAGGTACGCTTTCCGACAGCTGGATCAGGTCAATGCTCACAGCCGGGAGAAAAGCGAGTAAACTGGGAACGCCCATCGTGCTCGATCCGGTGGGATCCGGGGCTACCAGACTGCGCACCGAGACGGCCCAGACCATCGCCGCCGAAACCAATGTCTCGATCATCAGAGGCAATGCCTCCGAGATTCTCTCCCTGCACAATGAAGACTCAAAGAGCAAGGGGGTAGATTCACTCCACTCGGTGGATGAAGCAGAGGGCAGCGCCATGGTCCTGGCCAAGGAACTTGGAGCGACACTGGCGATTACCGGCCCCGTCGATTTCATTACCGACGGTACGAGAATCCTCAGAGTCGAAAACGGCCACCCCCTGATGCCGATGGTCACGGGAACGGGTTGTTCGGCAACCGCGATAATCGGCGCCTTTGCAGCCGTCGATACGGATCCGCTTAGCGCTGCGGCCACAGGTCTTGCCTTTTTCGGTCTCGCCGGCGAGCGGGCGGGAGAGACCGCCCAGGGGCCCGGTTCGTTTATGACGGCCCTTCTCGATGCGCTCTACCAGATCGGTCCTGACGATATCGTCGCCGGCTGCAAAATCATCGGGGGCTGAGCACCGATGATCGACTATTCCCTCTATCTGGTCACCGATCGGTCATTGTCAAAAGGCAGATCCACCGCCGAGATCGTTGAAGCAGCCGCAGCTGGAGGGGTAACCTGCGTACAGCTTCGTGAGAAGAGCTGCGGGACCAGGGAATTCATCGACGAGGCGCTGGCCCTGCGGCCGCTGCTCAGAGCCCGCCGCATACCTCTGATTATCAATGACCGGCTGGATGTGGCCCTGGCCGTCGAGGCCGACGGGGTTCACCTCGGCCAGAGCGACATGCCCATTGCCATGGCCAGGAAGATCGCCGGCCAGGCACTGATGATTGGTATCTCGGCTGAATCAACAGAGGATGCACTCAAGGCCGCCCAGCAAGGCGCCGACTATATCGGGATTTCCCCCGTCTTCGCCACCCCCACAAAAACCAATACCGCACCGCCGCTTGGTCTCGAAGGGATAAGGAAGATCCGCGAGCTGGTCGCTATTCCCCTGGTCGGCATTGGCGGCATCAATCAGGAGAACGCTGCATCCGTTATCGCAGCTGGTGCCGACGGAGTGGCAGTGGTGTCCGCCATTGTCTCTGCAGACGATCCGGCTGAAGCCTCGAAGAAGCTGAAAAGCATCGTAGATCGGGCTTCCTCAGAGAAAAAATAGAAACCCGAGCTGCCGCCCCCAAAACTAAACGTGAGCGCCCCGACCATACAGATTAGAGACCTTACCCTGCGATTCGGCAGCGATGCTCCGCTGTTTGATACCCTCAGCCTCGACATCGCCGCCGGCAAGACCAGCTGTATTCTCGGACCGAGCGGCTGCGGCAAGTCCACCCTGCTTCGTTTTATCTCGGGTGCTACGGGGTTCAACAGCCAGGGAACGGTTGAGTTCAGCCCCGCTGAAGCATCGGCGGTCGCCTGGATGGGGCAGGACGATCTGCTGCTGCCCTGGATGAGCCTGATCGACAATGTCATGCTTGGCGCCAGACTGCGGGGTGAATTGAGTGATTCTCACCGGCGACGGGCAGGGGAATTGATCGCCAGGGGGCGTCTGGCCGGATTCGAACAGACCCTTCCCCAGGCGCTTTCAGGCGGCATGCGCCAACGCGCCGCGCTGCTGCGAACGCTGATGGAGGGGAGGTCGGTGCTGCTGATGGATGAACCGTTTTCCGCCCTCGATGCCCTGACCAGAATCAAACTTCAGGATCTGTCGGCCGAACTGACCAGGGGAACCACCACCGTTCTGGTCACCCATGACGCGGCCGAGGCCCTGCGAATGGCCCATCGGATTATCATTCTGGGCGGCTCTCCGGCTCAGGTGAAAACGACCATCGATTTTCATACCCGACCGCCCCGCAGCCCGGACAGCAGCGAAGTACTCGAGCATTACGGCCGCCTCTTAGAGCTGCTTCTGGAGGTTCACCACTGATGGCTGCGCTGCGCCTCATGGTTCTGGCAGCCGGCCTGATCGGCCTGTGGCAGCTGCTGGTCCTTGCCACTCAGGTCCCGCCCTATATCCTGCCGGGCCCGCTGCCGGTCGCTCAGGCTCTGATAGACCACGGCCCGCTTCTGCTCAAACATCTGAAAACGACAGCTTTCGAGATTATTGCCGGTCTGTTGATCGGCACCCTGCTCGGCTCATCCTGTGCTCTGACGATGATCATCTCGCCGCTGCTCAAACGCTGGATGCAGCCGGTACTGGTGATCAGCCAGGCAATACCGGTCTTCGCCCTGGCGCCCATTCTGGTGCTCTGGTTCGGCTATGGCATGGCTTCAAAAATCGCCATGGCGGTGCTGATCATCTTTTTCCCCGTGGCCTCCTCCTTCTATCAGGGTATGCGCCGAACCAGCCCGGACCTGCTGGAGCTTGCCCGAATCATGGGAGCCGGCCATCTCGCCACCCTCAGGTACATCATTATTCCCTCCGCCCTGCCGGCTTTTGGTTCGGGGCTGCGGGTAGCGGCTGCGGTCGCTCCGATCGGAGCAATAGTCGGTGAATGGGTGGGCTCCAGTTCGGGCCTTGGTTTCTACATGCTGCATGCCAACGCCAGAATGCAGGTGGACGTGATGTTTGCCGCGCTGGCAGTGCTGTCAGTCACCGCCCTGCTCATTTATTTTTCCGTGGATTATCTGCTGGACAAAACTATTTACTGGGAACCCTCAAAAGGAATCTGACCATGAAACATCTCTTCCGTTACTCCCTTGCTGCCGCACTGGGGCTGCTGCTCTCGACCAATGTCGCCTGCGGCGCCGACAGACTGACGGTGCTGCTCGACTGGTTCATCAACCCCGATCACGCGCCGCTTTTCGTGGCCCAGGAAAGGGGCTACTTCCGGGACCGGGGCCTGGAGGTGGAGTTCATTGCCCCGTCCAACCCCAATGATCCGCCCAAACTTGTGGCTGCCGGCAAAGCGGACCTGGCCGTCTCCTATCAGCATCAGCATCAGATGCAGGTTGACCAGGGGCTGCCCCTGGTGCGCGTCGCCACCCTGATCGCCACGCCGCTCAACAGCCTG
>JARRLH010000215.1:0-5569 GCA_037387205.1 Desulfofustis sp.
TTGTCCCACAAACCGCGGCTGTTGTTCGATTATTTCCGGCAGAAATTTGCCCAGGTCACCAACCCGCCCATCGATCCGCTGCGCGAGCAGCACGTGATGTCGCTGGCCACCTGCATCGGCAGGGAACAGAATGTTTTCGACGAAACCATGGGGCATGCCAACCGGGTCTTGTTCCAGTCTCCCGTGCTGGTCTACAGCGACCTGCAGCAGCTCAAGGAACTGGATGACGAGTATTACCGCCACTGCATCATCGACCTCAACTACGAGGTCTCGGAAGGGCTCGAGAAGGCTCTCGAGCGGGTGGTTGCCAGGGCGGTGGAAGAGACCCGCAGCGGGGCGGTCCTGATCATTCTCTCCGATCGCAACATTGGACCCGGTACGCTTCCCATTCCCGCGGCCGCCGCCGTGGGCGGCGTGCAGACCGCGCTGGCCGAAAATAACCTGCGCTGCGACGCCAATATCATCATCGAAACCGCTGAGGCAAGAGATCCCCATCACTTTGCCGTCCTCATCGGCTTTGGCGCCACCGCGATTTACCCCTATCTGGTCTACGAGACTCTGGCCAAAATGGTCGACGACAAGGCCCTCAGGCTGCCGTTGCGCTCAGTCCTGGTCAATTACCGGACGGGCATCAACAAAGGGCTGCTGAAGATCATGTCGAAAATGGGTATTTCGACCATCGCCTCCTACCGCTGCGCTCAGCTCTTCGAGGCGGTCGGCCTCTCTTCGGCGCTGGTGGAACTCTGCTTTCGGGGCGTCACCAGCAGAATCGAGGGCGCCGATTTTCAAGACGTCCAGGCGGACAGCGCCGCCCGCGCCCGTCTGGCCTGGAAGCGACATGTGGTGCTCAAGGGTGCCGGCCTGCTGAAGTACATGCATGGGGGAGAATACCATGCCTACAACCCCGATGTGGTCACTACCCTGCAGAAGGCGGTGAGAAGCGGGGACTATGGAGATTACCAGCGCTACGCCGACCTGGTCAACAAGCGGGAGGTCTCGAGTCTGCGGGACCTGCTGGCCCTGAAGCTTGCCGACAAGCCCATCGAACTCGATCAGGTCGAAGCCGAGGAAGAATTCTACCCGCGCTTCGATTCCGCCGCCATGTCCATCGGCGCCCTGAGCAGTGAGGCCCATGAGGCGCTGGCCATTGCCATGAACCGGCTGGGCGGCTTTTCGAACAGCGGTGAAGGCGGAGAGGATAGTTCACGCTATCACACCGAACGCGTCTCCAGGATCAAGCAGGTCGCCTCGGGTCGCTTCGGGGTGACCCCGCAGTACTTGATGAACGCCGAGGTGATCCAGATAAAGATAGCCCAGGGGGCGAAACCGGGTGAGGGGGGGCAGCTTCCCGGCCACAAGGTCACGGCGATGATCGCCAAACTGCGCCACTCCATGCCGGGAGTCACCCTGATTTCGCCGCCTCCGCACCATGACATCTATTCGATCGAGGATCTGGCCCAGCTTATCTTCGACCTCAAGCAGGTCAATCCGGACGCCCAGATTTCAGTGAAGCTGGTATCGGAGCCCGGCGTCGGCACCATCGCCACCGGGGTGGCCAAGGGCTATGCCGATATGATCACCATTTCCGGTTATGACGGCGGCACCGGGGCCAGCCCGCTTTCCTCGGTCAAATACGCGGGCAGCCCGTGGGAACTGGGGCTGGTTGAAACCCACTTCGCCCTGGTGGAGAATGGGCTGCGCCACAAGGTGCGGCTGCAGGTGGACGGCGGTATGAAGACCGGCCTCGATATTGTCAAGGCGGCCATTCTCGGTGCCGAGAGCTTCGGTTTCGGGACCGCTCCGCTGATCTCGCTGGGCTGCAAGTACCTGCGCATCTGTCACCTCAACAATTGCGCCACCGGGGTCGCGACCCAGGATGAGACCCTGCGCCGCGATCATTTCAAGGGACTGCCGGAGATGGCGATGAATTATTTTAAGTTTGTCGCCGCCGAGACCAGGCAGTGGCTGGCCCGGCTCGGGGTGGGCAGACTCACCGAGCTGATCGGCCGGGTAGATCTGCTCGAGATCCTTGAGGGGGAAAACGACAAGCAGCGCAAACTGGTGCTCGACGACCTGCTGGTGCAGCCGACGGTACCGAAAGGCTCGGCCCTGTTCAACCAGCAGCGCAACCATCCCCACGACGCCGGCACCCTCAACCTCGAACTGGTTGAACGCTTCGGCGCAGCAGTGGCCGACAAGAGCGGCGGTCGCGGCTACGTGGTGGTCCGCAATACCGATCGCTCTGTGGGGGCCAGGCTGTCCGGGGTCATCGCCCGCAGCCACGGCGACCGCGGCATGGACGATGCGCCGCTGACCATCGAAATGCAGGGAACGGCCGGGCAGAGTTTCGGCGTGTTCAACGCCGGCGGTCTCAAGCTGGTACTCACCGGCGACGCCAATGACTACGTGGGCAAGGGTATGGCCGGCGGCATGCTGGTGATACGGCCGCCCCTCGGGGTGTCCTACAAGACCCATGAATCGGTGATCATCGGCAATACCTGTCTGTACGGCGCCACCGGCGGCAGGCTCTACGCCGCGGGCCGCGCCGGAGAACGGTTCGCGGTGCGCAACTCCGGTGCCCGAGCGGTGGTGGAGGGCATCGGCGACAACGGCTGCGAATATATGACCGGCGGCGTGGTCACCATTTTAGGCGAGACGGGGATCAATTTCGGAGCCGGCATGACTGGCGGCTTCGCCTACGTGTTTGACGAGTTCAGCCGCTTTGAAGAACGGGTCAACACCGACCTGGTAGACGTGCTGCCGATGAAGGATCTCAATCTGCTCAGAGAGCACCTGCGCGGCATCGTCGATGCCCATCTCAACGAGACCGGAAGTGAACGGGCGGAAATGATTATGGATGATTTCCCGAGCTATTGTGAACGTTTCAAACTGGTCAAGCCAAAGGGGCTCAAGGTCGAGGATCTGCTCGGCAAGCGGGGGCGGTCGGCCAACGAACTTCTGCTGACCACCCAATAGGCGGGGCTGGGGGCTGGCAGTAACCACTGGAAGGAAGCGCACATGGACCAAAATGTTTTTCAGTTTCTGGAAGTTGAACGGGTCGAACCCCAGAAGCGCTCGCTGAGGACCCGGAAAAGTTCATTCGTCGAGATTTATCGGCTGTTCAACGAGAACCAGGCGCGCATGCAGTCCGATCGCTGCCTGGGGTGCGGGAATCCGTATTGCGAATGGAAATGCCCGGTGCACAACTATATTCCCGACTGGCTGAAGCTGGCCGGTGAGGGGAGAATCATCGAAGCCGCCGAACTGTGTCATCTGACCAACAGCCTGCCTGAAGTCTGCGGCCGGGTCTGTCCCCAGGACAGGCTGTGCGAAGGTGCCTGCACCCTGAATGACGAGTACGGGGCCGTCACCATCGGCGCGGTGGAGAAATACATCGTCGATACCGCCTTCGAGATGGGCTGGCGGCCGGATCTGTCGCGAGTGGAGCCAACCGGTAAAAAAGTTGGCATAATCGGCGCCGGGCCAGCCGGTCTGGGTTGTGCCGACGTGCTGGTGCGCAACGGCGTCGGTGCGGTTGTCTATGACAAGTACCCGGAAATAGGCGGCCTGCTCTCTTTCGGCATACCCAATTTCAAACTGGAAAAAAAGGTGATGACCAGACGGCGGCAGGTGTTCAGCGATATGGGCATCGACTTCCGGCTCAATATCGAGGTCGGCAAGGACATCGGCTTTCAGGAAATTGTCGAAGAGTTCGACGCCGTTTTCATCGGCACCGGCGCCTATCAAGCGATCAGGGGTGGTTTCGACAACGAGGACGCCGACGGAGTCTACGATTCGCTTCCCTATCTGATTGCCAATATCTGCCGTGAGAAGGAGTACCCCTACGATCGTTACGAGTATGTCTCCCTCGGCGGTCGCCGGGTGGTCGTCCTGGGCGGCGGCGATACCGCCATGGACTGTGTCAGAACTGCGGTGCGTCAGGGCGCTGCCAAGGTTACCTGCGCCTACCGCCGCGACGAGCGCAACATGCCGGGATCGGCCAAAGAGGTAACCAATGCCCGGACCGAGGGCGTTGAATTTCTCTGGAACCTGCAGCCGGTATCCATCGAGGTCGACGGCAGCAATCGGGTGAGCGGGGTGACAATGGTGGAGACCAGGATGGGCGAACCCGACTCCTCGGGCAGGTCGCGACCGGAGATCGTGCCGGGGAGTGAAAAAGTGGTGGAGGCTGATGCGGTGGTGATGGCGTTCGGGTTCCGGCCCGATCCGGAGGGCTGGGTCAGGGAACTAGGCCTTGAGCTCGACGAGCATGCCAGGATAAGAGCCTCAACTGAGGGACCCTATCCATTCCAGAGTTCCGTACCGCACATATTTGCCGGCGGCGATGCGGTCAGGGGCGCGGATCTGGTGGTCACCGCCATAGCCGACGGACGGACCGCGGCCGAGGGGATCATCGACTTTCTCGAAGTCTGAGAAAAGAGGGACGGAGACGCACCGCTACCTGCACGAGTCCTTGAGTTGGTCCATCTCATCCAGCTGGCCGAACAGGGTGAGTATATCCCCGGCTTCTATATTGTGGCGTCCCCGCGGAATGATCATTTTCGTTCCCCGTTTGATGGACACCAGGGTGACGTGTTCCGGCAGCGGCAGGTCTTTGACCTGGTCGCCGCAGCAGGCATTGTCCTCGGTTACGGCAATTTCGATAAACCCGGTTTCGGTTGAGGAGCGCAGGGTGATCTCTTGCTCTTCCAGCTGGCCCCGCTGCTTGCGGACGATACCGACATCATAGGCCCGCAAGATGTCGCTGCGGCTGATCGAACCGACCAAGCGCATGGAGCCGTCCCGCGAGACCACCGGCAGGCGGGCCAGATCGCGGGGCGACATCTTCTGGATGGCGACGAAAATTGGTTCATCGGGAAAAACCGAGATCGGCCCCTCAATGGCCAGGTCGGCGACTTTCATCTCCCGCGGGTTAAAGCCTTCCCGTGACTGTGCCCGGTGCACGTCCTGCAGGGTGATGATGCCCCACAGCCGGTTGCCCTCGGCAACCACCGGAAAGCCGAGTAAATTGGTTTCCTGAAACAGCGCCATCAGCTCGGACACCGACTTGTCCTTGTGAATGGTGGTCAGCCGGGTGCGCATCACCTCCTCGACTTTGACCCCCTGCATGATATCCATATCGCGGCCTTCGAAGAAGCGAATGCCGCGCTTGGCCAGTTTGAGGGTGTAGATCGATTCGGGATGGAGCCACTGGGCGAAATAGGTGGCGGTGATACCGGCGACCATGAGCGGCAGGATCATCAGATAGTCGTTGCTCATTTCAAAGACAATCAGCATGGCGGTCAGCGGGGCCCGCGCGGTGGCGCCAAAAAGAGCCGCCATACCGACCAGGGCATAGGCTCCTGCTCCGCCTGAGATTTCCGGAAAGAAGCGTTCCAGGATGATGCCGAAGCAGCCGCCGAGCATGGCGCCGATGAACAAAGAGGGGGCGAAGACGCCGCCCGAGTTTCCAGAACCGAGGGTAAAAGAGGTGGCCAGCGGTTTCAGGAAAATGAGCAGGAAGAGAATCCAGAAGGGCACGTTCTCGAGCAGTACCTGCTCGATGAAG
>JARRLH010000215.1:5608-6281 GCA_037387205.1 Desulfofustis sp.
GAACCGTACATATAGGGCATGAAGATCCCCGACGATCCGGGCAGATACATGAATATCATGCCGGTGACGCCGAGCAGCGCTGCGCCGATCGCCGGCTTGTAGAGCTGGGGGAAATCCCAGTTGTCGAAGATCAACTCGGCCCGGTTGAGCATGCGGATGAACATGATGCCGACAAGGGCGGAAAGCAGGCCCAGGATCAGGTAGAAGATCAGTGAGGCCGGGGAAACGAGCGAATGGACAGGGATGGAAAAGGCCGGGCGGGCACCCAGAAAAAAACGGCTGACGATCGACGAGGAGACCGCGGCAATGACCACGTTGCCAAAGGAGCGGACCTGCAGGTTGCCCATCAGCACTTCGATGGCAAACACCACCCCGGCGATGGGGGCGTTGAAAGTTGCGGCGATGCCGGCCGCGGCGCCGCAGCCCACCAGGTTCCTGATCCTGTCGTCGGAGAGGCGCAGTACCTGACCGATACTTGAACCAAGGGCCGAACCGGCCTGGACGATTGGTCCCTCGCGTCCGGCCGAGCCGCCGGTGCCAATACAGAGGGCCGAGGCGACAATCTTGGCCGCCGCCACCCGCGCCCTGATTCTACCGCCCCTGATGATCAGGGCCTGCATTACTTCGGGAACGCCGTGCCCCTTGGCCTCCTGGGCGAAGAGAATGAGCGGCC
>JARRLH010000216.1:0-5563 GCA_037387205.1 Desulfofustis sp.
TCTCAGACGCGCGCTAAAGCATGGGGAAAAATTTCGACGTATGAAACTCGTCAGGCAGGTCAGCCCGCTTCAGGGATGATGAGGGAAACATTGTGCTCGTTTATCAGGTCAGAGGCCGGAGCAGGAGGCTGGCGATCGGTGACCAGATAGGACACATCCCTGAGGTGACCGACCTGGGCGGTCGCACTCTTTGCAAATTTGGTGCTGTCGGTAACCAGAATAACCTCCCGGGCGTTCTTCATCATCTTGGCCATCAACATCGCTTCTTCGTAATCGTAGTCGAGCAGCAGCCCTTCGGGAGAGATGGCGCCGATGCCCATAAGCAGGAAATCGGTCTGGAAATTGGCAATAAATTCCATGGTGGCCGGACCTATGATGCAGCCGTTATGGTTTCTCACCCGTCCGCACGGCATTAAAAGCTCGATATCTTTCTTGCTGTAGAGATGGATCGCCGCGTGGATGTTGTTGGTGATAATGCAGAGAGTCGGGATCTGGGAGAGCTGCTTGGCGACAATCTCCATGGTCGACCCGCCCGTCATGAAAATCGACTGGCTCGAGCGAATAAGGGTAGCGGCGGCGGCAGCGATAAGTTCTTTTTCTTCGAGCATGGATATCCTTCGGGCATCGTAGCTGACGTTAACCAGCGATGATACCGAGCCGGCCCCTCCGTGCAGACGGGTGACCAGATTTTCTTCGCTCAGGGCCTGGATATCCCGACGGATCGTCTGGGTGGACACCCGGTACTTATCGGCAAGAAATTCAATACTCGCGTATCCCTGGGCATTGACCACGTTGGCGATTTCCCCACGTCGCCCGACAACCTTTGAACTGGTATCCTTTTTCATGTATCACCAGGGTAAATGTTTTCAGCCTAAGTGCTGTTTGCCTGCGATACTCAATTGCGGATCTCAATGAAGATCAGCAAATGTCCTCAGTGAGTTATCCTTTAGTGTCTATAAAGCCGATATTGCCACAGCTTTATGCTCCCTGATCGACTGTTCCGCCGCCAAACCCATCAAAACCGCCTGCAGTCCGTCATTGACGGTCACTTCAACCGTGCCCTGGCGGCGCACTGCATCGAGAAATTTGCGGTGCTGATAGAAGGTGGAGCCCTGGTGGTCGCCTGCCAGCTGCAGGTTGGTATCCACCTTCACCGTCTCTCTGATTGGCCCCTTCGGGCTCCGCGGGCTATGGATAATTTCAGATTCACGATGTTCACCGGTGAAGCCGGTTGAGTGGCCAAGGTCATCAAGGTTATCCACTGCCCACAACCGATCTGGCCCCGGCACCAGACATTGGAGTTTACCTTTGGCGCCAAGCACTGATATTTCCTCCTGGAAGTAGGAACCATCGCAAAACATGCAGAGACTCAGCGACGCCCTCACCCCGGAGGCAAAGTCAATAATGACAAATGCGTTGTCGATGATATCGGGAGTTTTACCACCATAGCGTTCCTCAAGAAAGTTCACGTCTGCCGCCCCCGACGCGTAGACCCTCACCGGATCGTCCGCGGCGATGAGCCGCATCAGATCAAAAAAGTGGCAACATTTCTCTACCAGCGTACCACCGGTGTTGACGTTGAATCTGTTCCAGTCGCCGACTTTTTTAAGAAAAGGAAACCGGTGTTCCTGCACGGCGATCATCTTGGGGTCTCCGACAAGACCAGCCGCCACTCTGGTGAGTAATTCCGCCACCGGCGGCATATAGCGATATTCCATGGCAACCCAGATGGGCGCCTGGTAATTCTCAGCCAGTCCGGCGATCGTTCTGCAGTCTTCCACCGTTGTGCAGAGCGGTTTTTCGGCCAGAATTGCGCGGCAGTCGTTGGCCAGGATCTCTTTAAGAATGTCAATATGGGTGTGGTTGGGTGAGGCAATGACGAAGGCATCCACCGTGGTATCTTTTATGAGATCACGAAAATCCTTATACACGGCGGCATCAGGCGCCAGCTTTGCCGACAGCGACAGCTGCTGAGCATCGGGTTCACACAGGGCCGTTACCTCTGTATCACCAAGCAGGGAAATATTCTGGATGTGTTCCCGGCCCATCATGCCGGAGCCGATTATCGCGTAGTTGACTTTAGAGCTCATCTTTTGGCGGATCCACTTTTTTCGCGGTAAATTAAGAACGGGCGGCGGCAGCAACTGCCAGACCGCCCGTCAACTTCGAGAAATTTACATTAGACTTACATGTTGAGTTTAAGTTCGGCATCGAGCTTTGCTTCTGCCTCGATGATTGCCGCTTCGTAAGCTTTGAGCAGCTCAACACCTTCGGCACCGTACTTGTCGGTGTACCATTCTTTCAGCGGAGCAGCTGCTTCTCTGAAGGCATCTTTTTCCTCGGCGGTCGGTACATAAATGGTTCCGCCTGCCTTTCTGAACTCCTCATAAGCTTCGATGGAGCGTCGTTTCGGGAAGGCAAAGCAGACCTGGCCGAGACTTCTGAACCCGTCATTGACCAAGCGCTTCTGTTCCGGGGTCAAGGCCTGGTAGGTATCTTCATTCATGATCCAGAGGCTCGCCATATACGCATGTCCATCAAGGGTCATATGCTTGATGTGCTCATGAAATTTCATGCCGACGATGTCGGTTATCCCGTTTTTGGATCCGTCGATAACACCAGTCGCCAAAGAGGTGTAGACTTCCGGCCAGGCGACGGGAGTTGCCGAGGCGCCGAGGTTTTTAACCAGGGTCTGCTGCAGCGGCGAGTTGATGGTGCGGATGCGCAGCCCTGTCATATCGGCCGGCGACTTGATCTGCTTTTTGGTGTTGGCGATGTTTCTCCACCCGCCGGTGTTGGTCATGGTCATGATGCGGGGACCGCCCTTGGCCAGGACGTGCTGACGGAGAACGTTGAGAAACGGTCCGGTCAGAACTTCTTCAGCCACTGCATCGTTGTCCATCATGTAGGGCAGATCCAGCACCTGCAGTTCCGGAAAGGCGACGGAGATGCCGCCGATGGTCATCTGGTGGATTTGGATAATGTTGCTCTGAGTAGCCTCATAACATTCGGCGGCATTACCGCAGAGCTGAGCACCCGAGTATATCTCAACGGCGATTTTGCCATTGGAGCGGGCCTCGACATAGTCCTTGAAGACCATCGCACCGTCATAGTCTACGTCGTTTTGGTTGGACAGATGGACCACCCGGAAGGTGTGATCCGCTGCGTACACTGATGTCACTCCGAAAACGAAGAAACAAGCGATCAGCATTACCAGTACTTTTTTCATTTTTTACTCCTCCAGTTGTGGTTGTGGCTGCCTTGAAGAACCTCACGCTTTCAAAGCCGCTTTTTTGTGGTGCTCAAGATTAACGGGTTAACTATCCCCCGACCCCGCCCAGTATCCAGCTGGCCGCTGCGGGAACATCAAGATATCCCAGCCAGTTGGGGATCGACAGCGTGAGTATCGGGAAATAGGATATAAGAAAAATAACCAGAAATTCCACCAGCAGAAACGGGATCATTTCAATGGCAATTTTCTCAAGCGATTCACGGCTCAGACCGGCGGCCACGAAGAGCACCAGCCCCATCGGCGGTGTCGCCAGCCCCACGGTCACATTTACGCACATGACTACGGCAAAGTGCAGTGGATGAATTCCGACCTGGACCATGGCCGGCCCCAGAATCGGTCCGAGAATGAGGATGGCCGGCCCCGCATCAAGAAACATACCGACTATGAACAATAAGATGTTGACCATGAAGAAAACCGCATAGGGATTTTCGCTCACGGAAAGCACCAATTTGGCCATTTTCTCAGGTGTATGATAAAAACTGACTATCGAGGCAAAGCTGACCGCTGCCCCGACCAGCATCAGGATTACGCCCGAGGAAATGGCTGCCGAGGTAAAGACCCGGGGAATGTCTTTGAAGCTCATCTGCCGGGTGGCAAGGGCCACGATCAGGGCATAGCCGGCACCGACCGCAGCAGCCTCGGTGGGGGTAAAGATCCCGGCCAGGATGCCGCCCAGCATGATGACCGGCGTCATCATAGGAATAATGCCATCCCAGAGCGCCTTCCCGCGCTCACTCCATGGCATTGGTTCGTTTGCCACCGGGAAACTGCGAACCTTGGCAAGATAGGACGTAAGGAGCATCAGTCCCACGCCGATGGCAATACCGGGAACAAGACCGGCGGCAAACAGACCGGCCACCGACACATTCATCACAAAAGCGTAAAGAATCATTAGTCCGGAAGGCGGAATAATCGGGCCGATGACTGAGCTGGCGGCGGTGACCGCGGCGGCAAAGCGCCTGGTGTAGCCATTTCTTTCCATGGCTGGAATCAGCATTGAGCCAAGGGCAGAGGTGTCGGCTACCGCCGAACCGGAAAGACCAGCGAAAAGCATGGACGAGGCGATATTGACCTGGGCCAGGCCGCCCCGCCGGTGCCCCAGAAAGGCCTGGGCAAGCTTGACCAGATTCTTGGTGATGCCGCCCTGATTCATTATCTCTCCAGCCACGATGAAAAAGGGCAGGGCCAGCAGCGGGGGGCTGTAGACGCCATTGAACAAGCGGGAATAGAGAAGCTTGATAAACATCATCTTGCCGTCGATGACAAAAGCCAGGCCGGGGCCGAAGAGCAGTGCAAAGACTACAGCAAGACCGCCGAACATCGTGACCAGGAAAATCATGAAGTACATCATGGCTGACTCCCTCCCTCTGCACTGGCTTCACCGGCCAGCTCTCCGGCGCGACCGGCCTGTGGATCGACTACGCCGATAAAATCCTTGGCTATGCCGCCGAGGGCTGCCAGGATCAGCAGCAGCCAGGCGGGAGGCATGATCGCGTACACCCAGGCTTTGCTCACTTCAAGGGCCGGCAGCTCGATGCGGAAACCGCCTTTGTACATTATCCAGGCCTGATAGAAACAGACCACGGCAATGGTGATGACGATGCAGTGAAAGAGACAGCGGATGATGAACTCAAATCGACTTTTTTTGAGCATATCCCTGAAAAACATCATCGAGATATTCAACCCCTTGTGATAGGCCACGGGAAGGATAACGAAGGTGATCCAGACCATCATCCACAGGGAGGCTTCCTCGGACCAGGACAATGCGTTGTTGAGCACATAGCGGTAAAATACCTGGACGATATTGAGCAGGGTGATGGCCAGGAGCATTACCCAGGCCATGTTGACAGCAATCTTCTCAACCACCCCATTGACCCTGTCCAGCACAATACCGAGCTTTCTTAATGTTTCCATGAAACTCCCTGCTCAACGAGTTTCCGCTCAAACCGGGGCGCATTACCATGGCTCGTTTCTCCAAAGGCCATGACAGGGCCGCGATGGTCCTGGGCGGCGGTGAAATGGTGCGAGCGCCACTTGCTTTTTCGGGCACTTCCGGAGTTGCCAGGCTTGACAGCCCCATCGGCGAGGTGCTGGATAATCTGATGAAGGCTGGACTCGAGCACCACACAGCCATTGTCTACGGGGAACATCGGCCGGCTCTAAGAAAGCTTGCCGACTTGTTGAATATAGAGATCATAGAATTGACCGGCTGATAGATTTGTCGACTGACTCGTTTGGGGAGGGAGTTTCATGGAAACATTAAGAAAGCTC
>JARRLH010000217.1:0-5559 GCA_037387205.1 Desulfofustis sp.
TTCTGCTCCTGTTGTCCAGGATCACTACCGATCCAGTAAAGGGGAAACCCCGCTACCGCGGGAAAATATAAGGATGGCAAGAAGATAGTACCGACTCTTGCAAAGCACAACTTCCTGGCGATGCAAGAGAAGAAACAAGGACTTATTGATGGCCGGCGGCGCTCCGGCAGATCCCGCCAGCCATGGGGGACCTGCCGGCCGCAGAGAATCTTAAATAGTCATTATGGTGGTGCCGCTGTTGCCCATCAACCCATAGGTCTGGGCCATGGCCACCTTAGCGCCTTCCACCTGTCGCTCACCGCAGCGTCCCCTGAGCTGATTGGCGCACTCGATAACCTGCCAGATCGCCTGGGCCGAGAGGGCCTCGCCATGGGATGAAAAACCGCCGCTCGGGTTGACCGCCAGTTTGCCGCCGATTTTGGTGTCGCCGTCCCGCAGCATCTTATCCGCCTCCCCCTCGCCGCAGAAGCCGCAGGTCTCGAGATAGACCAGGTAGTGCCAGGAGCTGTTGTCGGGCAATTCGAGCACGTCGATGTCTTCGGGGCCGATTCCCGATTTCTCGTAGGCCTGCCTCGAGGCTGAGTAGCTCTCACTGAGCATTGGTGCTTCGGCCACCGACGGACAGGAGAGGGCGGAGATACGGATAGTCGGGTCGCCATAGATGGCGCTGCCCATGGTGGTGGCGTTGATCTTCACCGGATTGTCGGCCTTGCTGATAAGCTCTTCGTCAGCCGTCATGATAAGGGCCGCTGCTCCGGTACTGACCGGGCAGATCTCGAAGAGCCTCAGAGGCTCGCAGACGTAGACAGAGTTCAGCACTTCTTCCAGACTGTAGGCCTTTTTAAACCGGGCGTCAGGATTTTTTGAGCCATACTCGCTCATCAGCACCTTGACCAGGGCCAGATCCTCTTCGGTGGTGTCGAATTTGGCCATCCGCTTGGTGCATTCCAGCGCCCAGTAAATGGGGTTGGGCATGCCGCCCATTTTCCAGCGGATCACGTCCCTGTCCTGGACGGCATTGTCCGATTTGGCGGTAAGAAAGCCCTTCGGGGAAACATCGGCGCCAAAGGCCAGGGCGGTGTCGGTTTCGCCGGCGGCGACACTGTTGTAGGCCATCCTGATAGCCGCCGATCCCGTGGCACAGGCGTTGTACACGTTCACCACCGGTATTCCGGTCTCGCCAAAAATCGACTCCAGATACTGGCCGGAAAGATGACCGGCGTTGCCGCCGTAAATAAAAATCCCGGCCATGATCGACTGAATCTTCTGCCATTCGATGGCGGCATCCTTCAGCGCGCCCTCAACCGCCACCGCGGCAAAGTCGGCGAATACCTGCTCGGAGAAACCCATCCAGGGGTGAATCCCGGTTCCAATTATATAGACATCTCTCATGGTCATTTCCTCAATAGTTTAACAAATCTGCTACTTAGCAGCTTTAAAAGCCCAAGTCACCACCTGCTGTTTTTCTTCGTTGGTATACATCGCCAGGGTGGTTGTTTCCATTTCCATACCCAACTCAAGTGCTTCCAGATCGGTATCGGTGATGATGCCTGCCACCTGGATATTTTCTTCTTCGAACTCAACCAGCCCGATACCGTAAGGGGTGATTTTCTTCTCGGTTTTAAAGGGCGGGGGGCAGGGATAATGCTGAATGGTGTAGCTCGCCAGCTTGCCCTTGCTGGGCAGAAGCACATCTTCTACACCCTCCCGCGAGCAGCCGGGACGATGCTGGTAGTGCTCCTTGGGGAAAAAATAGGTGCCGCACGAATTACATTTGGCGCTCATCAGCCTGATTTCACCAGTCGACCAATCCACCAGGTTGGGAATTCGCGCCACTGTATTTGCCATGTTTTCCATAATCTGACTCCTCTCCAGCTCAAATCTGATTTATAAATTTCCGTACTTAGCTAGCTCAGCGGCCGACAAATTTCGGCTTTCTTTTCTCAAGAAATGCATTCACTCCCTCTTCCTTGTCCTCCAGTGAAAGCGCCAGGGCATACATCTCATACTCATAGTCCAGCCCGTCCTGAAGACTGGTCTGCATACCCTTGTTGATGGCCTGCTTGGCAAGTTTTAAGGCAGCCGAGCTCTTGGCACCGATTTTGGCGGCTACTTCTCTGGCAGCGTCCATCAGTTCGTCCATGGGTACCACCCGGTTGACCAGGCCGATCCGATCCGCTTCCTCGGCCCTGATGATGTCCCCGGTAAAAATCAGCTCTTTGGCCCGACAGGGCCCGATGAGCCTCTGCAGCCGCTGGGTGCCTCCGCCGCCCGGAATGATACCCAGATTTATCTCCGGCTGACCGAACTTGGCTTTTTCAGAGGCGATGATCAGATCGCAGGCCATGGCAATCTCGCACCCTCCTCCGAGACAAAACCCGTTTACTGCGGCAATGACCGGTTTGCTCAGTTTCTCGACTATTGAACCGAGTCTGACGATATTGTGGGCCATAAACGGGGTAGTCGCATGAAATTCTTTGATGTCCGAGCCGGCTACAAACGATTTCCCGGAACCGGTAAGAATCAGCACCTTGATATTCTCATCCTCTTCCACATCCCGGGCAGCTTCGGCAAATTCTGCCCTGGTCTGGATGTTCAGGGCATTCATCGCCTCCGGCCGGTTGAAGGTGATGACGGCGATATTGTCTTGCTTTTCGTAAATGATGTTGTCGTAGGCCATTGCTCTCCCCTTTAGTCTGATAACGCGTGCCGGCGAATGCCGTACTCACACAATTTACTCAGTGCCTTTACCCCCGAAATCAACGATGGAAAGACCGGCAGATCCTTGCCCAGCTCATCCATGATGACGTTTTTATAACGGTTGTAGCCAACGATCATACAGACGACCACAGGCTTGCCGACATCTTTGACAATTTTCTGAATTATCTTCTTCTGCTCCGCTTCCTGGGTGTATTCGAAACCGGCCAGGATGATTACTGCAGCATCGATGTTCGGATCGCTGAACGCGTCATGAAAAGTGTTCTCCAGAGTCTTGGTAAAGCCGATTTTGGTTACTGAAAAATAGAGATCGACAGGGTTCGACACCGGGGTGTCGAACATGTCCTTTAATTTTTCGGTGGTCTCCGGCGTCATTTTTGGGAGTTCAAGACCGTGGCTGGCACACAAATCAGATACGTTGACCCCGACGCTGCCGGCCAGGGTGATCACCGCGATGCGATTGCCCTTGGGCAGCGGCTGGGTCGAAAACACCTTGGCGAAATCTTTGAGCTCGGTGAAATCGTCGGCCATGATCATGCCGGTCTGCTTCACCGCGGCTTCTACTATTTTGGCGTTGGAGGCGATACTGCCGGTATGGCTCATTGCCGCCTTGGCGCCGGCCTCGGTGCGCCCGCCGCTGAGGAAGATCACCGGCTTTTCGGCAGCCACCTTTTTGGCGATCCGGGTGAGGTTTCTGCCATCGGTAACCGTCTCCAGATACATTGAAATCACTTCGACGTCATCCTCGCTGCCGAAGTAGTCCAACAGGTCGTTCTCATTGACATCGCATTTGTTGCCGATGGAACACACTTTATTGACGGCAAGGCTTTCGTTTTCGACGATGTCCGAGGCCATGCCGGCGGCCAGAAGACCGGACTGGCCAATGAGCACCACATTGCCGCGGGGTACCTTTTTGGTCATCGGATAAATCGAGGTGACGATATTGCGGGAGACGATGCCCGAGCAGTTGGGCCCCATTACCCTGATACCGTGTTTCTTGGCAATATCGACTAGCTGTTTCTGAAAGACGACCCCCTCGCCTCCCATCTCGGCAAAGCCGGCGGACTCGATGATGACGGCCTTTACCCCCTTGTCCGCACACTCTTCCATGGTCGCCACGGTGAGCTTGGGAGTCGGCAGAGCGGTGACCACCAGGTCCACCTCCCCGGGAATCTCCAGTACCGAGCGATACACCTTGTACCCCAGTATTTCCTCTGATTTCGGGTTTACCGGGTAGACATCTCCGCCAAAATCGCTGTCGGCGATATTTTTAATGATGACATAACCCAGTTTTCCCGGAGTCCCACTGGCACCGATAACCGCCACTGATCTCGGTTTGAAAAATAAGTCCATCATGATTGCACCGTCCTTGTGGTTATCCTTTGGCAATTGTCCGCTATTGGCTGAGAATAATGCGGGCATCGACGACGACGGCGCCGTCGCTGTAGGCAAACACCGGGTTCATATCGATCTCTTCGATTCCGGGAGTGGCATCGACGAAGTCAGAGAGTTTTACCAGCATCTCCTGGAGGCGCTGAACATCGGCGGGATCCTGCCCCCGGTATCCCTGGAGCAGTTTCCTGCCCTGTATCTCGCTGGTCATTTCCACCGCATCGCGGTGCTCGATCGGTACTATCCGAAAGGACACATCCTTGAGCACTTCCACCAGGACGCCGCCGAGACCGAACATGACCACCGGTCCGAAGCTGCCGTCTTTGATCATCCCCATGATGATCTCGGTTCCGGCTCTGGCCATACCCTGAACCGACACCCCTTCGATAGCGGCGCCGGGAGCGTAAGCCCGGCAGGAGGTCATGATCTCATCGTAGGCCTTTTCTACGGCCTCCTTCTCAGGAAGATTGATCTGTACCCCGCCGGCATCACTTTTATGGGTGATGTCCACCGATGATACCTTCAGAACCACGGGATAACCGATCTCCTCGCTGATGGTCACGGCCTCCTCTCTGCTGGCCGCAAGCACGGTTCTGGTGCATTCAATGCCGGCCTCGCCGAGGATCTGTTTGGCCTCGATTTCAGTGAGCACCGCCCTCTTCTCCTGTCGGGCCCGGCTTAAAATATCAGCTGTAGTCATTGCGTTACCCTCACTGCTCCGCTGGCCGCGGAGTCATTCGTTGATTCGATTCGCTAGGCAGCCGTCAGTCCGCCGTCGACATAGATGGTCTGACCGGAGACAAAACTGGCCGCGTCCGAACACAGATAGACCACTGCCCCGACCATATCTTCAGGCAAGCCTATTCTGCCCAGTGGAACGGCGGCGGCATATTTGGCAGCCAGCTGAGGATCCTCGGCTATGTGCTTGGTTCCGGGGGTAATGACCAGGGCCGGGCCCAGGGCGTTGACCCTGATCCCGCTGGGCGCCCACTCCAGGGCCAGCGCTTTGGTGATCAGTTCAACTGCGCCTTTGGTGGCGCAGTAGCCGCTGTTGCCGCCGGTATACCCCCGAATGCCGCGCACTGATGAGAGGTTCACAATGGCGCCGCCCTGCTGATCGCGCATCACCTTGCCCACTGCCTTGCAGGCAGCCATGGTACCCTTGACGTTAACCTCGAACAATTTGTCCCAGTCTTCGAGCGGATAGTCAAAGGCGTCCCGCTTGATATTCATACCCATGGCGTTGACCAGGATATCGATTTTGCCGAATTTATCGACAACCGTATCAACAAGGGCCTGAATGCTGGCTTCATCGGTAACATCGGCCGCCACGGCCACAGCCTCGCTGCCGGTCTCGGCGGAAATTTTCTCGGCAACCGCATCTATGGCCTGCTGGTTCCGGCTCGAAACCACCACCGTCGCCCCCTGATAGCCCAGGCCCAGGGCAAG